>JBFLWZ010000074.1:0-9119 GCA_040757615.1 Thermoproteota archaeon | reverse complement strand
GTATAAGCGATAGCTGCACGAATTCTGCATGGGAGTTGAAAGTATCAAGTGGCGTTGCCCAAAATGCAACGTTGATGTCGGCGGCAGTATGGGCGAGCTGAAGAATCACATGAAGAAGGTGCACGCCATAAGGTATGAGAGCAGAATCGCGACTGCATAATTTGGTTCCCTCTTACAAATCTGCATAGATCGACGGAACTGTCATATTCCTAGTGATGGATATACTCTGACATCCTCTCGACGCTAAAGCGTTTGAGGTTCCTGATGATGATGCCACCGGTGGTACTACTCCCACCTCAACATCAGACACGATGCCATCCGCGCGCTACCGCTGGTACATGCTCTTGCGAGCAAAACCTGTTAACGGCTACGTTTGTTTTGTTGTGTTTCCAGCATGACCACAATTGCCCTGGAGTTTTACGCCGTGGTCTGGCAACCCGATACTCCCATGCTCAGACGCCGAAGCGTCCTCATCTTCTGTGTGGCAGGCTTGAGCGATCCGTACTACTGCTCTTCTGTGTTTTGCTTCTGCCACTGGCAGTTTCTGATCGTATGTATTTAACTACTGGAGCACCTGTAAGGGAGGGGGAGTATATGGAGCCTCGCTAACCTGCCGCTAAAAAGCAGGTAGGCTTGCGCTCGGCATTATTTATGTCATGCTTTGCAGGTGCTTGCCACAAAAAGCAAGCAGAACCCGCCTATGAATTGCAAGCGGGCCCGGAGGGATTCGAACCCTCGACCTAACGCTTAGGAGGCGTTCGCTCTGTCCATGCTGAGCTACGAGCCCGCGCAACTGTTCAACCTTTGAAGCGCCAATTTAAGTATATAGGGAAAGATTTTGGTCGTTGTACACTATTTTATGTTTGCAGAGATTGCGTTGCAGCGGTCTATGAAGCAGGAAGAGCTAGCCATGCTTCACGGTGGCAATAGTCCACAGCGTTCGTCTATTTGGGTGTAAACACAACGACGTGCGACTTGCGCTCTGGCCGGAACTCGGGATCGCGCCAGTCCTTTGGAAAATACTCCTTGCCTTTGTTTGGGATCCACTGCAGGCCCGCCTGGCGTGCAATCAATACAAGCTCACGGAATACTTCGCTGTCTGTTTCAATATCCGTCAGTATTCTAAATGTCCCATCATGCCTCATCTTTTTTGTCAGGACTTCCAGCATGGAACGGAATGAGCTCTTGCTTTCCAGAGTGCTAGGCGCGGAATGCTCTGGCAGCACCATCAGAAAATTGTCTATCGACCCGTTCGCAATTGCAGGGAGCAACTTTTCAGTGTCTCCCCAGAAAGCAGAAGCGTTCTGCGGATCAAGCTCGGTAAATCTTGACTTGGCCTTGAATACCTCGCTCTGATCCTTGCCTATCCCTATGAAATACTCTGCCCAATTGTCTGTCGCCATTGCGTGCAGCATCTCCCCCCTCCTCATGCCGATTTCAAGGTTGACGCGGAGGTACATCTTCCTTGCAGTGGCTATGGTCCTGTTGAGCTGTGTGGATGGGTTGCCTTCGTGGAAGAACTGGTATATCAGGCTCCACCGCTGCCTGAAAATGTATGGGAAATGCTTCATGCCGATTATTTCCTTGAAGGTCTTGTTTTCCGCAAAATCTGCAAAGAATGCGTCGGTCCTTGGTACGGCTTCAAGCTTGGGCAGGTTCAGCTCGTCGTAGAGATTCGTGACCCTGTCCCACGCCCTGACTGGATCAGAGCCCATGTACGTGACTGCAAGATCTGCAAGCCAGAGAATCTCCGCGAGCAGCTCAACCTTGGCCACATCCTCGCCCTTGCTCTTTAGCTGCTCTCTAAGGCGCGCAAACATTTCTTGGGCAAGCTTTTGCCTAAAGAAGGGAAAGTCCGTCCTCCAGATCAACATTTCTGCCATCTTGCTTTCGGTCGGGCTCCACTCTGTCTTGACATATTCGGGGTGCGTGGTGGCAAACTCTTCCGGCGGCGCCAGAGGTGACTTGAAGGCCCTGAAATAGTTTGCAAATTCATCCCTTCCCATCGTAAAGTATGCGTCCAGTATTCTGGTTCTTGAAATTTCCTGCACCGTCCGGTTGACGCTTGGTCCTTTCGGCCCTTCGCTCGATGCCAGAGGTTGCGCAGGGTCATAGTCGTGCAAAAGCCCTGCCACCAATACAAGCTCGTAATCCTTGGGACCGAATGAAGCCCCTTCAAACTCCTTCGGGATCATATGGAGCGCCATGTATGATACTTCAAGCGAGTGGTGGAAGCTGTGGTACTCGCTTGCGCCTTCGCCGAGCCCAAGACGCGTATACGCATTCTTTAGGAATCTTGTGATCAGTTGCAGCATCTCTATCCTGCTTTGTGGCACCCCCTTTTCCGAGGCGAGTTCCAAAAGCGATTCGATAAGCTCTTCGTCCTTGACATTTGCCAGGCTGGCATTTGTTTCATCGATGCTCCGCCTTTTGGCGCCGGGAAAGTTCTTTATCACCTGACGATATACAATCCGGAGAGGCAGGCTCTTGTTCAGGTAGATGCCAAGGCCTCCCCAAGGATACCTTATCCTCTGCCTTTCCCAATCGGCAACCTCGTCTGATGCGGCCACTATCTTTCTGTTGAGGTCTGCGACGAGCTCTCCCAGCTGGCTGCCTGCAATATCTGCAAACCTCTGGCGCTCAGTGTTCATGACGAGCCACTGGGGGATCTTGACAGAGTATACGTAGCGCCAAGATTTCGTTTCTTCATTGACTATTTTTTCCCTAGTAGTAATTGCAGCATTCTGTGTACCCACATGGAACGACAGGTCTTTGTCCTTTACCACTTTTAGCCGGACTTCCTTGCTGCCTGCCTGAAGGCTGAGCAGGATGTGCCAGTACTTGCCCTTGTCCATCCATGCAGGTACCTGCATCTCTTTGTCCCAAAAGTCAATGGGGCCAGAAGGAACGAACCCTGCCTCGTAATCCTTTGTGACAGGGTTGTAGGACTTGTATTCGTACTCGCCTATCATCGGGTCAAGCCTGCGCGCCGCATCCCTTGCGTCAATCACAGTCTGGATCGACTTTGTGAATTCACGATAGGCCATCACGCCCCAGATGGTTCCCAGAGCGCTAAAGAGCGTGAAAATTGCATACAGCAGGTTAATAGGATCGCCTACAAGATAGTGCGGGATGAGCGGTATGCCGAACCAGCCGGTGGAAAGCAGGCCGGTAAATGCCATCGTGATGAAAAGGTATCGGGCAAGGTTGTGATAATGTATGCTATAAAACAGGCCGCTGCCGCACGCGCAGTAATCGCGGTTTTCTTGTCCGCCGATGCTAGGTTCAAATTTCAACCTGCTTGCCTGCCGATTGAATACGGTTTCGTGCACGATTATATATTGTCTTCACGATTGCCCTCGCTCATTTTGCCAATCGCCGCAGAGAGTGCAGACCATGGTTCCGACTGGTGCACGCCCCACTGCTCATAGCAGACCACCTTGTCAAGATCCATCCTCGGGAGCCAGCCTGCGCGCTCCAAATCCGGCTTGTCCGAAAACTCGCTCACGTATCCTAGGCACAGGTACGCGACAGGTCTCACGTGTGCAGGTATGGCAAGTATCTGCTGAAGGTCCTCGTTCGCAAGGATACTCACCCAGCCGACGCCCACCCCTTCTGCCCTTGCTGCAAGCCACAGATTTTGTATTGCGCAGGCCACGCTATAGACGCCGGTGTCTTCTATCGACGTTCTGCCAAGGACAAATGGACCAAAGCGCGTCGGATCATAAGTGACACAAACGTTGATCGCAGATTCCATTATGCCTTCCAGCTTGAGCGAGGCATACTGCTTTTGGCGCGACTTGTCGTTGTCGAGCATAGATATCGAGCGCTCCCGCTCCCGCATAAACGACTCTTTGACCCGCTGGCGGATTATCTTGTCTTTTATCAGTATAAAGTTCCATGGCTGCGAGAACCCAACAGAGGGCGCATGATGCGCTGCGTTCAAGATCCGAAGGAGGACATCGTCAGGAATTTCCCTGCATACAAAGTGCGACCGCACGTCTCTCCTTGAAAATATAGCCTTGTACAGCCCGCCCTTTTCACTGTCTGTCAGACTCTCGTCAAGCTTCAATGCCGGCTATTTTGCGCAAGTCCCATTATTAGATTTACGCCATCTGCCTTGACCATGTTTCTGCTGGCCTTTTCCACGTTCTCTTTATAGAGATCGATTCCTACAAACTTGCGGCCAAGTGACGTTGCGACAATGCCTGTCGTGCCTCTGCCGGCAAACGGATCTAGGACATGGTCACCTTTCTTGGTTGCAAACCGAACTATTATGTCTACGAGCTCCTCTGGAAATATCGCAAAGTGTTCGTTGCCGTAGTGTGCACGGGTTGCGATCTCCCACACGTTTGACGGGTTCTTGCCGTGGGGGTTGCACACCGCGAATATCGGATAATGTCTATGATCGCCTATTCTGCGGCGGGTGGCATGACGCTTGAACTTGCGGTAGCAGGTGGGGCAGAATTTTTCAGGGTCATAGCCGTATGCCCGGGCAATCTCTGAAGTCGTAGGTAGTTGGGACAGGGGAGTGGACGGAGAAGCATTGTGTATGATCTCGGCAATGCGCGCAATCCGGCTCTTGTCAGGGTTCTCTGGAGCATACTGGATCATGTCTGGAGGAGGCACCTTGTTCCGTCCCTCTGCCGCCTCGTTCCCCTGCACTCTTACCGCATCGAGATTGGCATACGAGCGCCGGTTCTTTGAAAAGAACAGGACGTATTCATAGGCCTGCGAAAAGTTGTCCTGCGAGCTGCTGCTCACGTTGTTCTTTTTGTACCACACAATGTCTTCCCTAAAGACATAGCCTGACTGCACTAACCTCTCTGCCAGCCTGTGTGGAATCCGGAGCTTTTCGCGCCGCCGCCTGGTGTCGCCTATCACTATCCACAGGCTGCCGTCGTCTGCCAGCACGTCACGGCATGCCACAAAAACCTTGGTCAGCGAATCAAGGTATTCTTCAACAGTCCGCTCTTGGCCTATTTCGCGGTCGTTGTTGCCGTAGTGCCTGTGGCCATAGTATGGCGGCGAAGTGATTATCGCGCGGAACTTGCCATTTGGCAGCTGCTTTACGATTTGGTAGGCGTCGCCGTGAATCACCTGAAAAGACTCGCTATCCAAATGTTAGGACAAAATTCTCCGGGTGGCTCTTAACCTTATCTGTGGCTAGTGCAGGTTAGAGGTGTTGACGCCGATCTTCCTTACGCGCTCGTCTATGCTGCTGATGACAGAGTTGTGTTCTCTAAGCATCCGGTTATTGTCTTTTGATGCCACAAGAATCTCATTTAGCAGGCGCAAGATTTCCTCATGATACCTGACATCGCGATCTTGCTTCAATAACTAATTTCGCTCCGGAACCTATATCCGGCTTGTAGAACAAAGCTCAGGAGGGCCCTTCCGCGCAGGGCGTCCAAATCTACAACATATATTTGGGCAGGAAAAATTTGCACTAAGCGGGCAGGTGGTCTAGCTCGGTTATGATACCTCGTTGACATCGAGGTGGTCGGGTGTTCAAATCACCCCCTGCCCACTTTTTCACTTCTTGCGGACCAAAAGGGTGAGTATCTTGCCTGTCAAGGCGTCGTGCTCGTAGGGCTGCACCACCCCTACTATCAGCGTGTCGTGGTCGTTAAGCGGGAAGAACAGCCCGTCGATGTACTTGTAGTGGATCGTGATAAAGCCCAGCTCGCCAAACTTGTCCTCATTGGCCTTTGTTGCCCGGACTATCATCTCGATCTGGGAAATCATGTAGTGGAACTCGTCTTCGTCCGGCACTGGACCGCCTGATTTCAGGTGCGACGCGGCGAGCTTGTCCTTTGACAGCACCATGGCAACTTCGACGCTGCCGTGCAGCTCTGATACCGCCTTGCAGAGTTCCTGATAGTTCATGCGCCGTGTTAGTAAATGCGGCCGAGCATAAAATTCTAGTGCTCAGTCCATGTGTTTAGCGGTGTCCCTCGCAAAGTCACCTATGTATTCCTTGGCCTCGTCAACTACGGGGTTGTCTACTACCTGTTGTGCGCCCTTTGCAATTCCTGAGAAGAGTGTCTGCCAGCCAAGCCCCAATATAGCTAGCACCAGAATGCCGATGAGAATAGCCGCCAATATCGCGCCCAATGCGGCTATATGCCTGAGACCTGTTCCTTAAAATTTCTGGAACCTGCCTCTATAGCAAAAAGTTGTCCGGGAATTTTTGGTGGCATGTGCCGCAGAAAACTGCGTCGTCAGAAGTGACTGTGTCGCAACCTGGGCAGACCTTCAAGATATTTGTTTCAATTTGGATGCCCTTGCCGCATTCAGGGCAAAACTTGGAGACCTGCTGCATGATGCAGTTGCAGTAGCGACAAGAGGTTGCGCTAATGGTGGGCGGTAGTGGAGGAGGCGGTGGAGGGGCTGCTGCCGGATTGCTTTCTTCCTCTTCTTCTTCAACGCGCTGAGGGGTGGCAACAGCAGCTGTTGCAGCTTTTTCTACCACCTGTATTTCAGGCGCTATCAAGTGGCTCTGGCCGGGCAGCTCTCCCCGTATCCCCCTCTGGATGAGCTGGCTCACCCTCTGCGCAGCCCTCTTTTCCAGTGCCGGAAGTTTGATCTTGTAGTTTGTAAAATGCGGCTTGAAGTAAAGCTCAGTCGTGAAGATACCGCGCTTGAGCTTGATTGTGGATATGTCTTTGTAGCTGATATCCAGAATTTCTGCCCTCAACCCGAGCCAGCGAGGACCCTTAAACAGGACGCGCATATTGGTGATGTAAATGCTATTTGGAGAAAGGGAACCTCCCGGGGCAACTTTTGATTGTGAAGCTATGAAGATGACCTGCTCGCCGGGGAGAAGCATCCCCCGGATATCAGGATCGATTTCTTCGAGCGTCAATGTTGAAGAATTTAATGATTTTATTATTAGCTTTCTGTAAAGAGTTTCTGGAGGGTCCTTTGATCATATATTGGATATAAAATTTTTAATGTCATTATATCTAATATGCAATAATTTCTTGCTTTTGAAAGGAAAGCACAACATATACAAATTTCTTAAAGATAACCTTAATAATTTGTAAAACAATAATGTAGTATGACAAGTGTTTTCGAGGACGATTCCCTCGGCCTGAAGCTGAAGGGCTATGTCTTGGTTCCGAATGGTGTGCTCGAAACCACGATTGCGGTTTATACTCCCGAAATCGTCCAGTCGATCCTGTCGGAGCACCCAGAGATTGTCGATCGCTGGCTCCAAAAGCTGCACAGCGAATACATCCGCATGAAAAAATCATGCGACTTTGAAAATGACCCTGTTGCATGCTTTTCCCTTTCAGTCTACGAAGCATTTGAAAGACATTTCAAGAGCTGGCAGGACGGCGGGATTATATCGATAACTCTTCCCCAAGGCAGGATAATCACAGTGAGCAAAAAACCGCTTATATCAATTGTTACAGAATCCCGAGCAAGCTATCTGGTGTGTAACAAGTGCATGGCGTCATTTACCGACCTTGACGAGTTTGAAAAACACTGCAGGCAAGAAAATGAACCAAAACCTGCAAAAACAAAACAGCCAAGATATGACGAGGTCCCGCCAAATCCTATATGGTGGTTTGCCACATGAGCGACTACCACAGACCGTACGCCTGCGACAGTTGCATGCTGACCGTTGGCTCAATCAAGGACCTGATCAAGCACTACAAGGAAAAACATCCGAACCTTATAGAACGGGTCACCATCCCAATCTGAGGCATCAATATAGATCATATAGTATATGGTAGCATATCATATATTCACCTGGTTTCGATTCTCTGATGTATGAAAGCTGGTTTTCTTTCGTGGGTGCGTGCCAACGACAAGGAAATAATCGACAAATTGGAACTGCAAAGCGCCAACCTGCTTAAAGGGACCAGCGCACTTGTAGAACTGATATCAAATTTTGACAATATCAACGAGCGCAAGTCAAAGATAAAAGACTTTGAACATGAAGGCGACAGGATCACGCACGATCTCTACATGTTGCTGGACAAGACCTTCGTGACGCCTCTTGACCGCGAGGACATCTCAAAACTAACGGGGGCGGTTGACGAGATTTTGGATTACACCGATGGCACTGCCGATCGGTTCGTCCTGTTCAAGATAAAAGAGCCGACCTCTTACATGCTCGAGCTCGCCAAACTCCTCCTCTCTGCATCGCAGGAGATCCACCTGCTGATGGGCCGGCTGCGCGGGTTCAAAAATGCAGGCGATCTGATAGAGCACTGTCGTAACATCAGCAAGTACGAGCATGAAGGCGACACGATCTATAGGACTGCGATTGCAGAACTTTTTGAAACAAACAATCCTGTCGAAATAATCAAGCTGAAAGAAATCTACGAGACTCTCGAAGGCGCGCTTGACAGGTGCGCAGACGTCGCGGACGTCTTTGAAGACATTGCGCTAAAGTATGGTTGATCGATGTGGCTGAAGAAATAATATTCGTGGTTTACGGCGCAATAGCGGCTGCGCTATTTTTCGACTTTGTAAATGGATTTCACGACGCAGCTAATTCAATAGCAACGGTCGTTGGGACTCGAGTTCTAAAGCCGCTCCATGCGGTAAGCCTCGCAGCTGCTGCGAATTTAGTAGGTCCATTCGTGTTTGGAACGGCTGTGGCGGCAACCGTTGGCAAGGGCATAATCCAGCCTGAATTTTCAACCGTCTATGTGATCCTTGCAGGACTTATGGGAGCGATAGTGTGGAACCTTATAACATGGTGGTTTGGCCTCCCTTCTTCAAGCAGTCACGCGCTCATTGGCGGCCTCGTGGGCTCTGCAATCATGGTTGGAGGATTCGAGGCAGTAGTATTTGGTGGCATTGAGAGGGTGCTCGTGTTCATGGTTGTGTCTCCGGCTGTCGGCTTTGTAATAGCGGCTGGCTTTGCGCTTGCGATAATGTTCTTTCTGGGCAGATCGGTACCAGGAAAGGTGAACAGAGCGTTTGGCAGACTGCAGATCGTTTCGTCCGCCTTTTTCTCTCTCACCCATGGTGCTAACGATGGACAGAAAACTATGGGTGTCATCACCGCGCTCCTCATTGCAGGAGGCATGCTTCAATCCGAGTCGTTCGTGGTTCCTTTGTGGGTGATAATCGGAGCAGCCGTGGCAATAGCGCTT
>JBFLWZ010000073.1:0-9170 GCA_040757615.1 Thermoproteota archaeon | reverse complement strand
ATGAATGCAACCTTGAAGTATCAAACTAACGGCGCAAGCCGAGTTACAGAGTTCCTTCGACACATGCCAGTATTAAATATTTGGCTTGTGCCTGCGAGAGGAAATAAAGTTGAAATACTTACCCAGTTTTATTATACAGAGCGATCCAATTTGGAAGACAATTCGAGTTATGGAGGCGGTGGTGGCTACAGAGGAGGCTCTGGCGGCTATGGCGGAGGAGGAGGAAGGAGGTTTGGAGGAAACAGGTTCGGAGGTCCAAGACCATTCAAGCCGTCGCCAGTACGAGTTGGCGAAGAATACGATGTAAAGATCGAGTCCATGAGCAAGAGGGGTGACAGCGGGGTGGCAAGAGTGCAAGGCCTTGTGATCTTTGTCGCCGGCACAAATGTGGGCGATAGCGTCAAGATAAGGATAACAAAAGTGGGGCGCGGATATGCGACTGCAGAGGTCGCTGGTCAGGCGACAGCTGGAGAAGCAGCGGCTGAAGCACCGGCGGCAGGGCCGGAAGAAAGCGGTGATATGAACTCGGGCGCAGAGGAAGAAAATAACGCGTAGTTGTACAAGCTTTATTATTTGCCCTGCGCAGGTCTTTTTTAATTGAATTCTACGCCGACCCACCTGATGGAATTGCCAAGGAAGATACTCATAGGAGAAGGCGTCGTTTCTCAGGTCGGCTCGCTTGTGAGGTCGCTTGACGCAGGAGCTGGCAGGGTGGCAATTGTGACCGGCGCGGTTGTCAAGGCAAGGGCAGGCGACGAATGCGTCGCGTCGCTTGACAAGGCAGGGCTAAAGAGCTCGTGGTACACCGTAAGCGACGCTTCGATGGCGACGGTCGCAAGGCTGCAGGACAAGATAACGGAGCAGCCAGATGTCGTCATTGGGTTTGGCGGCGGGCGTTCGGTGGACGTCGCAAAAATGACTGCATTCAAGATAGGTAGGCCGTTTCTGAGCGTGCCAACATCCGCTTCGCACGACGGCATTTCAAGCCCCTTTGTGTCAGTCAGAGGTACTGACAAGCCCCATTCAATAAAGGCGAACACGCCAATCGGGGTTGTTGCAGACACGCACCTCATGTCCCAAGCCCCTCCAAGGCTCCTTGCGGGCGGCTGCGGCGACCTTGTGGCAAAGATAACTGCAGTCAAGGACTGGGAGCTTGCGCGGGATGAAAAGGGCGAGTACTTTGGAAGCTACGCAGCAAACCTCGCGTACATGAGCGCCAAGATCATACTCGACGAATCTGAGAAACTGAAACGCAAAAATCAGTTTAGCATCCGCACGATCGTGGAAGCCCTGATCAGCGCCGGCGTCGCTGCATGCATTGCAGGAAGCAGCAGACCGTGCTCTGGCGCGGAACACCTGTTCAGCCACGCAGTAGAATATGTCGCCGGCCCGAATTACGGCCTGCACGGCGAGCGCGTCGGCATTGGCACGATAATGATGGCAAAGTTACACGAACTTGACTGGGAGGAGATCGCAGAAACTCTTGAAAACGTCGGCGCTCCGACTAGGGCAAAACAGATCAAGCTGAGCGAAGAACATGTTGTAAAGGCGCTGGTAGTAGCCCAGTCACTCAGGCCCGACAGGTATACGATCCTGAGCAAGGTCAAGATGGACGAAAAATCTGCCCGCAGGCTTGCCAAGTCCGTCAGAGTGATCTAACCTTCCAGAGCCTTTATTGTGGCCTGCTTTCTGTGTGCAAAGATCCTCTCCAGCTGCGAATAGACATATCCTTCAAACAGCTTCCCGAGCCATCCGTAATGAAGCTCAAATTCAATTTCGTCAATGACTTCGGTCTTGTCTCCTAGCTTGCGAAAGGCATGCACGTGTTTCCACACCCGGAACCTGCCTGTTATCATCTCGTCGACGTATTCGTAGGGGGCGAGCGATGTGATTTTTGAGTGCCAGTTGCTTCTGGTCAGGAGTATTCCAGTGAGCCACACTTCAGAACCTGCCACAAGCTGCTGGTGGGTGGACTTGACAAGCTGGATCTGCATGCGCGGAGGCGAAATGACCTGCAGGTGTCCGATGTCGATGTAGAACTTCCATACCCTGTCGATGTCGGCGTTTACGGTAAAGGTGTGGCGGAAGGTGCGCAAGTGATGATTGTTGCATCAGCGCGAATATGTTTCTGCCGATCAAGAGAATTTGAAAGGTGGGGAAGGGATTCGAACCCTTATAAATTCGCTAACCGCTCGTGCGATCTGCAGGCGAACGCATGGCCGCTCTGCCACCCCACCGCACTGGTTACTTTTCAGAAGTTCTAATTTAAAGCATTGGCATGCGACCGGGCGGCGATCTTGGCTACCCTTACCGGCTCTGGCACTGACCCCTGCAGGGTGAACGAGTTCAAGATCGCAACCGCCCTTTTCTGGCTCAGGCCCCAGCAGCGTATGAACAGGCTCTTGCCGGTTTTCAGCGTCACTTTTTCACGCTCGCCCAGCTTTTGGTACTGTTCCAGCTTGGCCTGCCAGTTCCGGAAGTGGTGCTTGATACTGCCCTCAAGACCTTCAGAATCCTCAAAAGTTATGGCGAGGACCGGAAGGCGGGTCTCCTGCGCCACCCTTTCTCCGTCGATGATGTTGTACATGCTGATAACAAGCCCATCGAGCATTATGCAGTTGATGTCGTCCCTTGCAAGCGACCGGTGAATCGAAACTATGGTGTCTGTAGCGTCGTCGCCCTCTATCGTCGCGCTGCCAAAAGCCATGCCGTCTATCACCAAGTCGCGACGCATCACTATGCCGGCCAGAGTTGACTTTTTACCAGATTTCTTGAAACTTTCTGCGATGCCAAGCACCCTGATCCCCTTTTTCTCGGGATGGACCTGGCGAGCCGCAGGCAATCTATTGTATCGACCCTTTTCCCACTACTCGGGTCCCTTGGCTGTCAGGCTTTAACAGGACGAGGGTCTGCCCCTGTGTGTATACGAGCGGTTTTTCCGGCGTTACCTGCAGGGTTTCCCCTTCGAGTTTTATCTTCGCAGTCTTTACCTGCATCCCTACAGAGACCATGTACGTGTGGTTCTCTGGCAGGTCGCCCTTGAAGAAAGGGCTCTTTGCAAACTTGACTGAAATCGTGTCTGACGAAACCTTGACTGCGTCGGGCGCGCATATCACGTCGCCTCGGGAAATGTCGTCGGCTCCTGGCCCTTTAATTGCAAGCCCGACCCTTGCAGGGCTTGAAGAACTTTCGACAGGATCGTCGTGCATCTGTATCGACTTTACAAGCACACTCTTTTTACCGGGCAACAGCACGAGCTCGTCATAGACCTTGACAGTGCCCTGCTTGACTACCCCCAGCGCGACCGTGCCCACGCCCTTTACGTCAAACGCATGGTCGACGGGGATCATGACGGGCCCGTCAGAGCCCTTGGGCTTGAGCTTGCCCATCTCCTGCTTTAGCTGATCGACAGACTCGACGAACTGATAATTGGCAAGAGACGTTCCCTTGAGCAGCATCCTTAGTTTTTCCCTGTCGACTTCATATGAGTGCATAACAAATCCGTCCGCGAGCCCGACCGCATCAAGTGCCATCACCTGTTCGCCGAGGAACTTGTCTAGCTTTGCAACGTTTAGAATCGCGTACTCGGCTATTTTGACCGCCTGCAGCAGCGGCTGTATCTTATCTGGGAACGTGACGGGCGCTGTCCACGTATAAACAGTATCTGCAGTCTTGCGATCATAGATTACAATGTCAGTCGCAGTCCCCTTTTTCCCAAGCTGGGCGGCAATGCTTGAGTCTCCGAGAACGACGAAATTGATGCTGTTCAATACCTTAATGGCGGCAGTGTGCCGATAAAATCGTTTGTATAGAACAATGTTATGCAAAATCACTGCTTGCAATTTTTATAATGGTTAGTCTCTTAATATATGAACATGAAATATAGAAGCAGAACGGACATTGTTTCGCAGATACTTGAAGCTGCGAACGGCGGCGCAACAAAGACTAAGATAATGTACAAGGCCTATCTGTCGTACGCCCAGCTGAAAGAGTACCTTTCGGTGCTCGTGGAAAACGGCCTGCTTGAATTCGAGAAGGGAACCCAGACGTACAAGACCACTTCAAAGGGTCATCAGTTCCTAAAGACCTACAGCCAGATCGGCGGCCTCATCATACCGGACACCGGAGAAAAATAGCTATTTCTTGGTTGCTTTTTCGCCAAGGTCGTCTAACGTAAAGACAAAGCGAGAGCCCTCATAGTCCTGTGTGCCGACCCTCTCCCAGTTGATCTTGTATTCGCGTGTCAGCTGCTTGCCTATTATCTTGATTTTTTTCGGCAGCTCTGACCAAAGTTTCTCGACTTTTTCAGGGTTCTTTGTCATCAGGAGCGACCGGCGCCTTTTCATCAAGTATTTCACGGCAACGTTCCTGTGCACCTGGCCTTCTACCGGGATTTGCTCTTTTCCCGTGTCTATGGTGAACTGACGCTTAGCCAATGCAATTAATGCAAGATGATGTATAGAAAAGCTTTTTGGTGGTCAAAGGAAAAAAGGAAAAAAGATGAGGGCCTTTTTAGCCCATCATCGAGTCTTCCATCATAGTGTCTTCCATCGACATGACCATTGTTCCTTCGGGGTGATCGTCGTCGGTTGCATCTGGAGTTGCAAGAACGGCAAATGCTCCACCCTTTACTACATGAGCCATGTTGTGGTCAACACCTACATAGATGCCTTCTTCAGGGAATGTTGCTTCAATCACCGAGGCAGATCCTACAGGAATCCACCATGTTTCATCATTCTTTATCTGTGTGCCGTATCTGTTCTTTATCGAGCCGTCTCTTACGTCTATCTGCCCTGAAATGAAGTGGAATGATACTCCTTCATTTGGTCCTGGAGCCAAGATGTACCATCTTGTCAGCTCGCCAGGCTGGACCTTAAACACCTCAGCATCCGGGTTCAAGGTGATCTGAGCCTGCTGCCCTATTGATGGCACATACTTGTGAGCCATACCATTGGTCAGAATAAGGTCTGGATCTTGTGCAAGGAACTTGCCAATATCAAACGAGCCAACTGTGCCATTTGTGCCTACAAATGCACCCTTGTCAGCGCTGTTGTAGATTTCACCAAATGCAATATAGAATTCTTTGGCCGGCTTCTCGTTGTGTGGATGCACTACGAGACCTCCATACATGCCATTGGCAATGTGTTCCCATACGCCATTTAGACCATCAGCACCACAGTGGTACATAAAGAATCCTGCATTTAGAACATTGAATGTCCAGGTCTTGCTTTCACCGGCTGCCACATTACCAGATAATACTTGGCTCGGTCCCATTGCTGCATGGAAGTCAATGCTGTGAATCACATCTCCTTCGTTTGTTAATGTCATTTCCACGGTGTCTCCCTGGTGCACAGAAATCACAGGTCCCGGTATTGTACCGTTGAAGACCATAGCCCTGTATGTTATGCCTCCTGGATGTAATGCGTTATTTGGTGCTACTTGCACATCCATCTCATCTGCAATCAAGGTGAAGCTCTTGTGACCGCCTGCATGGTCCGCCTGTGCCGTAAATAGGGGGAACCCTGAGAAAACTGGGCTCAAAATCAGTCCTACTACAAGAACACCGGCAGCCAATCCTGCAACGATTGCCTTGTTCATTAGCTTAAGGCATACAGACGTGGCATATATAAGACTTCTCACCTATTTAGCTACAGATAATTTCTATATATCTTGCATGAAAAAAAGGCGCCAAAAATACATCTACAAATGTTGATATCAACATATAATCGCAATATCTTTAGCAGGGTACGCCAAATTATGCTTGTTGCCCTTTTTAAGCTCTAAAGGAAAGCCTCGTTCGGCGCGCCGTGCCAGAAAGCCCTTGCAGGACAACTGGCAAAAAATTCCCCGAGGAAAGTGGCTCAAGTGTACCTACATTCGATGCGGCAATGAATGGATGTACTTTGGGGGGCGCAACTGGGCCGAGTGCCCCGCCTGCCATACGATAGTCAAGGTGGCAGTTGCGCAAAGAAACTATAGATCTAGCTGACAAAGAACGAATTTTCATCTTGCGCAATCGAAAGATCAACCGCGTTCCGATCCTTGTCATGCACCACCAGGAGCCCCTTTTCGATCCGGTGCTTTTTCGCAAGCGTCTGCAGGTGGAAGTTGAGCGTGTAAAGGTCTCTGAATGATTCAGACTCTATCAGGGCAAGGCTGCCGCTATAGAGGCTGAGCTTCAGGCTGTCAGACGACTTTTCGATTAGCGCAACGTTCACAGGAATCAGTGAGCATTCCAGGAGATTTTAAATGCTGCCTTTGTTCTTGCAAGAATTACCACGCCGCCTGTCACTGCCGCTAACGCAAGGATCGCGAATGGAAATTCCGGCACGTTCCTGACGCCCTGTATCTGCACTTGGTGATCGCCCTTTGGCACGAAAAATTCGACTGAAATCGTCTTGCCGTCGCCCTTGACTGTCGCTTCATGAAGGTTGCCGTCAAGCATCACCGCTATTGTTTGGTTCTGTGAAAGCTGAGGTATCTTTATGCTTAATGGCGTCCCGTCCAGAGGATATGGCCTGACCCCAAACACTATGCTGTCAGTTGTGTTATCATACCGCAGGCTGCGGATCTGCGACGCGGAGGCCAGAGCATACGAGATGAACTTGCCATCGCCAGCTCTTATGGTAGTTATTGGGTCGTCATAGTCCAGCCCGGCACAGCTATAGTAGAGCACGTCAGCTCTTATTGCAGGGTCAGGAATGGCTGCAAACTCGACCTCTTCCCCGGCCCTGATGACAGGGATGACATTGCTTCGGACAGTCTCTAGCTGCAACTTGTGATCAGGGCTATGGACTCCGGCAAACACGCTTACGTTGTAAACGTCAAAAGATCCAGTGTTCTTTATGGTGCCGATAAATGCCCTTT
Source organism: Thermoproteota archaeon (assembly GCA_040757615.1). Classification (GTDB taxonomy): domain Archaea; phylum Thermoproteota; class Nitrososphaeria; order Nitrososphaerales; family Nitrososphaeraceae; genus Nitrososphaera. Next base: position 2,303 of record JBFLWZ010000073.1, on the reverse strand, counting down.
CTTCTCCTACCGCCATGCTGCTATAGTTGAGCACAAGCATGGCGTTGTAGTTTGAAGCATCAACTTCTTTGACCTGTTTTATGAAAGGCTCTCCTGCGCTTACTCCCTTATCAAGCACGATCTTGAACGGCGAATCTGTAAGCGGCCAGATTATTCTGCCATAGGTCTGCACCTCCAGAATTTCATCTTCACCGGTTCGCACGCCGACTGCAACCTGCACCGGCAATTCACCATAGTTTCTCACCGTGCCGACAATGTTCTGCCTGCCCTCAGAATCGACAAAGGATGACTTTAGAATTATCTCAGGACCTTCGAAAGCCTGGACGCTCGTGAACAGGGGTGCTATAAAAACGAGGGCAAGTGCGCATAGAGCCAATATCCGCATACAGGCCGACATCCATTATGCCAAACAGCAATTTAAATTAGCCCCCGGCGTTTTCGCCGCTGAATCTGAGACTGTCTTGATAAACATCGATCAGCTCGTTAATGACATCATCGTGGGTAATGTCGCGCTTTTTTGCGTGCATCATGTCGCTCATAATGGAAGCCAGCCTCTTGTAGGTTTGGTCATCAATGCTCAGCGTCTTCATCCCCTTGCGATGCAAGGCCGGTGGATATTTAATTTTTCAAATCAGGAGCGTAGTCAGATACATTATCAGCATGCCGGCTGCAAGGCCGCCCGCAACCGGCCCGTTGATGAACTTGCCGCCGGCAGAGCGACCAAGTAGCCTCATTATCATCACGACTACCTGAAACACTGCCCCGGCGCCTATCGCAAGGAAGACTATTGATGCAGCCGGCGAAGCCACGAACCCGCCTATCCAGGTTCCTATGATAGCAGGCGCGCCAGCAATTATCCCAAGAGCTGCCAGGTACAGGATTCTTGGCCTTTCCTTTGCCATCGGCGCGACTATTGCAATCCCTTCTGTGGTGTTGTGAAGCGTAAAGCCCACTATCAGAAACGTGCTGAGCGCGACTTCTCCGAGCACCATCGCGCCGCCTATGGCAAGTCCTTCTCCTAGGTTGTGCAGGCCAATCCCTATCGCAACCATCAGTGCGATCGCAAACGATCCTTGGATCATCCGGCCCTTTGCGCTGTCAACCAATCTGTCAGAGACATACATGAGTGCAAGGAATGACACTATGGCAGCAGTTGCAATCATCAGTTGCCCGCTGAACGCGCTGGCGACGTTTTCAATAGCTACTTCGTTTGATTCCACAAGGGCGTCGATGCCAAGGAACAGCAGAAGTCCTGCAGTGAGGCTGAGGAAAAAGCTGTACTTTGGCTGCGACAGCTTCTTGATGAACGGGTACCACAATAACCCTATCAGAACGGGTATTATTCCGACATAGGTGCCAAGGAGAGCAAAGAGCGAGATCCTCCCTGCATCAGGCTGGGGTGCAGGAGCAGCTGCTGCCATTGCTTTTGTAAACCTTGTGCCATCTGACGTGGTCACCCCGATTTCATATGGCTGTCCCTCTATCCACTGGAAGGGAATTACTACTCTCGCTTCAGCAAACCGCTCAAGCAACTTTGACGGTTCTATTGCGGCTGGAAGTATCCTGTCGTTAATGTCTGCCTGCGCTATTTCTATCGGCTGCGGGCCAGTGTTCCTGATGTATGCGGCCACTGTGCCGTCGAGAAACTCGACCCTTTCGATCGTGACATCGGGTAGCGGCACGCCGATGTTAAGTAGGTTGTTGCCGGGCCACAGCAAGAACGCCACCATAGCTCCTAACACAATTAGCGGGATAACCGCGCTTGCAACCATCTTGACAGGAGTCTCTTTTACTGGTTCCACCCCTATCACTCCTTGACAAGGAACATGCCTGTCCAGCCCTTCTCTGCAAATTCGGTCTTGTGCGCATGGAACATGTACTGGCCGGGGTACTTGTAGCTGAACTCCAGTATTCCCCTTTCACCTTGGCTCATGGTGACCATGTCGGTCAGTTCGTCAGGCTCCAGATTGGTCCCACTGCGGTAGAGGTTGTAGAGGTTTCCGTGGAGGTGGAAGTTGTTTATCTGGTCGAACTCTAGCATGTTGACAAGATACACCCTGATGAGCCTGTCCTTTTCAATCTCTATCGGGTGGTGCATGTAATAGTATGGTATGCCGTTTACTGTGTAAAAGTTGTTTTCAGTGTCAAAGTCGGTGTCGTAGCCATTCATTATCATCACCATTTCGTCTGCCTCAGGCCTTGGTGTTTTGGGATCGACGATGTAGACTCCGTACAGGCCGTGGGAGATGTGCTCCTCAAGTGGCATTACGTGGCAGTGGTATGGATATACGCCGAATTGTTCA
>JBFLWZ010000072.1:0-9255 GCA_040757615.1 Thermoproteota archaeon | reverse complement strand
GTTGAAAGCATGGGCCCAGTCCACGGATGGAGGACAGTCAGAAATAGTCATAAAAGCGGACAAGACATTGTATCCGTTTTTCTATCCAATCATCATTACTGGACAGATAGATCCTGAAAGGCTGGTGGAAGGACAGGAAAATGTTACCATTACAATAACAAGGCCTGATGGGTCGAATTACGTTACGGAACCAGCTAAAGTCAATAACAAAGGCGCTTTTAGTTTCCAACTGACGATACCAAATGACCAACCTGCAGGAAATTATCTTGCTGTTGCATCATATGGCGAGCTGTCGGCTGAAACTAGCTTCAGAGTCGATGATGTCATCGTAGACGGTATACCAGCTGACAAAACATGTTTCTCACAAATTTGCTCATACGAGCTTAAGCAAGACAATCAAACGTATAGGTTAGATTATGTTATGGCTGGTCGGATAACGGATATTTCAGTGAATAAGGAGAGGAACTCAATCACTGTTGCCATTAACTCATCTGAGAGTTTTCGATTGCAGATAGGGCTGCCAAGGAGCGTTATCAATGCAGTTGATTCACAGGGTAATGATATTGAATTTGTTGTATTTGCAGACGGTCAGAGGGTAAACTCCTTTGATACCATGAGGAATGAAACTCTTAGGACACTTGCCATTGATTATGAAAGCGACACAAAAACTATTGAAATAGTAGGGACACAAGTTGTACCTGAGTTCGGCCCAGTATCGCTTCTTGTATTGGGCGCGGCTGGAGTTTCAGCTATCGTGTGGAGACATAGGATCCAAGTAAATGACAGATCCTTCAGCTCTTAGATTTATCATTGCAAAGACACAAGCTCGTATCAGAACGGAAAAGACAATCCATTAGAAAATATGCTAGCTGCGTTTGAGTAGTAATAGTATCTATACTAGTTTCAGTTAGCAGAATTTGGAGTCAACGCTAGGAATGCAGCTTTCTTGTGCTAGTCTATGCATTAACTTGGAGGAACAGCGCATATTTGAAAAATACACAATTTTTAATGCATAAAATGGTGCAATTGTGCACCATTTTTCCAATGGGAACGGGCGCACGCCTACGCCTGCTCTGGGAAGGGGCACTAGCAGCCGCCCAATGGCCTCTGCCATTTGCGGTTTGAATCCCCTGTGGCTGCCAACCCCTTACGGCCCATACTCATTCAGGTTCACAACCACGCTTTTTTTGCGCTGAAAATCGCAAAAATGGGACGTTTTCAGTGTTAGATAATAGAATAGGTTCGAAGGTACCTATTGGAAATTTGAGGTGGGGCTTCGATTTTTTGACAAAACGGAAATTTGCAAGTGTGGAGCGTATGGCTGTCGTCTTGTGGCACTTGTCAGATGTTTAGTATTGCAATGTATGAAAACATTTCGCCCAGCGAAAATATTATCACTAGATGCTATAGTTGGGATTAGTGGAATTTCTGTCGAGGGATCCTAATCTCTTCACGTCCTCATCCTAGTTGCATTCACCCATAACTTCATCAATAGGCTTGCCGTCTGGACACAAAACCCATTTCTCTGTTCCTGCTATTTCGTCTATCTTTTCTTGTAGATGCAAAAGCTCATCAGGAACTTCAGGTCCATAGTCCGCAGTAACTGTCTTTGCCGTCCCGTTAATCAAAGCAGATACCTCTACCCGTTCAGCACCATCAGCGAAAGGATCTCCATACACATTTTCCAATGAAAAGAAATCTATTTCATAAAAATCGCGTATCAGTTCCTCAAGCTCTTTCTGCGATATTGTAGAGGTATGCGTGCCCTGGACGGCAACGTAGTCGCCGCCTTCAAAAACAATGACACCATTTTCAAATATCTCTACAGAATATTCTGGGCAGGTACCATCGCATGCATCTTTTTCCATCCTGATCAATGGCTGCTGCAGGTCATCATCCGTATTAAGAATAGATTGTTGAGCTCCTGAAATCTGTTGCATGTCTTCAAGAACGATTACAGTTCCCCTCATCCAAGGTTTGCCGTGGTAACCAATCTCTCCTGCCTTTGTAAAGGTGTAGATAAATGATTCTCCAGTTGATATGACGTCGCCGAGTCTTGCGTTAGGGTCAGCATAAGTGGTTTTTCTGTAAAAGTCTGGATCGGTATTATCATCTGCCTCTATGAAGTGATCGACGGTATCGTTGTTTACCCACCTTACCGTATTATTATATCCGATGACAACTTTGATGGCCGGTGGATCATAAGTCTTGCCAGAATTAGCGACGCTGGCACCTTCTGGAATGACAACTTTGACAAGCTTTGGTTCGTTTATGCTGTCTCTTATCAGTTCGATCTTGGAATCTGTGTCTCTAATGTCGGGTTCTGCCACTACGAAGGTAATTGCAGGTACCAGTTCCGATATCTGGCCGACACCTTTTGGCTTGAGCGGGATGTCGCCAACCATTACGTCACTGCCAAACTTGTGCTGATCGTCAATGTCTTCAACCTTCATCGGGCTCCCGTCGCTTTTCTTTAGATCTGGGCTTATGTAAAAGTCGGTGCCGTTTGGTACAATTATTTTGCCATCCCTGTCGTAGATGCCAAGCTTGGAAGCTCCAAAGCCGTCATAGTAGCCATAAGCTAAATTCACTCCGGCTATTACTCCAAGTTCCCAGTCCAGATCGTCAGCACTTATGTTCCTATTTGGATCCCTGGGGAAGATGTACACTTTTAGTTTGTCGATGTCTGGAGGTTGAATCGCTGTCTCATCAAATTGGAACACTATGTTAACAATATCGGATGGGTCATCGCTGACAGTAAACTCCCTTTCCGCCACCGTTCCGTACTGCTCAACTATTACCTCATATTTTCCTCTTTCAAATACAATATCGCCAGCTCCATCCAAGTCTGCAAATGTCATTGTGTCATTTACAAAATCGCCGAGGGTGCAGATTCCAATATAGAATGGATCGTAGCTATAGACGACTTTGTTGCTGCCTGTTTCTATAATTTTGACGGTAGGCGCTACATCGCATGTTGGCGTAAACCCTAGGAAATGGACAGAAAAGTCTATGGGTTCATCAATAGCATATCTATCATGCAAGCCGTTTATCGAGATGTTTACGTGCTCGTACCTATCCGGGCGAAAATGGTCGCGTCCATCTATCGTAAAAATAGGTCTACTCATTTCAGCTGCAATAACTAAGGCCAAGATGATGACAAAGGCGATTCCGACAACCAGACCGGCTATGAAGGGTACTGTTCCCATTTCCAAATGTCACTCAGTATATTCTATCTCTATCGTAGTGCTGTTGTCATTAACTTCAAAGACTTCAACAGGCTCTCCAACGACCATTGATTCGTTCTCTGGTAACAGCAAACCTGTATCTTCATCAGATTCATCATCAAGCTTTGGTTCCTGAACAGGGCAATCTCTGATCGAAGCATAGGTACAATCAACGATTCCGTCATCATATTTTTCTATGAGCTGTTCGATTTGGGAGTCTAGGTCAAGTATGATCTGAGGTGTTGATGGGGTGTCGAGATAAAATACCTTGGTAGTTTTGCCGTTCGTGTCAGTAAATGTCATCTGCGTCAAAATAATGTCAGTACCTATGAAATTCATTTTCGGCATCGATAAACCTGCCTCTTAGCTTTTTGAGAAAGCCCATTGCTGACCTGTTGCCTGCGGTGCCATAAAAAATTTCGTATGTCAGAACCTGTTTATCACTGCTCTCAGGCCATAGTATTTTTCTGTAGCCTGAATAGCCTGCTCGATCTCTGCAAGGGGATAGCGGTGTGTGACGATCTCTGACAGGTCTACAATCTTTTCAGACGCAATCCTTGCCGCTTCCTGCAGCATGGAAGGGCTGGAGCTGAAAGTGCCGGTGACAGAGATTTGGTTATAGTGCAGCCAGTTGGGGTCAAGCGCGAATTTCTGATCTGCAGGCATGCCTGCAAATAGGTTTATCGTGGAATTCTTGCCAGCAACCTTTGTTGCAAGCTCGAATGCCGAGGGATTGCTTGTCGCAATTACTGTAATGTCAGCACCATCGCGGCCTGTGAAATCAAGTACGTCCTGACTTACATCACTGGAGTCTTGGTAGGCAAACACTGAATCGGCACCCAGTGCATTTGCTTTCTGCAGCCTTGCTGGAACCCTGCCTACAAGCGCAACCTTGGAGCCGGCCATCCTTTTGAACAGCTGCAGGTGCAAGAGCCCGATTGGACCGTCGCCTATTATGACCACTGGCATGTCTCTTGCAGACAGGCCAGTCCGTGACAGGCCGTTGAGGCAACAGGCAAGGGGCTCAAGTAGGGCTGCTTCCTCGTCGCTCAGGCTGTCTGGCACCGGGACGAGTCCCCCGATCCTGATTATCTGGTCAGGTATCCCGACATACTGTGCAAATCCGCCGTCAAGGCTGGAGCCTATCTCGTTCAGCCCTGTGCAGAGGTTATAGTGCCCGCTGTGGCAGTAATGACAATCAAGGCATGGAATCAGCGGACATACTGCCACCCTTGTGCCTGCACTTATAGTCCCATTTTGCGTATTGACATCTCCAAGAATTTCGCCGCAGAGCTCGTGTCCTAAAATCAAAGGTGGCTTGACCTTGCGGTGGCCGTTTCTAAAGACCCTTGCATCGTACCCGCACACCGCGCAGGCATTCACCTTTAGCATTGCATAGCTGTTGGTGGCGACCGATACTTCTCTTACAGCAATGTTGTTTGGGCCGTGGAATACCGCAGCAAGCACAATATACGTTATTACCTGTAGTGGTAATAAGGGAGTCCCGTTGCCCTTCTGTAAGTTTGTTCTACAACCTAAAAAGAGTTACAACTAGTTTATCATCACGCATGACGAGGCTATTTGAACCACACATCCACATGTATTCGCGGACCACGGACGATTATGATGCAATGTCCAAGGCCGGGATAGAAGTAGTAGTACAGCCCTCATTCTGGCTCGGCAGCCCCCGCACTGCTGTCGCTACGTTTGAGGACTATTGGGAGCACATGATAACATTTGAGACAAAGAGGGCAAAGGACTATGGGATATCGCACTTTGTCTGCATTTCAGTAAACCCAAAGGAAGCTACAGAGCGCCCGCTTGCTCTGGACGCTATAGAGGCCATGAAAAAGTACCTTGACAGGGAGAGGGTCGTCGCAGTAGGGGAGATAGGCTACAACCTGATAAACGACTTGGAGGAGGAGGTCATGGTAAAGCAGATGGACATTGCCGCGGAAAAGGACATGCTAATGACAGTCCACCTGCCGCACAACAACAAGCCGGAGGGCATGCGGAGGATGGATGCCGTGCTAAACAGCGAGCGGGGAAGGCGATACAACCGGCAAAAGATACTGGTAGACCACAATGTCGAGGAAACCATAGAAAAGACGCTCGAGCTTGGAATGTGGGCAGGCCTTTCAGTCTATCCCGTTTCAAAGCTGTCCCCCGAGCGCGCAATGAACATCATACGGAAATACGGCACAGAAAGGATAATGGTGCACAGCGCCGCCGATTGGGGCCCGTCGGATCCGCTGAGTGTTCCGCTGGTAGCAAGAGAGATGAGGAAGGCCGGGTTCAGCACCAACGAGATCGAGCGGGTGACGTTCTACAATGCATATGACTTCTTCAAGCAGTCGCCCAAGTTTACGTGGAAGCCATGAAGAAGCTGGCATTCAGCAGCAATGCATTCAAGCGGTATTCGCTGGAAGACTCGGTGCGCGAGATATCCAAGATAGGCTACAGCGGAGTCGAGATCCTGTGTGACGTGCCGCATGCATACCCGCCAAATTTCAGGGACGGGCAGGTGAGGTTGCTCAAGAGCACTCTTGAGTCATGCGGTTTGCAAATTTCAAACCTCAACGCATTTACATTGTATGCGATAGGCGACGTCTACCGCCCTTCGTGGATAGAGGACGACAGGCGCGCCCGGGATGTGCGCATACAACACACCATTGACTGCATACGGCTTGCCAAAGAACTTGGCGCAAAGCACCTTTCAACAGAGCCGGGAGGGCCTGCGCCTTTATCTGACGACCCTCATAAGCTTGAGGTCTTCTTGGCAGGCCTTGCAAAGGCTGCAGATGTTGCGGAGGAGCAAGATGTTGGACTGCTTGTCGAACCGGAACCCGGGCTGCTAATTGAAAACTCGCGTCAGTTCAAGCACTTTATGGAAAAAATTGGCTCTGATCACGTAGGGCTCAATTTTGACATCGGGCATTTCTACTGCGTGAATGAAGATCCTGCAAAGCTTGTCTACGAGCTGTCGGGCTATATCTCACACTTTCATCTTGCCGACATTGCAAGCAACAGAGTGCATAACCACCTGATACCCGGCAGGGGCTCGATCGATTTCCTGCCCGTATTTGACGCCATGGATGACATCGGATATGATGGGTTTGTAACGGTCGAGCTCTATCCTTATCAGGATGACCCTGTCCAAGCGGCCAGGGAGGCGTACGACTACCTTTGCAAGATCATGTAGGTTCGCGCCTGCAGCAGTACCTGCTTTTGGTCAGGCTGCCAAACGTGTTTACGACACCATCTAACATACTGGCCGGCTATTTCGCGACTACGCCACTTGCAGAGGCAAACGGCCTGCACCTTGTGTCACTTATGGTCTCCTCGGGGCTACTATACATCGCCGGCATCGCCCTTAACGACTTCTTTGACATCGAGACAGACAGGAAAGAACGCCCGTCACGACCCCTCCCTTCAGGAAGGGTGCCCAAGAAACACGCAATGGCCATTGCCATAATTGGGATGATTGTCGCCAACGTAATAGTGCTGACGATCATCGGGCCGATCGCCCTTGCACTGAGCCTTGCTCTTACTGCGACGATAGTTGCTTACGACTACAAGTTGAAACACACAATTGCCGGCCCGTTTGCAATGGGCGGCACCCGTTTTCTAAATGTGATCTTGGGTACAAGCCCTGCAATATCATTTGCATTGCTTGCCGGCGTCAAGCTCCAGTCCGAAACAGCCCTTTTTGCAGCTGCATCGCTGTTCGTATATATCGTATCAATAATGTTGTTGAGCAAAAAGGAAGTGGGAAACGAAAAGCCGGACCTGCTCCCATTCTACATTATCTTTGCTCTCACTGCTGCCATAGCCTCAATAGGGCTGCTGCTCACCTTGCCGTGGGAGTTTATGATAAGCTTGACCATGTTCGCCATTGTCATATCGATCACCTTCAGGCAATACATCGGAGATGCATCGCAGCCTACTACCCAAAAGGCGATAAGAAACATGATCATCTCTATAATAATCCTCGATTCCGTATTTGTCAGCGGGACGGCCGGGCTTTTTTACGGGTTGGCAACACTTCTGTTCGTCATTCCTGCAGTAGTACTGGCAAAAAAGCTGTACGTGACATGATGCTAACTCATTTAAACAATAGTAGAATATTGACGGGCAGCAGTCAGATGAAGCATTCTATATTGATTGACGTTGTCGGGCTGGAACAGAAACATCTCGATTCCGGGCTTGTTCCAAACATTTCCAAGCTTGTAGAAGGCGGCGAATCTGCTCAGATGGAGCCCGTGTTCCCCGCGGTCACGTGCACGGTTCAGGCGAGCATCCTCTCCGGCAAGTATCCCAGGGATCATGGCATAGTAGCAAATGGTCTTTATGACAGGGACACATTTAGCGTGTCATTCTGGGAGCAGCCAAGCTCCCTTGTCAAGGCAGAAAGGGCATGGGACATTGCCAAGCGCAATGGGGCAAAAACGGCCGTGCTTTTTTGGCAGAACACGATGTACGCCAATTCCGATGTCGTGGTTACGCCGAGACCCATCCACCTAGACGACAAGATGCTGATGTGGTGCTACTCAAAGCCTGTTAGTTATTACGAAAAGCTTAAGGAGAAATTTGGAGAATTTGATCTTGCGAGCTACTGGGGGCCGCTTGCGTCTGTCAAGTCAAGTGAATGGATAGCAAATGCCGCGGAATACACGCTTGAAAGCGAGCGGCCGGACATGCTCTTTGTATACATCCCGCACGTTGACTATTCCGCGCAGCGGTTTGGAAAGGACGCGACGCAGGTGAGAGAAGACATAAAGAAAGCAGACGAAATTGTGGGACGGCTCGCAGATAAGGTTTCAAAGATGGGAATCAGGGATCAGACGCAGTTCATAATTGTGTCCGAGTATGGCTTTAACAACGTTCAAGCCGCAACACCGCTCAATCTAGTTCTGCGCGACGCCGGGCTACTCTCTGTACGCATGATACACGGAAAAGAATATCTTGACTTTGAATACAGCAAGGCATTTGCGATGGTCGACCACCAGGTGGCCCACGTGTTTGTCAAGGACGGCTTTGAATCTCACGCAAGAAAAGTGCTCGAGGCAGCAGCTGGCGTCGACATTGTGCTTGATGTCGAAGGCAAGAAAAAACTGGGCATAGATCACGGCAGGAGCGGGGAACTTGTTGCTGTCGCCAAGCAAGATAGCTGGTTCAGCTATTATTGGTGGCACGACGAAAGCGTGGCGCCTGACTTTGCGCGAAGGGTGGACATCCACAGAAAGCCCGGGTACGATCCAGTAGAGCTCTTCTTTGACCCAAAAACGAAATCAATACCGCTTGATACGCGCTTGGTAAAAGGTTCGCACGGCAGGCCGCCTGATACTGCTACCAGCGAAGGACTAGCATTTTATGGTTCAAGCAAAAAACATGGCATTGCAAAATCCGGCGTTGCGAAATGCACAGACATCATGCAATGTCTGGCAGCATAGGAGATGCACATGAAATATTCCATAACGCTCGCATCTTTCAGAAAGATAGAGCCGATCGAAGAGACACTCTCGAAGCTGGCCGGGCAGGGATACGATGCTGTAGAGATGTTTGGCGAGCCCAAAGCCGTGGACATACAAAAGCTGAAGGATGTCCTTGGAGTGTATGGCATGCCTGTTTGCGGAATAACCGGCATGTGGGGCAGAGTCAGTGACGAGGGCTGGAAACGCAGGCTCTTGAGTTCGGACCAAACCTTGGTCCAAAATTCAATAAAGTATGTGCATGACTGCGTAAAAATGTGTAACCTGCTTGATGGAGAGGAAATGAACATCTGCCTTTTTGCAGACGAGCTATCCAGCTTTGACAGGACGCACAGCGTGCTTGCCCAAGATGAAAAGGAACGCCTTGCCCGCAGGGCGGTGCCAATACTGACAGAGCTCTGCAGGTTCGCGTCAGATCGCGGCGTAAAGTTAGTGCTGGAGCCACTCAACCGCTACAGCACGCCGCACTGCTCGACGGCAAAGGATGCGCTCGCAATAGTCAGACGGGTAAACAGCGATTCGCTTGGGATTCTGCT
>JBFLWZ010000071.1:0-9386 GCA_040757615.1 Thermoproteota archaeon | reverse complement strand
GATCAGCTTCAAATGCCCGCTGAATGAAGGTTTGGGGATTATAGGTACGCTCTTCTAGACAAAGCATGTCGAATTCCTTCATCATTTTCATGCAGTTCCCAATAGCTTCGGCATTTAGAATCTGGTCCGAGTCTAACATCAAAATATGATTGCCAGATGCCTCCCTAAGGCCAAGTAGCCTTGCGCCAAGTAATTTCCATTCTACCTCCACAACTTTGACGCCATTACTTTCAGAGATATGCCTAGTGGAATCTGTACTCTTGCTATCCACCACTATTATTTCAATTGGGTTGTATGTCTGATTTTTTACAGAGTGAATACAAGATTCTAGGGTAGCCGAAGAATTTCTGGTTGGTATGATAACTGATACTAAGCCTTCAACCATGCATGTATTCATCCGTTTGGTGCGCACTATTAATACTTAATGACACACATATTGCTAAAGGCTATATAGCAATGAGAGAGCACAAGCACTACAATATTGGATATTGATTTTGAAGGATCAGTATTGATAGCCGCGACATCGGGAAAATTACCTGGGATCAAGAGTGTAGCTACAATTGAGACGTTATCTAACACCTTGGGCGATGACCTCCGGCGTAGCGGAGTAAAGGCGAACAATCTCACTATTTCAATCCCCTACTTCGGTTCGCCGGTAATGAATCGTTTGGTCGGCATAATGGATCATAAAATATGGAAGATACCATACATGTTTAGCAGTAATCGCGTAACTAAGGACAAGTTTGACATAGTCCATTTGAATTTTGGGGGCTATCTTCCAGGATGGTTACAGAATGAAATGAAGAAAACGGCATATGTGTCAACAATTTATGATATAGTTGACTTGATTTTTTCACAAAATACTGTTCAACACTTTGATACTTATGTGAGAAGAGCTGCCGAAGCAGACAGAATTATTGTGTCATCCCAACAGACTAAGAAGGATCTTGTGAATATTCTAAAAGTTCCTGAATCTAAGATAGATATAGTTCATGTAGGCGTAGACAATAGAGTTTTTGTCCCAAGTAAAATGCAACACAAAGATAGAAGGGTTGTAATCCATGTCGGCGGTCCTGTAAAGAGAAAAAATAAACGGTTTGCATTAGATGTTTTTGCTGAAATCTTGAAGTCTTTGCCTGACACAATATTCATCATGGTAGGCTATTCCGATGCAGAATTAAACCATGCAGCCAAGTTACAAATTACTGAAAAAATTAGGTTCGTAAAGAACTTGACAGAAAGTGAGCTTGTTAGCGCATACCAAGAGGCTGATCTAATGATATACCCTACTACATATGACGGATACTCAGTTCCTGTTGTCGAAGCAATGTGTTGCGGTGTACCTTCAATTGTTCATAATAATTCATGTTTCCCTGAAATTGTACGAGACACTGGCATTATAATGCCAGACTATAACCTGAGAGAATGGACGGAGATGTGTGTTAAGATTCTTACTGACAATAACCTGCACAAAGAATTGTCTGCGCGATGCAAGCAATGGTCTAAAGAGTTTTCACGTGAGAAATATGTAAAGGAAATAATGCGGGTATATAAGAGGGCGCAAAGAGTAATAGTGTAATTACCCAATGTTAATAAAAGCACGCTTTCGATGGTAGGTCGTGAACCTTGGTTCGGTAGGCTTTGGATTGAGACATTTATCTCATGCTTATTCTTACATGAAGGATTCTTACACCTTTGCAGATAAGATACATAGTTTTACTGGATCTTCGTATGATGACATACGTTCATTGGACCAAGAGGCAAAATTGTTCATAAAGTCACTCCGCATTCAGATAGGAGCTGGACCTGAGCTGAAGTGTCGTGCATTGTATATCTTAATCAGATTACTAAAGCCGGATAAGATTGTTGAAACAGGCGTCGCAACGGGTTTTACAAGTTCCTGTATCCTTGCAGCATTGGACAAGAACAACAAAGGACATCTTTATTCGATTGATCTTCCAATACATTCACCAAGGGTAGATGCAGATGGTCAAATGGATATGTCAATCATTCCCAACAACGAATTGCCGGGCTATATCATTCCAAGTTTGCTCAGAAATAGGTGGTCCCTCACTCTTGGAAAATCTGAAGATAAACTTCCAGATTTGCTTGATACAATAGGAGCCATAGATATGTTCTTCCATGACAGCGAGCACTCTTATTCAAATATGATGTTCGAATTGAACGAGTCCCTTTCACACATACAGAAAGAAGGAATCATCGCATCAGATGATGTTAATTATAATACTGCTTTTCAAGAATTCTGCATCGAGAATAGCCTTGCATATGATACAATTTGTTATCTTGGTCTCGCAAAGCTAATCTAATAACAACTTTGCGTTTTGTTTCCACCATTGTATAGTAAGTTTTAGACCCTCTTCCAACGAGGTCATTGGCTCCCATCCCAATTCTTTTTCTGCTTTTTCATATTTTCCAAAAGAGCGCGACATATCATTTACTCTTTCTGATTGCCAGACGGGCGTTGGGTGCTTCCCAATTACGTCACATATCCTTTTGTACATATCATCAATCGAGATTTCTTTTCCCGATGCGAAATGGTAGATTTCCCCGTTCTTTCCCTTTTCACATGCAAGAATATATCCCGCCACAATGTCGTCCACATAACTATAATCGCGTGTTGGCCTGCTGCTACCAAGTTTTGGAACAGTATCCGTTAGCAACATCTTGATCACCTTCGCTATAAAGAAATCCCCGGTCTGCCCAGGTCCGTAGTGATTAAACGCGCGAGTTATGACAGCATCCAGACCGGCCGTACGCACATTTTGTACCAAGAATTCTGCCGAGTATTTTGAAATAGAATACACATCCAAGGGACTTGGAATTGTTTTTTCTGTTATTGGTAGATCGGTTTCTGCAGGATTGCCATAGATATGGCAGGTGCTTACATGCACCAATCTTTTCACTTTGTTTCGAAGGCAGGCGTTTGCAACATTTAATGTTCCATTAATGTTGGTCCTAAGGGTTTCAGACGGATTCTTGCGCGTCTCTTCAATGTTCACTTTTGCTGCAAGGTTAAAGACATAATCCATATCATTTGTCACTTCATAAACGGTTTCTGGATACCTAACATCTCCGTACACTAAGTGAATTTTTGGGATGATATCTCGCAAATTCAGTGTTGCTGAGCTATCTCGCACCATTGCATAAACTTCAGCTTCTTTTTCAACCAACCTTCTGCATAACCGAGACCCAGCAAAGCCGTTAGCTCCAGTAATGAGAACTTTGGAGTCTTTCCAAAAAGCCACGAATGAGACGACGCGTTCAGTGTCTAATAAACATTATAAGACTCTTGTCAACACAGTCGGTTATGTCGGCCGAGATTTCAGAAAGGATTTATGATGATGTTAAACGATTCTTTGCGATTAATCAGCAGCAAAAATTCGTCAGAGGTAAAACAAAAATTTCTCTGCAGGTGCCATCCTTTGGAGCAGACGAAATCAACGAAGCCATAGAATCTCTCCTTTCTACGTGGCTAACCATGGGCAAAAAGGTGCGCATGTTTGAAGAAGCTTTCGCCTCTTATCTAGGAAGTAAATACGCAGTCATGGTCAATTCTGGATCAAGCGCAAATCTGCTATCTCTTTCGATATTAACAAATCCACAGTACAAAGGATACATCCCGGCTGGTTCTGAAGTCATTACTCCAGCTGTAACTTGGGTTACAACTGTTTATCCTATCGCAAATGTGAACCTCTTGCCAGTTCTTGTCGATATTGAAGTTGACACGTTTTGTATCGATACAGATCAGATCAGAAAGGCGATTACTCCCAAGACAAAAGCGATAATGCCTGTTCATCTTTTGGGCAATCCAGCAAATATGGACGAAATCATGGAAATTGCGTCAAAGCACGATCTATATGTAATTGAAGACACCTGTGAATCCCATGGAGCTGAAATAAACGGTGATAAAGTCGGCACTATTGGAGACATTGGGACTTTTAGCTTTTTCCTGTCTCATCATATAACTACCATTGAAGGTGGAATGTTGGTTACTGATGATGAGAGGATTTATGAAATTGCAAAAGCAATGAGGGCTTTTGGATGGATACGTGATCTGAAAGAGAAAGAGAAGATAGTTGCCATGCACAAGGATCTGGACTCCAGATTTCTTTTTGTCAATATGGGATACAATTTCAGACCAACTGAAATACAAGGTGCATTTGGAATCCATCAGATAAAGAAATTGGAAAAATTCATCAATATCAGACAGAAAAACGCGGACTACTGGAACAAGAGACTTGAGCAATTTTCAGACTACTTTATCATTCACAAACAGAGGCCTAAAACACGGCACGTATGGTTTGCTTATCAAATAACTGTCAAGCCAAACGCGCCCTTTACCAAGAAAGAACTTGCAGCGCACCTCGAATCAAATCTGATCGAGACGCGACCCGTGGAAGCTAGTGATATAACTCAGCAGCCAGTGATTGAAATGTTCAAACACAGGATCCAAGGAGATCTGAAGAATTCGAGGTTAATTCATGCTAACTCTTTCTTCATAGGCAATCATCAAGGCATTGGAAAAGATGAAAGAGAATATGTCGCTGATACAATAGAAGAATTCGTTAAGAAAGCTGAAAGGTAATCACCTGCCGCTCTTTAGGTTAACAATTCCCTTTTGCATATTATTTGATCGATGGTAATTTTTGATGCGACTTGTACCAGTTTATTGTCTGCTTCAGACCATCCATGAATTTGACCTTTGGCGTCCAGTTAAAAATTTCCTTCATAAGGCTGTTATCGCATCTCAAGCGCAATGGACCTACCACTGGCTTGTCCAAGAATTCTACTTCGGCATTAAACTCTGATGCAATGACTGTAGATATATCTTTGATGCTGATTTCCTCTCCTGAACCGACATTGTAAACATTGTTGCCCATATCATCCGATTCTGCTACTGCGATTAGAGCGTCGACAGTATTGGATACAAAGTTAAAGTCGCGAACAGGTTTATCACTCCATAGCTGCACTTTGCCCTTGTTGGCCGCTTGTTCTATTATGGTCGGGATCAGATAATCGGACGTCTGTCTAGGCCCAAACGTATTGAAAAGTCGTAGGATGGTTATTGGAAGCGAATGCTCATTTTTGAATGTCCTGCATAAATCCTCTCCTAGCTTTTTAGTTATTGAATAGACACTCTCCGTTGTGTCGAGGGGGTGCTTTTCATCAAGTGGTAGATATCGGGGATTGTTCCCGTAAAGAAAGGCAGAGGAAGTGAATATCACTTTTCTTGCACTAGATTTTAGAGCAAACTTGAGAATTTCAAAAGTGCCCTGAACGTTCACTTTGAATGCATCAGAAGGAAACTTTTCACACTGATGTGGTGATGCAATGGCAGCCAAGTGAAAAATGCAATCAAAATCCTTCTTTAATGGCAGATTTCCTTTTGAAAGATCGTGATCAATAAGTCCCATCTTTTCCAGAGAATTCTCCAGATTTCGTTTACTTCCAATAGCAAAGTTATCGAGTATTGAGATTGACGCGCCTTTATTCAGTAGCATGTCTGCCAGATGCGAGCCTAGAAACCCTGCACCACCGGTTATGAGTACGCTTCTTCCCTTCCAATCTGGCATCTGTATTTATAAGAGTAGTAGAATATTATATAATATTATCCCAACACTTTATAGCAGAAGAGTATGCTAAACGTCAAGCAAGGCTGCAGATCATGAAGTGTTTAGTAACGGGTTGCGCAGGGTTCATAGGATCTCATCTTTCCCAGAGCCTATTGTCTGAAGGCCACAAAGTGTTTGGCATTGATAACTTTCATAACTATTACGACAAGAGTGCAAAACTTGAGAATATCCGGGATTTCAAGCGTGATCCAAACTTCTCTCTAATAGAAGAAAGCATACTTTCTGAACGATTATTTGAGCATATTCCAAAGGATGTAGATATCGTGTTCCATTTGGCTGCAATAGCAGGTGTGCGCTATTCTATCGATCATCCTTCGGAGTACTTCACTACAAATGTTATCGGTACTCAAAAGCTCCTAGAATTCTACAAGCAGTCAAAATTTGTTTATGCATCTTCATCGTCAGTGTATGGATCCGTTCCCAAGGAGCAATTACCGGTGAGCGAAAGTGCTATACCTCATCCAATCTCTCCATATGCATTATCAAAATTACAGGGCGAACAGATATGCCTACTGTATTCCGAGTTGTATGGCACCGAAGTTTGCATAGTGCGATATTTTACTGTATACGGTCCAAGGCAGAGACCGGATGAGGTTTTTACAAAATTCATACGTCTTGCTTTTGAAAACAAACCACTTACAGTCTATGGAGACGGCAGCAAGACAAGAGACTTTACGCATGTGCAAGACATTGTTGATGGGACGATGAAGGCGGCTAAGGTTGGAGATGGAATATATAACTTGGGTTCAGGTTCCAACACCAGCGTCAATTCTATGATATCAATGATGCAGGAAGTCCTTGGAAGAAAATTGAAAGTGAATCATATTGCCTCGCCACCAGGTGATGTTCCAGATACCTATGCAGATATAACAAAGGCAAAAAAGGAACTGAAATACACACCAAGAGTCGGTCTTAAAGAGGGGATAAAATCATGTCTAGAATGGTACAAGACATCTGTCTATTTCTAGGAAGGCTGTGAAATGAAAAAGAACTCAACAGATAAAATTGAAACAACGCTGAAATTGATTCTAGATAAAGGCATAGACAAAGATTTCTTTGGATCTAGATCTTTTATCATAACCGGTGGTGCAGGGTTTCTAGGTAGTTGGATCGCAGAAGCAATATGTGAATTAGGGGGCAAGGTCATTTGTATCGATGATTTTTCCACAAGCAATAAATCTAATTTAGAAAACTTGATTCGTTCAAAGAACTTTAGACTAATCAAGGAGAGTATAACTTCTGTCGAATTATCTGGTCTCAAAAGTGATTTTGTTTTCCACCTTGCAAGCAGACCATCTCCAGATGACTATCAACAAAATCCGGTAGAATCATTATTGCCTAATTCAACAGGCTCCCATAGATTGCTAGAATACTGCAGGAAGAAAAAGATCCCAGTAGCATTTGCATCTACCTCAGAAGTTTATGGAGATGCAGCGGTGATCCCTACGCCTGAAAAGTACTGGGGAAATGTAAACCCGATAGGCTTGAGGTCGTGCTACGACGAAGGCAAGAGGTACGCTGAGGCCCTCTTCATGGCATATGCAAGACAGCACAAGACACCTGTCAAGATATTCAGACTGTTCAATACCTATGGTCCGAGGTTAAGATCTGACGGCACCTACGGCCGAGCGATATCTAGATTCCTAATGCAAGCATTAGAAAATAAAGATATTACTATTTATGGAGATGGAAAACAGACTCGCTCGTTTTGTTATGTTACCGATACTATCAGAGCAATCATGTATTATGCGCAATCAGACGTAGTTAGTGACATCATAAATATAGGCAACCCATCTGAAATCACTATCAACAAGTTGGCAGAGATCATAATCGAAGCTACTGGGAGCAGGTCTTCACTGTCATTCTTGCCTCCAGCACCTGACGATCCTCGTAGGAGGTGCCCTGACATAACAAAGGCAAAAGAGCTTCTAAAATGGCATCCACAGATTGACTTGCATCGTGGTATAAGGATGACACTTGAATGGAATGGAAGGCTGAACTAGGGGCTATCTAAATGTCGATTGTAACGATCGTTGGAATGGGCTTTGTTGGGCTAACTACTGCAGCCATTTTTGCTGAAAAGGGTATAACCGTATATGGTGTTGACAATGATGTAAAGAAAATAAAGAAAATCTCACAGGCAGAGGCGCCTTTTTTTGAGCCCGAATTGGGACCACTGTTAAAGAACGTGATAACATCAGGTACCCTAAAGCCTACTATGTCGCTCCAGACTGCCATTAAAAATTCTAGTTTGATCTTTATCTGCGTAGGGACTCCCATGAAACCTGACGGTTCAGTAAATCTAGACTATATAGACAAGGTAAGCATAGAGATAGGCAGATGCCTCAAATCTGCTAATCATCCAGTAGTTTGTGTAAAGAGCACAGTTCCACCAAAAACAACAGAGGATATTGTTGCTAGTAATATCAAAAAGATGGGCGGAAATTTTGGTATCGCAATGACGCCGGAATTCTTGAGAGAGGGATCGGCTGTGACAGATTCGAGAAATCCCCATTTGATTGTAATAGGATCAAATGATGACAGAACTCATAACATTGTTGAAGAATTCTTTAGATCCGTGTATGGTCAGACAACAAGAATATTGCATACCAATATTGTTTCCGCAGAGTTGATCAAATACGCAAATAACTCATTCTTGGCTACGAAAATTAGTTTTGTCAATACTATTGCCAATGTTTGTAACCGGATACCGGGAGCAGATGTTGATGTAATAGCTCAGGCGATCGGAGCTGATCCTAGGATAGGTCCTCAATTCTTGAACGCAGGTCCAGGATATGGTGGTTCTTGTTTTCCAAAGGATGTGTCTGGATTCATCAACTATTGTAAAAAGATAGGATACGACCCAATATTACTAAGAGCTACAGACGCTGTTAACAAGCGACAGGTCTGTACAATATTGGATCTTTTAAGGCAAAATCTTAAAAACATCAGAAACAAGCCGATCACGGTTCTAGGAACAGCATTCAAGAAGGATACTGATGATATTAGAGAAAGTGTATCTATAAAATTAGTAAAAGAACTGAACAAAAGTGGAGCCCGCGTTTCCATACATGATCCAATGGCATTAGAAAATGCGAAGCAAGTTCTTGGTAACAAGGTAAGATATGCCACATCAACCATTGATGCAATAAGGAATGCCAGTGCAGTTATCTTGATGACAGACTGGGACGAATACAAATCGTTGGATAGAACAATATTCTTAAAACATACTGGTAAATGCCTCGTAATTGATACAAGAAGGATTCTCAATATTGATAGCGACAAAAATGTCCACTATATTGCCTTAGGCAGATCACAGTGATTATCTTAGAGAATAGGACGTGCGAAGAGCATCCCAGTAAGTATTGGGAGTGCCTATGTCTATCCACAGATCATCGCGTTTCATCTTGATTGCAATTACTCTTTTGCCCAGTTCCACGAGCTTCATGATTCCGTCTGTTAATTGAAGCTCGTTGCTTTTTCCGGCATGTGTCATCTCTAATGCCCTAAAAATTTCAGGTTCGAATATGTATACAGGCATTATGGCCAGATTGGTTGAAGGCTTTGCAGGTTTTTCTTCCAGGTTATCTATTTCAATAGTGTTGTTTTTGCCACTTTTTCCACTTGCTACTCCAAACTGCCTTGGATCTTTGACATGGCGGACCAGTAATGTTGAGGAAGCACGGAGTTCTCTGTGGGAATCAATAAGGTTCTTTATGTGATGGCTGTTCT
>JBFLWZ010000070.1:0-9465 GCA_040757615.1 Thermoproteota archaeon | reverse complement strand
TGAAAGCGCGTTTGTGTCACACAAGGCCATAGCCGAAGCTGCAGTGACTGGAAGACCGGACAGCACAAAGGGCGAATCCATAATCGCGTTCCTCGTGCCCAAGGAGGGAATGAAGTCAGACGGCCTGCGAAACGAGGTTATAGCTCACATCAGGAACACCCTTGGACCGATAGCCACGCCGGATGAAGTGTATTTTGTTAACAAGCTGCCCAAGACCCGGAGCGGCAAGATAATGCGCCGACTGCTCAAATCGATAGCAAGCGGGGAGAAGATCGGAGACATCACTACCCTTGAAGACGGGGCCGCCATTGAAGAGCTAAAGCAGGCCTATGAGGATCTGAAAAAAGTGGTCAGCTCTTAGAACTTCCAGGTCGCCATGTACGAAGGCGTGATTTCGATGACACATGACTCTGGGCCCAGCTTCAACACATCTTTTGCAGCCTTGCTGGTTAATGTGCCCATGTATCTCTTTACGTTGCGGCGTGTCACCTTTGTCCCATAGGACGGGTCGTCGATCACTCTTGCAGTGCCTCTGCCCCTGACTCCTTGGGTTGGTCCGCCCTTTGGGCTTTCGTCCACAAGAAAATATGCTTCGGGGTTTTTGCGTAGCGCCCTTGCCTTTGCGCTGTTGATGTCAGTCGCCACAAAGAACTTGCTCTTGCTATAATAATACCACACAGGGTGGACGACCGGCCTTCCGCCGTCAACGTATGCAAGCCTCAGAATATTTGGCCGGGCCAGCAGCCGCGCCACTTCGCTTCTGGAAAGGGGTCTTGCGTGCGGGTCTGCAAGGATGAGCTTCAACTACAGCAAGTGGAATATGCCGCTCTGTAATAAAGCTAGGCAGAGATGATTGTCATCTTTGACCCGACTGTTATGCCATGTGCGTCAATAAATCCCGAAGTCCCGGCCATCACATAGAGTGCCTGCTTTGTAGTCTTGTAAGTGCAGCTGACGGTTTCAACCACATTCTGACATGGGGGCGCGTCCTTGATCAGGTAGACCGCGTTTCCTGCCTCGTCGAACCAGATCAGGTCGAGGTTGTGTTCGACGTTGAGCATCCATACTTCGTGTAGGTCGGACCTGTCGTGCTTTATCAGCATCGCAGTGTCTAGCGGCAATCTGTCCTGCCTGAATGTCATCCACCGCTGCTTTTCGGCGGCTGTCTCGGCTATCTCTACAGTCACCACGTCGTCGTTAATCAGCACAGTGCCTTTTGGAAAGCCTGTGTCTCTGTCCCTGATTTCCGGCGGAACAAATGCAATGCCAAGGATGCCTATGATGGCAGAGGCAGCAATGATAGGGATGAGCACCATCGACTTGCGCGCCATTGTACAAAGGCTGCCAGCCGAAAATAATTTGAACCTTGTGCCATCTCAAATGCTCAAACAACTTCCTTTCTATTATAGCAAGGTTAAATTATGTAACATTTTTTCAGTAAATTATTCGAGGAAATGACTGAAAACATGCTGGCAAAAGTCCCGCGACCATCTTTTACGATCACATGGGTAGCCGGGCTTATTGCTGTCATTGCCTGCATTTTAACATTTTCCGACGACCAGAACGAGGCTTTATGGGGCAACCTGACGATCGGCATGACCTCTGCCATGTCAGTCGGCATGGGCGCGTTACTTCTGTCAAAGCGCGCGTCTCTGGGGCCTGAAAGGAGAGCCTATGTGGCCTTGGTCATGGCCCTTTCATTCTGGTTTTCGGCATGGATGCTCTGGTCATATTATGAGCTAGCGTTTGGCGCAGGGCCGTATCCCTCACCAGCCGACGCGCTGTGGCTCGCCGGCTATGGACTCTCCATCTACTATGTAGTATGGGCATACCGCAAGGCAAGCTCGCGACTCCTAGAGTCAAGGCTGATCTCGCTATTCCTTACCACCATAATCGTTTCAGTCATTATCGCGATCTTCCTGTTCCCGCTAATCGGCTTTACACTCGGCGCCGGCGGCGACTGGCCGGCGCTTTCTATAAGCCTCGCCTATCCAATTCTGGATGGAGTCCTTCTTGCGATGGCGATCCTGACGATCGTCAGCCTGCGACCTGGCAAGAACCCGCAATTTGCGCCATCGGCCATGATAATGGCAGCGATACTTGCCGCAGTCATAGCCGACACCGGCTATGGCTACGGAGCAGTTACTGATTCCCAGCTCTTGGAAGAGCAGGATAGGATCTGGGATGCATTCTACAACGCGGCCTACCTGTGCATCGCCGGCGCGCTCTACTGGAAGTACATGCTGTATTCGAAGAGTGAATAAGGTGGAGGGGGTGGGATTTGAACCCACGAACCCCTGAGGGACGGGATCACTCATCTCGCAGTTCTGGATGTTGCGAGAAGAAATGGTGCCGTGCGCATCTGATCTTGAGTCCTGCGCGTTTGACCAGGCTTCGCTACCCCTCCGCCTACCTGTCTTGCCGGCGGAACCTTATTTCATAGTTGCGCTGGCAGTTTTAAAGGTTAAATTTTGCCTGTGTACTTTACTATGGTGCATGCCCAAGCCAGAAACAGTGTCTAGGCTTTGCACCAGGTGCCACAGTAAGACCGTCCACGAAGTGCGCGAAAAGACCGTGGCCGGGACAAAGCTGGTCTGCACCGACTGCGGGCATACAATGACCGTAACCAACATCTGACCTTTATTCTATGATATCGGCGTTGACTTGTACTTTGTTGTCATTGCTGTGATCAACTTTGACCTGTGCCATTTCAAACGTAAACTGCTCAAGAAGCGACACGGCCCTGAAGTCGGTGTTGAGCTTATACATGTTGGTCTTGCCGATCTTGCGGCTGTTGTAGATGAGCTGGTATTTTTCCAGCAGCGGTAGTTCTCTAAAGATCGTCCTAAAAGAAAGACCGGTCTTTTTGGCGATTTCTGCCGGCGAATAGTCAAACTCCTTATGGTCCAGGAAAAAGTCCAGTATCTGAGCTACGGCCCTTGAAGATATAGTTCTCGCCAGAATGCCCAGCTCTGCAGCCTCTTCCACGCTGCTATATGACATACAGTATTATTTGTCTCTTTCTACTGACAATAAATAGGCGATACGTTGAAATAAACGCCAATAAATAAATACTACTGTTAGATATTCTAGATCATGAACGAGTACGAGCTAGCAATCCTGCGCGTCCTTTTGAAATCCGCAGTTCCTGTACGCAAGTCAAAGGTCATAGATGGTTTCCCTGACGACTCGATCGACTTTGTATTATCTGCTATCTCTGATTTGAAACAGGCGAATTTCATCATCACAACACATGACGATTCAAGCGATGAAACTTTGGAACTTGCAAAGGAGAAAAGAAAAGAGGTCTTGGCACTGGTTCGCCCTCAGGAAACAGAGGATGCCAAACCCGGCAGTAGCAAAGGCAGGGGGGCGATATGGATAACCGCTACGCTCGTGATAGTGGGTGCCATTGCGTCAGTCTATGTGGGCTATGCTGCAGGTGTGAACGACCGCATAGCCACTCAGCAATCAACACAATATGCTGCCAATGATGTGAAGAGCTTCAAGCTTATTCAGATACAGGACAGCAAACGATTAGGCATTATCTCAGAACCCGCGTTTGTCAAGTATGTACCTCGTGGCTACATTGTGCCAACACTGCCTGGCGATGTCCTAGGGGAATATTATGATTCTGGAGAGACCGTGCCATTCTCCATGCATATCAAACCCCTGCATTCGAAATAGAACATGACAAAAATGTCATGATATAGAGACAAATATAACAACATATAAATACAGTTATGTCATATAGTAGTTTGGCGAAAAAACATGCCAAACGGGATATCAAAAACAACATTGGTGGCACTGCTGGCCGCCGTTGCCATCGTCGCAACCGCTGGCAGTCTGGTCTACCAAGCAAACGCGCAATCTGACGAGGAAACAGACGACGAACTCTCTGCATTTGAAAAGAATTCCATTGGAGGCAACATCAAGTATACCGGCCTTGACATCGAAGGCTCGGTAAACATTACCGAACAAATGACAAACCAAGTTCTGTCTGAGGCTGAAGTAGCATTTCCAGAGGCTGCAATGATTGCCACAGATGCTGTGGCTGGCGAGAAGGTGCTTAGCGGAAACCTTGGCGTAATACAGGGCTTCTTGGTATACACCTTCGTAGTCGTTGACGGCGATAACAGGATCTATACCGCCATCATTGACGCAGGAGACGGCGAAGTGCTGTATACATCAGAGCCGATGGACTCGATGCCCAATGCCGTGCTCAGATCAGTGATCGGCGGCCCTGTAGGTTTCTCTCCGTTCCACGCAGGGTACCTTGGAATGGGTGCAGTCAAGGTAATCCCGCAACCTGTGGAAGCAGAAAACTAGCCTACGCCCTTCCATTTTATTTTTTATCTAAATCCTGTGCAGTTGCTTTCTAACATGGTGATCAGATGCTATTTTTCATTGTATTGTTAGATTCTGGTTTTCGTTATATTCCGTGGCGCAGTGCCGTTATTGAAGCGATCAAAGATTTGCCGTTGCAGACTAGACAGGTTCAAGAATTGCATCAATGGAATGTATGTGACAAGTAACAAGTAACAAGTAATGCACATTAATATGTCCGGCCTTGCATAACCGTGAATTAGTTTTTAGTTGAGGAATGTGCGATTAACGCTTCCCAGTGGTACCCACAAAAGGTCCAACTGCGTGGCTAAATCCTAACCTTTATTATTAGATGCGCCACTAGCAAAAATCATGAAGATAAGCGAACTGAAGGCTGGAATGCGCAACCTCAGCGTAACTGGCAAGATTGACAGCATTGGCGAGCCGCGCACTGTCAACCTGAAATCTGGCGGCACGACGACCGTGGCCGACGCGATAATCTCTGATGAGTCGGGCAGCATCAAGCTCGCACTCTGGGGCGACGACATCAACAAGGTCCAGCCCGGAGACAGGGTGTCGATAGAGAACGGCTATATCAACACATTCCGGGGCGAAAACAGCATCAGCGTCGGCAAGTTTGGCAAGATGACCAAGCTCAGCTGATATATCCGGTGGTGTCCCGCGGCTTTTGCTGCGGACCTTCAAACGGCTTGCCTCCTCTACCCGCGAGCATCTGCTGCTCTATGGTATGGATGAGCATCTCCGTGTCTTTTGCGCGTTTTTCAAGGTTTACCATGTCGACCTTTATTCCGATTATCTCTAGCAGCGTTTCAAGCACTGCCTTTGAAGCTTTGGCATCGACGACATAGCCTGAAGTCTCGCCAAGCAGGCACATGCCTTTCATGTTGCGCAGCTTTGCAATGCCGATGACAAGCCCATTCATGCCGGTGATGCTGCCGCTGTCCATCATCGAAATGTTGTGCGCCGAAAATTCTTTTACTGTTTCCAAATCGGTTGCGGTGCCAAAGACCTTGGGCTTGTCCACAAAGACGCCCGTGATGTATGCCGCAAGCGTGAACACCTGCTCTGTCCCAAACTGGCTCGCAATGCCAAGCACTTCGTCAGCCAGTGAATACTCAGAGTCAGGGTTTGCAGGCTGCGAGTCGCCTGTGAGCAACAAGAGATCTACGTCGCTGCCCTGCCACCAAAAGATGCTATTCTTCATCAGCTCGGCAGTGCCGTCAGCCTTGATCATGACCTGCGGCGGAAACGAGCTGGAGTAAATGTCGACAAGGTGTTTTGCAGGCAGCTCTTGGATCAGGTGGTCGACTGCCAGCTTGCCGACATAGCCGCTGCCCGGAAAGCCACAGATCAGCGTAGGCGACTTTAGCTTTGGCCGGTCGGGAGAAGAATAGACAAACTTTATTTCTCTGGCAGACACGATCTAGCAGAGCTCGCTGATGCACTTTAAAGCTTTGCCAATGGCGCATCGATAGCTGGCCTGGCATGCGCATTCACAATTATGCATTATTCGAGTCTCCGATTCAGGGAAATAATGCGGCAATAGGCATGGATTAAGCATGCCTCCCAGTCTGGGCCATCTCATAACAATCTCAGCATGAGAGGATTAATAAGAAAGTGAGAGAAAATTGAGACTTGCCTTTGCTGGAACAGAAAAAGAATGACAAGCTTGGAAAGGACAAGATTGCTGTTCTGGCATTATGGTTTGCAGTCCTGATCGGCGTCCGGGTGCTGCTCGGATTTGTGCTGCACAACTCCTGGTTCGGGACGCTGGGCGCGGTGGCAATCACTTTTGCAATATTCTATTTCATCCTGAGGTACACAACACTTCAGAGATATCGTCAGGTGATAAACTCGTCGCTCAACTACTGGTACCGCAAAAAGTTCTTTTACATAAGCGGCATGGTGAGCCTCGTAATCCTAGGCAGCATAATGGCCTTGATCGACTATGGATATTCCAACTATTCAGACAGGCTGATAACTGTCGAATTTACCCGGGAAGAAATCGGGGAGTCGTTTGGCGCGCTGACTGCAAGCCAGCAGATGCAGGCAAAGCTAGTGGAGAACCTGCAGAAATATTCGCCCGTAGAGATTATCGCCATAACGCTGGCTAGCGCGGACAAGAGCCTCGACGGCTACTATTCCTTGGCGGTCAGCTACATGTTTGCAGAGGACATTGAAATCATGATCTTTATGCTCCTCTTCCGGACAAGAAGGGAGATATTCGCGGCCCCGCCCGTCAGATAACTTGTGTTTTTGCTACTGCCGGCAGTAACTAATGCACCGGACATTTTTTGTGCAATTCATTTAAGCGATGCAATTTTTGATCTGATGAAATGAAAGTCGAACTTGAAATGGACATTCAGGGAGATGGCGCGATGGCTCTACAAAAACTGTCTGAGCTGGCAAACAGGGCAAAGGAATTGGGCTTTACCGTTACAGAAGCCGAAGTGGAAGCGGATGAGGAAGAAGAGGAAAACGAATGAGCCTCGGGCGGGATTCGGACCCGCGACCTCTACCTTACCAAGGTAACGCTCTACCAGGCTGAGCTACCGAGGCGCTGCTTTTAATGCAATTGAAAAACCCTATAATAATTATTGGAATGTCGGCAGGCACTGTGAACTACTACCGAACAAGTTCGGTAGCCTCTGTTGTCATCATCGGGTTTTCCTGTCTACTACTACTAACCTAGCAGCAGTTCTGGGTCGGTTCACTGGTTTCTCCCTCTGCACATACAGCAGCAGGATGCCGTTAGACCCCTATCTGAGAGCTATACCCTCAGACCTGGTGGAGCTGCTTCTCACCTTTTTTACTCGCCATGTCGCTGTTGTATCGCGGCGACCGCACGCTACTCAGCTTGGTTCCTGTGCTGTGTCAGCGAGAGCGTCACAGACGTCGCACAATCATCCTGTATTTGGACAGCAAATACTACTTAAAAAAATATGATGGCGATTCCTTGTCCACTGGGCAAGTCCAGTGGTCTTCTCGCCACCCTTCTATAAAAGAACTAATTTTTCCAAAACTCAGCCTACCAATTAGTTCTTCTAAAACAAAAAGCCATCTTCTGCTGCCATATGCCGCTACTCTAACGATAACGGCACTTTCATGCAGCGGGTTGGAATATATTTTGTGTGGAATTTATTATTCCAGCTAGCGCTCAATATTCCAAAAATGAAATAATTTGGAATATTATTCCAATGCAGTATTCCCGCTGCCACGCTTGGGATGGGATAAAGCCATTCCAATTTCAGAAATGAATAATCGCGGCCAAATTATGCATTTTTCCCTACACGAAAATTGGGGCTTATGCAAAATCCGGCGTGGAGGTGCAGCCAAGGACCTGCATGAATCAGCCGGGAACGCTGTTGTTACCCGGTATAAAAGAACTAATGGCGTTTCCACACGTTCCACTGGAAAAACACACGCACCTCTATAGTATGTTCGGCAACACGGCCGCGTCTCCGACCACTGACCCGTCCAGCGTTGCGACGATGCACCTGTCCACCCCTGCTTGGATCACCCGCGTAATGACGGGTGATATCGACTTGCGATAGTGTTCACCAGTCGCATAAAGATGCGGGTTAAAGCTGGGCACCACGATAACTTCCACAACCCCTTCCGCTGATGGAAAGAGCGCTTCCCTGCGTGCCTGCATGTATATCCAGACCCGTTGACCGTGCACTACGCTCCCCTTCTTCACAAATACCGGGTGGACGTGCCCCATTACTATCCTAGCAACGTTTGATCGCACATCCGAGGGCATCGCGTGGCCATGCACGAGCAGTGTGTCTCCGATGGTCATCCCCTTGGCGCTGACAGAGTTGACGCTCGCAGGCACAAGGTGCCTGATGTTGCCGTCATGGTTGCCCGGCACAAGGTAGACGTCTGCTTTGGCGGCAAGCCGCTTCAAAAACGTGGGTATCTCGTCCCATTCCTGCCTGCTAATCGAGCCCACGGTATGTTTGATGTCTCCTAGCAGTATGATGCCATCTGCCTGTTCCTGCTCCACCAGCCTCAAGAGCTCGTCTGCCATCTCTAGGGCGATGCTTGGCATCGACACGCCCTTGCCTTCCAGCTCGGCTTCAAGCCCGATGTGGAGGTCGGTGACCGCGACGTACCTGTGGTCGTCTTCGAGCAGGAGCGCTGCATGGGGGTGGAGCGGCCGTACCTTCACGCTTTTTATATTTAGGCAGGGCACATAAATCAGTGTCGAGGATCGACGAGGCCGTAACCTCCGGCAGCGTCAAGCAGATGCTGTTTCTGCCAAGTGGCAAGAAATTATGGGTCGTAGTAGGAAGGGATAACGAGTACTGGGCCGACCCGGATCTCGGCTTTTGCTCCTGCAAGGACTATTACTTCACCACCCTTTCGGGCAAGGAGGAATGCTACCACCTAAAAAGCATAAGAAAAGCCATTTCAGAAAAGAGGTTCACTGTCATTGATTTTCTGGACAGCGAATACATAGGGTTCCTGCAGGCTATAGCCGAGGACAGCATCAACTTGCTAGGCCGCAGTTGAAGTCTGGGTGCCAGGTGACACGTCAGCCGGCGTTTCCGAGCTATCCGCGCCGGTCCGCGCTTCTCCGCCTTTGCGGCCGATTGCAGAGTAGTATTCGGCTCCTCGTTCCTGCTTTACAGTCTCGCCTCCGCGCTTGCCGATCTCGCTATAGAATTCCGTACCGTAGCGTTCCTTCACGGCTCCTCCGCCTTTTTCACCTATCTCCCGGTAAAAGTCCGATCCATAGCGCTCTTTGACAACCTCTCCTCCTCGCCTTCCAGCCTCAGATAGCCCTTCCCGGTCCTGCGCCCTCGCCTCGCCTCCTGCCTTGGCCACCCGCATTCGGGTTTCGGGATTTGCCGCTGCAAGCCCCCTCTTCTGGTGTGGGGCAATGCCGCCCTTCCTAGCCACCCGCTGCCTTGTCTCTTCGCTGGCAGACGCTAGACCCCTACGGGCGCGTCCGTTCTCGGCTTCTGAGCTCATGCCAGTTAGACACCTGTATCGCTTAAAAGGGCAAGCGAATAAAGTAAGAGAAGCTTAATCAAACAATTTATTATCCGACTGTTTTTACTGCCAGCGTGGACGTTCTTATTGTCGGCTCGGGCGGCAGGGAGCACGCGC
>JBFLWZ010000069.1:0-9704 GCA_040757615.1 Thermoproteota archaeon | reverse complement strand
AGCCCGGTGGCATAGACTTTTCAGTTGTTAAAGGGGAAAGTCGCAATAGTCACTGGCTCTAGTAAGGGGATCGGCTTTGAAATTGCCAAAGAATTTGCCACACGCGGTGCTGCGGTCCTTGTATGCTCGCGCAGGATGGCAGATGCGGAAAAGTCTGCAAGCATGATCAAGGGAAAGGCCTATCCGGAAAAGCTGGATGTCATGGACGCTGCGGGCGTTGCAAAATTCATCCGCCATGTTGCGGATAGGCACGGGCGCATCGATATACTGGTCAACAACGCCGGTTATCCTTTCGACCGCAAGATCTGGACAAAGAGGTTCCATGAAGTTACCGAAGACGAGTTTGACAAGGTCATTCAGGTGGACCTGAAGGGAACCCTTCGACTTTGCCATTCAGCTATTCCAATAATGATCAAAGGTGGTGGGGGAGTGATAATCAACATCTCGTCGACGCCTGCACTATCTGGATACACCGAAGGCGCGCCATACACAGTTGCAAAGGCCGGTGTCATTGCGATCACAAAACACATTGCGCTTGAATACGGCGACAAGAACATTAGGGCGTACACGCTTGCGCTTGGCAACATCTCTACAGTCGCCACGTTCAACTCGATGACTGTGACTGAAAGGAAAAAGGCGGCAATGGAGAATTCGATGAAGAGGTGGGGCGACCCTTCAGAAGTGGCCAAGGTTGCGGCAAGCGTTGCAAGTAGCGACTTTGCGTTTGCAACAGGCAATACGATAGTGATAGATGGCGGGACAGTGCTGTTATAATGTTTGAAGACAAGGACTTGGAGCTTGCAGAGCGGGAACAAGAGCTTCCATCAGAGATCGAGGAAAAGAAGCGCAAGGGCACTCTCAGGACCGGCTACACGACCGGCACTACAGCTACTGCAGCAACAAAGGGCGCGCTTTATGCACTAATTGACAAGCCTATCGATCAGGTGACAGTGTCGCTACCAAAGAACAGGACAGCGACGATCAATATCGCATGGACCAAAGTCGAGGGCGGCAAGGCCACATGCGCCGCCATAAAGGACGGTGGGGACGACCCTGACGCCACGCATGGTGCAGAGATTTGTTCCACCGTCTTATTCACCAAGAACATCGGCCAGATAAACATTGACGGCGGCAAAGGTGTCGGAAGGGTGACCAAGCCGGGGCTCGGGCTTGCTGTGGGCAAGGCTGCAATTAACCCTACTCCGATGAAGATGATAGAACAGGCGGTGAGAGAAGTTGCAAGCGAACAGCTGAAAACAGGAGGAGTCGACGTCGTGATATCGGTACCAAAAGGAGATGAAATAGCCAAAAAGACCGACAACCCTCGACTTGGAATTCTCGGAGGCATCTCGATACTTGGGACCACTGGAATAGTCCTACCGTATTCGACAGCATCGTTCGCTGCTTCAATAAGGCAGAGCCTCGATGTGGCAATTGCAATGGGTGCTGATACCGCAATCCTTACCACCGGGGGAAGGAGCGAGGACTTTGCAAAAGAGCTGTTCAAGCTGCCAGAGCATTGCTATGTGCAGATGGGCGATTTTGCAGGCTATTCTATAAAGCAGTGCGCCGGCAAGAATCTGCGAGAGGCGATCATTGCCGGCTTTATAGGCAAGTTGACCAAGATGGCAGCGGGCGTCAAGCAGACACACGTGGCGGGCTCACACGTCAACATGGAGTTCATGGCCAGACTCGCAGCAGAGAGCAATGCCCCATCAAATGTGGTTGAAGAGATTAGAGGTGCAAACACCGCCAGACATGTGTCAGAGATAATAACCAAAAACAACATTACAGGATATTTCGATCTGGTATGCAAAAAGGTGCACGAGCAGATGAGCGAATACGCAAAGAACCCGCAGTTGCAAATAAAGGTAGTGATGTTCGAGTTTGACGGCAGGGTTATCGGCCGCTACCCAGACTAGCGCTTTCTGTACCGCTCCTTAAGCATCTCGATCCTGCTGCCGTGCTTCACCTTGTACGACGCCCTGCACTGTGTGCAGCAAAAGAAACGCTCAAAGTTGGCGAATTTCAGGACCTTGGGCTTGCCGTGGATAGGCCCATTGCAGAACTCGCACTTTAGCTTGACGTTCAGTCCTTCTACATATACATGAAAATGCTTTTTCTGCTTCTTTAGCGTCTGCAGGGTGTCGCCAAGGTCATCTTTGCTTTTTTTGTCCACTTTTGAAAAGTCGATTTCAGGCTTGACCCCCTTGATTAGCCCCATGTTCACCAGCCGTTCGTATCTGGCCTTGGCAGTGGGCGTGCTCACCTTTATCTCGCGAGATATCGCGCGGAAGGATTTTCTTCCATCTCCCATAAGCGATTTCAATATCGCAACATCCGTGTCATCGAGCTGAATTGGCAATAATTTCTTGTTCGCTAAACTGCTTTATAACCTTAGGTTGTTCTTCTTGGTTAGAAAGTAACAGCAGAAGACTCAAAGCAAAGCTATCTGTATATTATTTACAAATAAAATATGAGGAACCTGAATCTTCATTTGTTCTTATCTATTGTTGCTATCGACCTGATGTTTTTCTTGGTTCTTATTCCCAATGCCCCTGCAACTTTTGCACAAGAACAGATTGATACTTCGTATATTAAGGCAGAGATAGATGTCCATGGCAAATCCCGTCTCAACAACTTTACGGATGGTGAAGAATTTGCGCGAGGAGAAACCGTCAATTTCTATGGCTATGTCGATGGATATACTCAGTTGGAGAATGACTCACCGGCGATCTTTACTGTGACTATTACAGGTCCAGAAAAAACAATAGTCCTTAATCAACAATTTCTTGCTGAAGAAATAGGCGGACAAGACATCATTACTTTTTCATACGACATACCGGAAAGTGCTACTTTTGGCATTTATGAAGTGAGTTTTATAGTTGAAAAACAAGGCCATAAGACGATTTCGCAAAACACTTCAGATCCTGATGTTGGTTATTCTGCACCCCGGTTCTTCGTTGTTTGGACAGAGCAAGACATCATCGATGTAAGTGACAAATATCGGCTTGAAATAGTTGAACCAAAACAAGGAGATAAGCCCATAGAATTTGGGACTGGACTTATGATCAAGCTAGAACTCTGTCCTTCTCCGATTGATAACGCCTCTAATCGTGGTTTTTATGAACCAAGATCAGGTCATGTCGTTCTTGACCGGGATCGAAACCTGATAATAGTGAACGCGAAGTTGGAACCTCTTGATGAGAAACAGGCAGCTGGGATAATACGAAATTCGACCGTATTTGAGGAACGGGATGGCTGCGTTGAGCATTTTGCAATTCCCTCCGGATTGCTTCCAGCTTCGGGAAAATGGTCAGTCAGTGCAACAGCAGAATGGTTGGATAGAAATAACGCGACCAGCCTATTCCGAGTTCAAAGTGAGACTATTATCTTTGAGGTGGCTGAAACGCTATATCGTACCAATAATATAATGCGCATAAACTTGGATGATGAAAAGTATCCGAATGCTCTTCCAATGGACTGGAGCGCGGACAGCAAATCTATTCTTTTCAAATATCAAAGGTCTGGGGAACCTGCCAAACTAGCAGTCTTGCATCTGGATGCAATAGGAAATCAAACCGAAGCATCAGGCACCGTCATCACAGATCTTGGAAATCTGACATTAGCGGTAGATACTACAAACCCTGAATCTTATCAATCATTAAGGCAAGCTCGGTTTGGTGCAGGTGCAGACGGGTCCAGCATTTACTTTGTTCTCGATTCAGGAGTATACAGGTACAAAATAGATCAAGGATTGCCGAGTCAGAGTATTTCTATTAACTCTTCAGAAATGCTTCTCTCAAATATCAATAGTCTTATTGATATTTTTCCAGATGGTAAAATTGCATATATTTCGAATGGAAAACTAATGATGCTATCCTCCCAATCAAACGGTCAAAATGCCAAGGAAATCGCTGACATCAAGGATTTATATCGTTTTGATATTAGTAACGACGGTAAGAAAGTATTATATACAAAAATTATTGAGTATGAATACCTTAGATCGAGAGCTGTTATTGCATATTATGACATTGAGACTGGAAAAGAACACATAATACCAAACATAGAAATTACATGCGAAGGCGGCGCACAATGGGCTCCTAACAACTATAATTTCATTTTTAATGATGCTGCATGTTGGAGAGCACCTGGCGGCGGGCTTATTATGACCGATATCAATGGCAGCTTCCAAGATCCAATTGTTCCGGTTTCGGATGATAATCCCAATCACTATGTCCTCAGTACAGATGGACGTTCCATACTGATAGGATTTGGCAGCTACTACGAGGGTCAGGCACGTGATTATATGGGATCTCCTGCAGATTTTTACGTGATGACTCTGGCGCAGCCTGTACCAGAATTTGGTTTGTCAACGATCATTCCAATTATCGGAGTAGTAACATTAGCGGGTATGACATTAATACGAATACTAAGATTGCAATCTTTTGCCAAGTAGTAATCTAATTGGCTACTGTGTTGAAGTAAATAACATCTTGTTTAGCAGATTTGGGTCATTTTAATACTAGAATCTCATGGTATTCATTTTCGTATACTTTCTTATAGTGCTCATCAAGTTCGCTTCGCCTATCTTGCCAGTATTTTACCACATTTGCGCCATCAGAATCAGGCACTTTACTTAGGATGATCCATTTGTCGTATAACCAAGGTTCGTAGAATGATTCTTTCCAAGTACTTGATTCTATTATTTCATCATACTGTTTGAGCGGAATGCCCCCTGTCACCATTATCCTATGTCCCTGAGCTGAACCTGTCATGATCATTATCATTCCATCGTCATACATTGAATTCAAGCTTTCTCCTGTTTGTATCGCAAAGGGATTTACTTTGTACAGAAACCCGCCACGAGCATCAAGGTATGTAGGTACCGTATTGAATGCTATCATTGATATTTGAAATACAAACAGCGCACCGATGATAGTGATAACGAAACCGCGATTGTTCTTTATTTTATTAGGTAAATTCTGCAAAAGTAACACTGCAAGCATTATTAGCAGAGGTAGTAACAATATGAGAAATCTGGAATTGAACCACAAGTTCATCTCTCCAATTCCAATTAATAACGTAATTATCGTGAAAAGAGGAGGCAAGGCCAAGAATACATAAAGTATTCTTCTGTTCTTGCTTCCTTCCTTACGTCTGTGTACAACATATCCGAGCAAAGCCGACGAAAGTAGGATTGGGCCGTACATTGTATATGCCGTTATGCCATATATCGACAGTACATTTGCAGGCTGAAGAAATAGAGTCTGCCGTATATCGCGATTTAGTGCTTGTGAAGAAGCAGAATAATACTCTGCGTTAGCAAATTCCAGCGGGTCGCCATATTGAATGGCGTTGTAGCTAACCCAGAATGCGATACCTAAGAACGAAGCAAGGGCCAATAAAATGCCGAGCATTTTTTTCTGGACCTTGAATTCACCTTTAATCATCAACATGGTTGCGAACGGAGCCAAAAACAAAGGGAGAATCCAACCTTCATATCTGCAAAGAGTGGCAAGTACGACAAAGATAGACGACAGCATTAAGATACGCAATTGCTCTGGATTTCTATGCCATTTTTGGAGAAAGTAGGCTGAAGCTACAAAGAAGAGCATGAAAGGCGCTTCGGTCATTGCAGTCATGCCGAGATAAAGTATGTTGGGATTTAGTGCATAGAGCAAGGCCCCTATGAAGGCGACGTGTGAAAAACCGCTAACCAGATGGATCCTGATCATCTTGTACAATAAAGCAGTAGTTATTGCTAGACAGGGCAGGCTGACAATCACTCCTGCAAATCCTGTTGTAAAGAGCGGATCAATTAAAGTAAATGGCAGGAGGATGATATGTGGAAGTGGAAGCCATACTGTCCCAAGCTGCGCGAAGCCAGGATTCTCGCTCCAGTCTACCAGTTTTCTTGCTCCGAGCATATGGGAAACAGAGTCTCCAAAATATACGAGCGAATACTTGTCAAGACTGTAGAGGTATGATGCAATGGAAAGACCAAGTATTATTACAACGGCAAAAACAAGCCAGTGGCCACTGCTTTGTATTCTTGATTGGATTTGTAGCATATTAATTGACCACTGAAGTGCTGTATCAATCCTCATAATCTTATATTTATAACCTCTGGAAAAGGACCTCAGCTGTCAATTTCGACAGCATTAAAGCAACAGATTAATTCCCATTACAATCAGCGTAATATTGCTTGAGCAAGACAGCCGTCGTCGCCATCACAAAGCACGGGATAAAAATAGCGCGAAAGATAAAACAGAAAATGCCTGAAGTAGAAATCTATGTCCCTGCAAAGCACAATGACGGTGGCGCTGACATCAACTGGTTTTCAGAGCAGAGCATGCAGCTGGTCGGCACGCTTTTCAAGACGTACGACGCACTGGTCTGCATATTCTCGCTTGGCGCAGTCATACGAATGGTCGCACCGCATCTGGTCGATAAAAAGAGCGATCCTGCGGTAATAGTCATTGACGACAGGGCAAATCATGTCATAAGTGCACTTTCTGGGCACTTGGGCGGCGCAAATGCGCTGGCCCGGCTGGTGGCCTCCTTCCTTGGCTCGCAGCCCGTCATCACCACCGCGGCAGATGTCAACGAGACGATTGCCGTGGATCTGGTCGGAAGAGAGTTTGGATGGTCGATAGAGAATTTTGAGAACGTGACCAAGACCAGCGCGTTCATGGTCAACGAAGAAAAAATCGCGATTTACCAAGATGCAGGAGAACGGAACTGTTGGCACGTGCCACTGCCAAAGAACGTTGTCGTCGTTGACAGTATGGATAAGATAAAGTCGCCCGAATTCAAGGCAGGACTCGTCATTTCTGACAGAGCAATTTCCGATCCAGAGATCCGGAGCAAGTCTGTTATTTACAGGCCGAAATCGCTGGTGGTCGGGATCGGCCTACATTGGGACACTAGCAAGGATGTCATCGATACCGGCATCAAGACAGTGTTCAACGAAAAAGGCTTGGCGTTTGCAAGCATCAGGAATATTTCAAGCATCAATCGGGAAGCAAAGGTAAAGGGGTTGGAGGAATTTTCGAAGCAGTATGGAATACCTGTCGAGATCTACGACAAAGACAAGCTGGCGTCGGTGAGCGTTCCAAACCCGTCAGAAACGGTTCAAAAGTTCGAAGGGACGCCCAGTGTATCAGAGGCGTCCTCGCTATTGAGCTCGAAAGGCGTGCTAATAGTGCCAAAGCAAAAGTTTCCGCCAAACCTCACTGTGGCAGTATCAAGAGTAATGTAAATATTGACTTAAAATCTACAATTATTATAGTAAATGTATTAATATGTCAAACACATAAATTAATTTTAAATACTCCAATGTTCTATTATAATTCTGACATGTCAGAACCAGCAATACTGCACTGGGAACGTGTCATACACAAGAATGTGCGGTCAAGCGATGGAATGGACATTGGGAACATCATTTCAGAATCCGGCGACACCATAACCGTGATGCAAGGTGCGAGCCGCGAATACAACATTCCAAAATCGGCTGTGGACGGCTTTAACGGATCAGAAGTCTTTCTATCAATACCTTATAGAGAAGTCATGACATACAAGGTAGCCTAGCTACCTTCCCAATTTTTTGCCAACCGGATCGGGTTTTGTTTAAAAAGTCAAGACGCCACGCTCAGATAGCTGTTTGAGCGCATGACTTTGGTCTTATAGGTTACTACTTTTTTACACGAAGCCCACACGCGCATAAAGATTAAAATCAATAGTCTCTCTCTGCAATTTCACAAGCCTTGTCATTCGTTTCGCATGAATCTGGAATAGTAACCGATGCTACATTTTCATATGCTTCCATAGCCGTATCTTCTACGATCTGGGTCGCCGCTTCTTTCGCAATGGTTCTGCCAATTTCTAGAACAAATTCAGAATCAAAGCGGTCTATTTAGAGCGAATTGTAACGGCAAAACGAAATAGTTATTGCCCTAATCTGAAAATTGACTGCTGTGAAAATTCTTGATGCAAGCGAGCCCGGGCTCGGTTCAACTATGACTGAAGACGAGGTGAAGAACTTTCTTTCAACAGGTAAGCGATTTGTTCGACTAGGGACTATAGATGATAAGGGCGACCCCAATGTGCACCCTGTCTGGTACTACTTCGATGGGTATAAGTTGTACTTTGAAACAAGTCGGAGCTCGAGGAAAGCCCAAAATATCAGGAATAGAGACACTGTCTACTTTTGTATTGATGATGAAAGCGTTCCGTACAAAGGAGTACGGGGCAAAGGCATAGCCACAATCTCTGAAAATGTTAATAGAAACGTGCTATTCGCAGAAAAATTAGTGGTCAAGTATACTGGGAGCCTCGAGAACAAGATGGCAAAGTTTCTAATGCATTCCGTAATGAGTGGAGAATCAGTTATAGTAGAAATATCTCCGCTTTACTTCGCGACGTGGGATCAGAGCAAGGGCATGAGTGCGGCCATGGCTTAACTTATTTGAGCGGAATATCTGCCTAACGGACTAATCAACAACGCTGCGAATAGCTGCTAGACTCTGACGACTTACGAAAGCGTCAGGTTTCTGTGCTCCAAGAGGGAGAATCAAGTCTGAATATTCAAAGTAGTAGTCTTGCCGCCTTCAATGGTAACTTCATACGTTCCTTGGCTGGTTACGATCCTATAATCACCAATGTTTAGAGGCAGGCCATAGTTTCCGTTTACATCCGTATGTATAACTTTGATCAAAGCGCCGCTTTCTTTATGATAGACTATGAGCTTGAAATTGGTGGAGGGTGAGCCATCAGATGTATAGACCGAGCCTGTCAGGTATCCTTGATTGTTCATTTGTGAAAGAGAAGCTTCGAAAGGACTTGCCGCAGAAGGGTTTTGAAAGAAAATAAAAAGTGATCACTAGTTCTGACTTGTCTGGGGCCAATTTATCATCTGCCTACCTGTGGTATCTCGCTTTCACCCGTGTGAATATTTCCGGAGCCGATTTCTCTAACGCGCAATTAGATGGGGCTTACTTTCAGGATGTGAATCTTTTAGGAGCTAAGAATTTCGATCCAAGTTTTGATATGTTCAATAGTAGTATTTGCATCGTAACTATGCCTGATGGCTCGTATCGAGATGAACCAGGTTGTGAGGGCTCGATGGGTTGATCGGCGGGATTAAGGAGACACAAAAACGGCAAAAACATGCTTGGCTCAGAACTAACTAAGGCCGTTTGTAGAGCAGTCACTCTCCACAAAGTGCCAGCTCTGTTATAACGAACTTTTCAGAGCATGCAGGCATATGGATAATTTTGAAAAGATAGAGCTCATCGTAAAAGGCAAGATAAAAGAACGGAAGATAGAACTGGAACGCTCCAAAGAGAAACACAACCAGATGTATGTTCTTGGCTTGGAGCATGAGGTAACGGCGCTGACGCGGATCGCCCTTAAAATAGATGCTATCAAATAGAACCATCCTGCCGTAAGGGATGAAATAATATTGAAGATGTACGCTCCTGAAAAATGAAATACAATCGCTTTAAGATTCGTTGACCGTCTCGGCTCAGAGCTATATACAGAATTCAATTGATTAAACACGGGCAGCAGATACCCATAAAAATGGGTAGACAATCCAGAAAAAATCACTGATATGACCAATATTACGTATGAAAGAATAGACACTGTTGATTTTGGAGGAAGCCTGCTAAAGAAAGGCGGAGATCTTATCACCAATTACA
>JBFLWZ010000068.1:0-9816 GCA_040757615.1 Thermoproteota archaeon | reverse complement strand
CCTTTATTACGAAAAAATGCACTATTGGATCAAGATGCGCGACATCGACACGCCCGATTCCACAGGCGCGGGAGACATACTGAGCGCCGCGTTTTGCTGCGCATATTTGAAGGAAAAAGATCCGCTCTGGGCAATATGCTTTGGGGCCGGGGCAGTCCGAGCGGCCCTTGAAACAAAAGAGGTCGGCCTTGCCAAGATTCCTTCCAGGTCGAAGATAGAACAGAGCGCATCTTACTTTTACAACACCGTCGGTTTCAAGCAGCTCTCTTAGCTTTAAATCAGGCTAAAAGCAAACACGTAGTAATAGCAATGAAAGTGGCCCTCTCAGGCGTCGACTCACGGGACGGGGCACTGCTCTCGAAGGTGAAAAAGACGCTTGATTCCCTGAACGTCAAGACCGAGATCATGAAGGATGACTACCAGACCGCAAGGGAAGTCGACCTTGTCATGGTCGCTGGAGGCGACAGGGGCATACTCGACTACTTCCACAAGGTTGAAATGGATTCGGCACCGGTGCTCGGGATTTATGAAACGGATTCGACGGGCTTTCTTGCGCAACTCGAAGTTAGGGACCTTGAATCGGCGACTGCGAGGCTCAAGCGCGGCGACTACTCTGTCGATCACGTGTTCCGGCTTGCAGTCAAGGTAGACGGCAAGCAAGTCGAACCTGTGCTTAACGATGTGGCAGTTTTTCCAAGCAAAAGCGCAACCCTTATGGAGCATGTCCTGCGCATAGATGGAAACGACGTCTGGCATGATAACAGCGACGGAGTCATAATTTCCACACCGACCGGCTCTACAGCGTACTCTATGTCGGCGGGGGGTCCGATGGTGATGCAAAAGGCGCCAGTCTTTCTTGTTGTATCAGTAAACTCGCTTGACAACACGCGCAGGCCGCTAATAGTCCCAAACGACAGCCGGCTCGAGATCACCGACATTACAAGCCGCTACCACTGCGAAGTGGTCCTTGACGGCGGACGCAGGATGCAGATAAAAAAGATGCTTGAATGTTATCGACACGAGTTTGCCGCCCGCCTTATCCGGCTAGCCGGTGACCCGTCGTCGGCCGCGTCACTCATGGCAAAAAAAGTGAAACTAGCCGAAGACATGCTCAAGATGCCACCAAGCGCCAAGCTCATCCTAAAGACGCTTGAATACGAAGGCGCGCTCAGCCAGAAGGACCTTGCGACAAGGACCATGCTGCCCGAGCGCACGATCCGGCTGTCCCTGAGCCACCTGATCAGCCAAGGATACGTCAAGAAAAAGACGTCTCTTCGCGACGCCCGGCAGAGGATCTATGAGCTCAAGATTTAGCGGCTGCCCTTACAAAGGCATCAAACGCCTGCTCTGGTTTGCCCGGCCTACTGTTGAATTCTGCATGGTATTGGACGGCAAAGTAGAACCTGCTGCCCGGTATCTCTAGTATCTCCATGCGCCTGCCCTTGTCAGAATGTGCAGAGAGGACCAAGCCATTCTTGCTGACAATGTCGAGGTATTTCTGGTTGAATTCATAGCGATGCCTGTGCCTTCTCCGTATTGCAGTTGAGCCGTACACCTTTGCTGCAAGGGTCTTTGGGGTTATCGAAATATCATGTGCACCAAGCCGCATTGTTCCGCCCATGTCGTGTATGTTGCGCTGCTCTGGCATAAAGTCCACAAGCGGGTTCTTGGTATTTGGGTCAAGCTCGGTCGAGTTGGCGTCTGTCAGCTTGCAGACATGCCTTGCAAACGCGACGATCGCAAGCTGGAATCCAAAGCATATTCCAAGGTACGGGATGTTGTTCGCCCTTGCGAAGTTGGCTGCTTCGATGATTCCTTCGCTCCCGCGCTTGCCAAAGCCACCTGGCGCCAGTATGCCATCAAAGTCTTTAAGAATGGAAAGGCTGGACTGGCCGCCGTTTTCGAATTTCTCAGAATCGATCCACTGGATCTCGACCTTTTTCCCTATGCCTGCTCCGGCATGCGACAACGCGTGGTAAACGCTAACATAGCTGTCCGGCAGAGTCACGTACTTGCCGACAACTGCTATTCTTACAGAACCACTGTATTTTGAAAATGACTCGGCTATTCCTTTCCAGTTGCCCCACTGCGGGACTGACCTCTTTAGAGCAAGCCGCTCCGATATCGCCTTGAGCATTCCCTGGCTTTCAAGTACCTCTGGCACCTTGTAGATGGAAGGGGCGTCGTGGCATGAAATCACGCACTTTTGCTCTACGCTTGCAAACAGCGAAATCTTGCGTCTTGCGTCGTCGCTCAGTGGCAGCTTGCACCTGACTGCAAGTATGTCAGGCTGGATGCCTATCCTGCGAAGCTCCTGCACGCTATGTTGAGTCGGCTTGGTCTTTTGCTCGCCGACTACGTCCAGCACTGGCGCTAAAGTAACATGGATAAACAGAGTGTTTGACTGTCCAAGCTCTAGCTCCATCTGCCTGAACGCTTCAAGGAATGGCAGGCTCTCAATGTCGCCTACCGTGCCTCCGCACTCTACGACCATTATGTCCAGATTTTCGTCGCTTGCTATCTTGCGGAGCGTGTTCTTTATGGCGTCGGTGACGTGCGGGATTATCTGGACGCACTGGCCAAGATATTTGCCCTCGCGCTCTGCCCTGATGACATCCATGTAGACCCTACCGGTCGTGATGTTGTGATCCTTGGTCATGGCAGTGTCTATAAAGCGCTCATAGTTGCCGATGTCCATGTCGCATTCCCCTCCGTCGTCTGTGACAAAGACTTCGCCATGCGCGACAGGGTTCATTGTGCCTGCGTCATAATTGACATACGGATCTATCTTGACGCAGGAGACCTTGTAGCCAGCCAGCTGGAGAAGCTTTGCAGTTGAAGAAGTGGTGACGCCTTTTCCGAGACCGGACATGACTCCGCCTGTAACGAAAATAAACTTGCTCCCATTTGGAGACTTGGACTGCACATTACGCTTTGGAAAAGCACCTTTTTATTCCTTTTCTGCTCCGACAGCGCTATCTTAATATGAAGAAAACGCGCTACTGACGGTGTTCTCACACAAGATGGATAAACAGCAAAAACTCAAGGGCAGGTCCGCAATAGAGGCTGCCCATACCGGTGTCACCGGCGAAGATGAGGCAAGGCTTGATGCAACCATATCCGAGCTCTATGGCGTTGAAAGCGACGAAGCGGCAGACATACACGCCAACTACCACATCGGCAAGATTCTGGCGTCGCTTGCCAAGAGGGCAGAAGAAAACGGCATGAAGAGGGAAACGCTTGCAGAACGAGTGCAGTATATTGATATTTCGGGAACAGCTTATCAGGTCGCAAAAGGCAAGCTGACAGAAGCGGCCGCAGTCGACGCACTCTTTAGGAGTCTGACTGTGATAGAAAGCGACGGCAAGGCAGACGATCGGTTCAGCATCTACGGCTAGAATCACGCGTGTGCAAGGAACCTTGTCAAAAAGTCTTCCAGATCGTATTCCTGAAACTCTTTGTGCGCGTTATTCGTGCTGTGATTCTGCACATCGGAACCCGATCTAAAGACCGCGTCACAGCTCGTGCATATGTAGAGCTTCATTGGAAATCCTGCGGATTTGCAGGATGTTAAGTTGTAGTATGTATTAAAAATACACACACGCCGTTACTGGCCGGTATAACCAACTTCGTTAAAGAACTCTATCAGCCGGCTCACCATCTTGTTCTCCCGGTTCAAGCTGTACATGACATTTGCGTACTTGCTTTGCGTGACCCAGCCTATCCTTACCAAGTCGTCAAGGTTGTTCTTGATGTCTTCCCGCTTTAGGTGCGTCTTTTTGTGAAGCACATAGACGGTTGCCAGCTTGTTCTCCTCTGCAAGTGCCTTGATTATCTTGATCTTACCAATGCCGCCGAGGCCCGTCTCTATGATCTCCTTGGTCGACTCTGACATTATTTTGCTCCCTTAATCTTGTTCATGAGCACCGGCTCTAGTTCTGCCAACGACGCGCCGTGTAGCCCTATTTCCTTTAGCGATTTGATGTCCACAAGCCTCCTTACCTTCAGATCGTCGAGGTAGTCTTCTACATCTATTTTCTTTATCTCAAACTGCTCTGCCAGCTCTGACGCGTACAGCCGCACGTCCTTGAGCTCGACATACGGCTTTTTCTTGGCTTTCAGCGCCCGCACAAGCGCCATCATGCTGACTAGGTGGTTCTTTGATAGCTGCTCGATGTCCTCGGTGGTTATCGATGGGTGCACCTGCCCATGCACCTTGCGAACGTGATCAAGCGTAACCCTGCCGGTACCCTGCGACTCTGCGAGATTGCCGGCATACAGCAAAAGGTCGAGAGCATACCTCACGTCGCCGTTCACCTCTGGCGAAGTAGTGATGCTTGAAACCTTGTCAATGACGTCCGAGCCGATCGCCTTCGGGTTGAACGCCTGTGCTGCGCGGTCTTCCAGTATGTCGCTGACCTGCTGTATCGTGTACTGATGAAACTCCATCGGGACGCGACCAAGGGTGCTCAGCTCTGCCGGGTCCAGCTTGCTGTAAAATTCAGTGCTCCTTGCAATGAATATCGCACCCTTTATGTTGCAGGGCTTGTCGGGCTCAAACTCGTTCAGCCGGGTCAGGTCATAAATGATGCCTGT
This sequence comes from Thermoproteota archaeon, assembly GCA_040757615.1. Taxonomy (GTDB): domain Archaea; phylum Thermoproteota; class Nitrososphaeria; order Nitrososphaerales; family Nitrososphaeraceae; genus Nitrososphaera. The sequence goes on along the minus strand of JBFLWZ010000068.1, from coordinate 5,220 downwards.
GTCCTTACTGGTCTTTATCAGGTAGTCTATTTCATCCATGATGATTAGCGCATACTGCTTGTTTTCGCGCAGGTATCTCAGTAGGTAGCGCAGCATTTCTTCTGCACTCAGCCCCTGTGCAGGCAGCTCTGGCGCTATCCTCTCGAGCAGGAGCCTGTATATCGCAAACTTGTTGCCGCCCTGCAGTTTCAGGTTGATGTATGCCGTCTTTAGAGTCAGCCTGCTTTTCGCAAACTGTTCTTCAAGCATCTTTGACGACCTGATCACGGTAGATGTCTTGCCAATGCCTGCCACTCCAACTATCTGCAAAACGGTCAGCGGAAACTTGTCAGGGTCCCTTGCAGCGTCAGAAAAGACGTGCACTATTTGCTGTACCTGGGCCTGCCGGTGCGGCAGCTCTTCTGGCACGTATCGTGGAGATAGTTTCGACCGGTCACGGAAAACTGCGCTTTCAGACATTGGAGCTAGGTGAGATACACAGGTTCGTCAATATATACCTGAATCGGGACGTTGGCGGCTTCCTTAGGACGCATCAACGCAAGATATCATACGTAATGACTACGAGTTTTTTATATTTGAAAAATATGAATTTTCTAGCCGACAAATAATTCCACTGAGTAAATAGGTGCCATCAACACCTTTGTATTTCTTGGTATCAGATGCTTTTATGGCAATAATGTCGGTTGTTATCACCGCCGCAATGGCCGTCAATATAGCTGATCCGCAACTTGAGGCCAATTCGGAAAAAGAGCGGTGTCTCTGGGGGCACGGTTGAAGAGTGCCTGCTTGCACAGACAAGCGACTTTCGGCTTGTCAGAGTGATCATAGAGTGCACGTGGTACATCAATAGCATGCTTGATGACACTGAAAACCGGTGTTTTGAAGACAAATTTGCCGCTGCGGTAAGCGATCCTTTCAGGCAGGAGGTCCACGCTGAAGCCGCCACGATTGTAAAATTTGTCGAGGAATCATGCCAACGCTCACTATCAAACGCCTCGTATACCGTATCGATGCCGCTTGGATAGAATTAATATCTGGCGGCGCCAACATGCCAGTGCACTTGTATGAGCAAGTTTGTCAGGACCGACTTTAGCATCAAGCGCCTTGTGGACAATTCGTTCAAGGCGATAGACGAGGGCGCATACGAGACAAAGCACTCGTTCACCCACGATGCAATAAGCATCAGAAAGGCCGTGACATCATGTCCCCATGCGCCGCTCATCACTGAGGTAAAATTCTCCTCACCTTCGCAAGGCAAGATACGGAGCAAGTCACCTCCGATCGAAATAGCAACTACGATGGTCAAGTCGGGTGCAATAGGCCTATCTGTCTTGACACAGCCCTACCTTTTTGAAGGTTCGGTAGAATACTTGGCGGCCATCAGAAAAGCAGTGCACGTGCCTCTGCTCATGAAGGACATTATTGTCAGCACTATCCAGATCGACGCCGGGAAAAAGGCAGGCGCGGATTGCATCCTACTCATCAAGACTGTCTTTGACAAAAACTTGGCAGAGGGGAGCATAGAGAAGCTCGCAGAATATGCTACAAAGAAGGGGCTGCAGGTGCTAGTCGAAGTCCATAGCGAAGACGAATTTGCAGAAGTGCTCAAGGCAAAGCCCGGCCTTGTGGGGATCAACAACCGCAACCTTGACAACCTGAAGGTGGACATTGCAAACACCGAGAGGCTTTTGAAAAAGCACGACAAGGGCAAGAGCCTCATAATAAGCGAGAGTGGCATTTCAAAACCTGCAGACATACAGTATCTGAGAAAGGCCGGCGCAGACGCGTTTTTGGTGGGCACCAGCATAATGGAGACCGGGGATGTTGGCGCCAAGGTGGCCGAACTCTACAATTCGCTCTGATCATCCGAGCTCCAGTGTAGTCGCACCATAGATCCGATCTAGCGGCAGATCTGGAGTGGATTTGTTGTACATGCGCGCTGTTTCAAAGATCTTTTCCATCAAGTTTCTTTTCACAAGATCAAGGGCCTGCTGGTTTGGCTCTGGAATATCGATGAAAATTCTGTCCTTGCCAGTATGGCTTGCCAAACCGGACAGCAATTCCTGTGCAATTCGTCTGCTGTCTGCGAAAAGCGGCCCTATTTTAAAGCCCATAACGCACGGGCGCAGGACTCCGTATCCCGCAAGCCTGTCGTCTGCCAGATAGCCCAGAGCCTTGCTTCCCTTCTGCTTAACCCATCTTGAAACGAAATTGTCGCGCCTTGCAGGAAACACCTGGATGTCATACTCTGCAATCTTGCTTGTTTCAAGATTCTTTAAGTCGACTAGATTTTTCGAACCCGTTGGACATGTGAAGCTACCTGCAAACCGCAGGTTCCGGTAAGCGAATTTGAAGCCGTATTTTTCATAGTCTGTCTGCCTTGCGACGACGCCATCAAGCCCGATATTCCTATCACCAAGATATTCAAGCGCCTTTTCCCAGATCTTTATTCCAAAACCACGACCCCTGTATTCAGGCTTGACTATGTAGAGCCCTAGGAATCCAAATGAGCTGCCATATTTGACCGATGAGATGCATGCAACCGGAATCCCTGAAATAAAGCCTGCAAAGAACCCAGACGGATCTGCATGGTAGAATGTCTCTGCGTCGTTCAGGCCGGGGTTCCATCCTTCGCGGGAGGCCCACTCAATCGCAACGTCTAGGTCGGACCGCTTCATTGTTCTGATCACAAATTCTGCGGGCCCAGACAAACCATGTGTGGTATTGCGAATCCCTTAATACCCCTTTTGGCTGCTAGAGCACTTGGTCTTGTTAGGCAGCTATCCTGTAGGCGGCAAGTTCGGCAAGTACGGGGGAAAGTACATACCAGAGACACTGGCGCCTGCAATCGAAGAGCTGGAAGCTGCCTATGAAAAGTACAGGAACGACCATGACTTTCAAAAAGAACTTTCATACTATTTGACTGAATATGCCGGCAGGCCGACACCTCTTTACTTTGCAAAGAACCTGACAGAGCACGTAGGCGGAGCTAAGATTTATCTAAAGCGCGAGGACCTTTTGCACGGCGGGGCGCACAAGACAAACAACACACTCGGACAGGCACTTCTAGCAAAAAAGATGGGCAAAAAGAGGATAATTGCAGAGACCGGCGCCGGCCAGCATGGCGTGGGCACTGCGCTTGCCTGCGCTGCGCTAGGGCTTCCTGCCGAAGTATACATGGGCGCGAAGGACGTCGAGAGGCAGAAACTGAATGTGTTTAGGATGAAACTGCTCGGTGCGAAGGTGCACCCTGTTGAGTCTGGTAGCAAGACACTAAAAGATGCGATCAATGAGGCTATTCGCGACTGGATCGCAAACGTCAAGACGACTTATTACCTCATAGGCTCGGTGGTCGGCCCGCACCCATACCCGATGATGGTGCGGGACTTTCAGAGCGTAATAGGCCACGAGATAAAGCAGCAGATGCAGGAGAAGGAAGACGGACTGCCTGACGCAATCGTCGCGTGTGTAGGCGGCGGAAGCAACGCGATGGGTTCGTTCTATCCGTTCCTTGACGATACTGATGTTATGCTCTGTGGCGTCGAGGCCGGAGGCGAGGGAGTCAAGACTGGCAAGCATTCGGCCACGCTTGCCGCAGGCTCGGAAGGGGTGCTGCATGGCATGTTCACCTACCTTTTGCAGGACGAATGCGGACAGGTCATTGAAACCCATAGCATTTCTGCCGGTCTCGACTACCCCGGCGTAGGACCAGAACACGCGATGCTCAAGGACATAAAGCGGACGAGATACGCCGACTCGACGGACAGCGAGGCAGTCGAAGGTTTTCTCACGCTTTCAAGGCTTGAAGGGATAATCCCTGCGCTAGAGCCATCGCACGCAGTTTCATACGCTATGAAGCTTGCAAAGGAAATGGACAAAGACGACATTATAGTAGTCACGCTATCTGGAAGAGGAGATAAGGATGTCCAAGTGGTGCAGGAATACCTTGACAAACACAGCGGGAAAAAGAAAAGAAAAAATGCAAAATAGAATTACGGAAAAATTCGCAGAGCTGGCAGAGAGAGGAGAGCGCGCGTTCGTCTGCTACGTCGTCGCTGGCTACCCTGACGTCGGCACTTCGCACAAGGTGATCGATGCGCTAGTAAAGGGCGGCGCCGACATCATCGAGATAGGCATACCGTTTTCAGACCCGATAGCCGACGGCCCGACCATCCAGGCTGCATCACACAGCGCGCTAGAACGCGGCATAACGCCGGAAAAGGCTCTGCAGCTTGCAAGGGCTGTCCGTGAGAAATATCCCAAGTTGCCTCTGCTAGCAATGACATACTTTAACATACTGATTCATCCCGGCATTGAAAAATTCATGTCGCAGGCAAAAGCAAGTGGGATCGACGGATTTATCCTGCCAGACGTGCCTGTGGAAGAGGCAGAGGCATATTCTGCAATAGCCTCAAAACTCGGACTGGCTACGGTCTTTCTTGCATCGCCCAATACCTCTCCCACGCGTCTCCAGAAAATCGTGAATAGCAGTTCGGGCTTTTTGTATCTCGTGTCCGTCTATGGCATAACCGGCGCCCGCAAGTCGTTTGAAGATTACACACTGAATGCAGTCAGAAACGTCAAGCAGGTGGCTGCAGGCAAAATCCCTGTCGCGGTGGGCTTTGGAATAAGTACTCCTGCGCACGCTCGGTTCATGATAAAGGCCGGCGCGGATGCGATCATTGTCGGCAGCGCGATCATTGACAGAATTGCCAAATTGCATGGCAAGAAAATGCTGTCTGACCTGCAGGACTTTGCAAAGGCGATGAAAAAGGCCTGCAAATAGCAGGACAAGATAGATTAAGACAGACTGCAAAAACTAGGCAATGAATGAAAAGGAGCTCAAGCTGCTCTTTTGCAGTGCGCTTAGGACCGGCCACATAAAGAACAACGACCTTGTGCCTACGTCTGACATCAGGATCGTTCAGGAAGCGCATTCACGCAGCTTTGATCTCTTGATAGCAGCAATAACAAAAGAGTCTGACAACAGCTACGCACATTGCAATAATTTGCTTATGCGCACACAGCTCCTTGGGACTTTTGCAAAAAGCGAGAAGTGCCGGATAGACTGCATACAGTTCTATCCGGTCGAAGTCAAGTCTGACTACGATACGCTGGACGAACGCCTGCCAAATCAGATACTTGACGCAATTCTGGCGTTTGGGCGCTCTGTGCTCGTGCTTGACAAGAATCATTCAAAAAAGGCTCGCAGCCTGCGGT
>JBFLWZ010000067.1:0-9876 GCA_040757615.1 Thermoproteota archaeon | reverse complement strand
GCATCCCGCCGATTGTCTATGGCGATGTGGTGTCGCGCTCAAACCCTGACAAGACGCTGCTTTTCTACAACCATTATGACGTCCAGCCTGAGGAGCCGCTGGAACTCTGGAACGACGACCCGTTCAGCGGCAAGGTGGAAGGGAACTATATCTTTGGCAGAGGCTCAGCAGACGACAAGGGCGAGCTCATCACCCGCATCAAGGCAGCGGAATATTTCCTGAAAAAGACTGGGGACGTCCCGTGCAACATCAAGTTCATGGTAGAAGGCGAAGAGGAGGTTGGCAGCGTGCATGTCGAGCAGTACCTGACCAAATATCGCGACAGGCTCGCATGCGACGGCGTTATCTGGGAGTTTGGCTATGTTGACGCAAAGGACAGGCCGATAATCAGCCTCGGCATGAAGGGGCTGCTGTATGTCGAGCTGATCGCAAAGGGGCCAGTGAGGGACGCTCACTCTAGCCTCGCGGTGCTCATCGAGAACCCCGCGTGGAGGCTCATATCCGCGCTTGCCACGATGCGCGACCAGAACGGCAAGATACTAATAAAAGATTGGTACAAGGAGGTCAGGTCGTTCACAAAAGAAGAGCTTGGTGTGATCTCAAAGGAGCCGTTTGACGAAAAAGAGTTCAAGCAGGAATACGGCGTCGAAAGGTTCGTGAAAAACGCAAAGGGCAAGGATGTGAAAAAGGCCCTTGTTGGGATGCCCACCTGCAATATCGCAGGCTTTATCTCTGGATACATCGGCGAAGGTGCCAAGACCGTGCTTCCGGCCCAAGCTATGGTCAAGATCGATTTTAGGCTGGTGCCTGACATGGTGCCGGAAAAGCAGCTGGAGCGACTCAAGAGGCACCTGAAGCTGCATGGTTTTGAGGACATCGAGGTAAAGTTCATTCACGGCGAAGCGGCTGCCAGAACCCCGATCAAGGATCCGTTTGTAAGGCAGGTGCAGCAGGCTGCAAAAGAGACGTTCGGCTCTGCGATCACGAGCGTTTCGTCTGCTGGCACGGGCCCGATGTACTCTTTTGTCAAGGTGCTCAAGGCGCCATGCATATCCATCGGTAGCACGTACATGTTCGCCCGCATCCACTCACCAAACGAGTTTGCAAGAATTGATCTCCTGAACAAGACTACCAAGTGCATCGGCAGGATAATGGAAAGGTTTGCAGGCTAAGGATGCTGCCGCTAAATCAACAATTCGCCGCCAGCTCGGTATTGGGCTGATTCGAGGAGCCGATACGCCTTCCGTGCAAATACCATTCTAGAACATAAATATAGGTAATTTTATTATGTTGTGGCTCCATCCAGCTGTGTTGTCAAGCTCCAATAAGATAATGATAGTCGACGACGAGCTTGATATTTTGCATGTCGTTCGGAAGTATCTGGAAAAATGGGGGTTCAAAGTAGATACCTTCAGCGACCCTTCGGTTGCGTTTCAGCGCTTCAAGCAAGATCCAAATGCATACTCGCTCTGCCTGCTTGACATCCGGATGCCGGGGATGAGTGGCATCACGCTTGCGGCAATGATACTGAAGATAAAACCTGACATCAAGATTATCATAATGACTGCATTTGAAATGGTTGCCGAAGATCTAAGGCCTAGCCTGCCGGCGATCAAGGGGACCGACATCATTCAAAAGCCCTTCAATCTGGTTCAGATATGCACGGCCGTAAAAAGGCAGCTGAAATCGGACTAGTGAATTAGCGCGATGTATGCCTGAGCCATAGCAACATGTAATGCGGCAGAATCTTTGTCGCTGCACAGCCTTGCCATTTCTGTGTGATAATGGATGTTGGCATTGATCGCCTTTTCATAACTTTCCTTGATGCTCTTCGTCCGTTCCTGCATACTGGTACCCTTTTGACGGCAGGTGATGCTTGCAGCAACCCACTGCTCGAAACTGTTCAGAAACAAGGAATTTGCAGCAGCGGTAACCTCGATGCAGGAGCTTCCGTCTTTCAAGCTTGGCCCCAACTTGATATGCTGTAATATGTCCTAATAATTAAGCAATATGGTACTATTATTTTATATCTGGTCCTCCCGATCTTTTCATCACTGCCAGCCCTCTACCGAGTCTGTGCTAAGTCATACGAAAGTCTTAGTGGTTTTCGCTCGCCGAGAAACTTCTCAAAGCTTCAAAAGCGATAATGCACCTTCATCCACATGGCGCGCCCAATGGGTGCATTAGATTGGATAATAGTGGCGGTGCTGGTAATAGTAGCAGCTCTTGTAATCTATTTTCTATGGCCCTTGGTCGTAGTGGTAGCGATAGTTGCGGCGGCCTATTTTATTTACAAATGGTACAGGGGCAGGAGATAGTTAGTGTTTAGCTGACGAATCGATTATCAACCATGTACGTTGATTTCTAGCGGCACAGTCACAAACTGTCTGTGGCCCCACAAGCGCTCATGATCGTCTGTATCTGCTTTGAAAAGAAAGACAGACTTGCAGGTCTGACAGACATAAATCTTGTCTAGCTTTTGTTCTAGCATCATCGCATTGAGTTGATTGTAAAATAATAAGCATCTGGCATAATTTTCTAATTCGTGCCTCTAGAGTCATTTTAGGGAATTTATACAGATTAGCAATGCCTCCCTTTGCATTTTTAATAAATTTAAAGTAGTTTTTACTAGCCGCATCTGTGCACGCGAAATCATGTAGAATACGACACCAATATGCTCATTAACGCTGTCTAAATGAACATTGACTGTGAAGTACAGAAGCAGAACCGAGATCACTTCGCAAATACTAGAAGCGGCGCATGGCGGCGCTACAAAGACGCGAATAATGTACAAAGCATTTCTTACTTTTGTTCAGCTCAAAGAATACAAAAGCGTGCTTGTCGAGAATGGTCTGCTAGACTTTGACGAAAATACACAGCTGTACAAAACCACCGAGAAGGGTCTACAGTTCTTGAAACTCTACAACCAGTTGAGCGAGTGTGTTCAGCAACCAAAGATCAGGTCGATGCCGTGAGCGCAGGTAGCGGCAAAAATCTCTTTTTTCTAGCGGGTATTCTAGTTACCTACGCCAGCTCGCCGTATTGCAGATCCAAGCATGGATGATTATTGCACTAGCATGGTGCATTCTACTAAAACAAGATACCATTATGATTAAAACGCCATGGCAGCGAGTTACATTCGATTTGCGTGATGCAAGCGTAAACGAAGATGACTTGGTGAACTACTATCGGACTTGTCCGATAGCCTCGCCCTCCACTACTGTTACATGGTTCAGGCAAGCTTCTTTTCCTGGTTCAGCGACCGAGAACTTTTCTATGAGTCTGTGAAAGCCCAAGTTGTCTTAGGCGCTGCACTGGTCTTGGTGGCAGTAATATTGTTAGTCTTTGGATTGCCTGTCATGGTGTTTAGCATCGATAGCGCTTGTCCGCCTTACTCATACATGGGTGATTGCTCTAATGTAGAGGAATTGTCAATGTCCTTATTTGGCGTTGCATTTGCTATTGGTGGAATAGCGCTCATAGCAACATCATTCTTTCCAGAGCGGCAAAAGAATTGAGAAACAGAAAGATTGATGTTTAAAAAGTCATTAACAAAAGCCGCTTTTTAAACAAAGCCGCATTTGCGGAGAGTTGTGTGTGCATCTTTTTAATATGTATCATGCATGACGAACGAAGCGAAGTGAAGTGAGCCGCTGTGCCAGAAGCGCGTTATATTTTCATAAGTTAGTAGTAAGAAACTACCGTGCTGGCTAACAACGCATGCGAAAATAAGTGGATGGGGAGAGATTCGAACTCTCGACCACCTGTGTGTGAGACAGGTATCCTAACCAGACTAGACTACCCATCCGTTAAAATTGCACGAACGAAGCGCGTATTAATAGTATTGCAACTTGAAAAATAACCAATATATACCGTAAAACGATTTCCAGATTTGGAAATGCTTGAGAGAAAGATTCTCGCTTCCGTTTTGACGCTTGCATTTTTTGTCGCAGTAATGATTTCTGCTCCCGCACTGCCCAGCGCGTTCGCGCATGGCGGGATGCAGCCGCCTGCCGCCGATTTCGGAGGCAAGAAGGCAAGCCTCTTTGTCAAGGTTGACCCACCAGTCGTGACTGACGCGAGCCAGCCAATATTCATCATGGCAAGGTTCTTTGACGAAAACACGAACGAGAACTTTAAGGAAGTTACGTACAGGATATTCTTTGAAAAGGACGGAAAAGAGATACCGATCCAGACTGAAGGCGGCGGCATGTACGGAGGGCAGGGCCTCTTTTACGACCCGCAGGGCGATCTGGAGATCAAGATAATCCCGACAGACGCGGAGGTGGCCACCGCTAGGGGCGTTGAGGAAATCCAGTATGGTGGCATATGGAACATGGGCGCCCCAATCAATGTTGAAGGGCCAATCTTTACCGAGCCGGGCCTGTACAACCTGTTTATCGAAATACACACCGTGGGCACAACAAGAACACAGGTAGAGCCGATACTAAAGTACGACATCTGGGTAACTCCTGGCCGCGAAGAGACAATAAACGTCGCGGAAGGCCAGCAGATCAAGGTGAGGAACTATTACGGCGCGATCGACAGCTCTAGCTACGATCCGGAGACAAAGACCATCGAGTTCTCAATGCCGTTTAACTGGACGTCAGACCTTGTGAACAGGGTCGGCATGCTCCATACAGAAGTGTTCATCCCAAAATCAATGTCCGACTTTAACAAACAGTCACTCAACGCAACCGTGAACGGCATCATCGTCCCGGTGGCAGTAGACACGTATACGCCTGATAACACAATAGTGCACTTTACGATATCAAAGAACAACCTCCAGAACATCGCCAACAAAGTGGTGTCGGAAAACATGACTCCTGACAGGGCCGTGTTTGCGCTAAGCCCGCCGACGACTGAGATCAAGATCGCTCAGGTCGAGACCTCTTCTCCGAACTACAAGGTGTCGCTCGCATGGCCGGAACAGATGTTCCCCGAACAGCCGGTGACTTTTGGCATCAGGATGACTGACAGTTCTGGCAATCCTGTCTCTGCTGCTACCTACGAATTAGCAATATTGGACAAGGACGGCAATGAGGTGAGCCGCTCGGGTGGCGTTACCACTCCGGAAGGCGTCTCCTCACAGGACGTCACTTTCATGTCGACTGGCTCGTTCACAGTCGTGATCGACAAGATAAACTCCAGCAGCGAATCGGTCCAGTCGAGCGTCACCGTGGTTCCAGAGTTCCCTGCCGGCATTGCCGCAATCGCCGCCGCGCTTGCAGTCGGCGCCGTGGTCGCAGCCAAGCGGACCTCGCTCTTTGGCAAGACGTATTAGACACGCCGTGCAAGCTAGCGGCATGTCTGAAGAGGACTATCGCAAGCTGCCAGAAAAGGAGATGCAGGAGCAGGTAGCCGGGCTTGACGGCTGGAATGTTGTAAACGGCAAGGTGAGCAAGACATTCGAGTTTGACGATTTTGTGCAGGCATTTGGCTTTATGACAAGGGTCGCCATGGAGGCCGAAAAGATGAACCACCACCCCGAATGGTTCAACGTCTACAACAAAATCAAGATTGATCTAGTCACACACGATGTCGGCGGCATCAGCAACTATGACATCAAGCTGGCAAAGACAATAGACAGGCTTGCAAACTCTTGATCGCCTTACTGGAAGTTTCTATGTAACATTCTTCCAATCTGCTTACTTGTGAATCATGCAGATAGTATCGCATGGTTGCAGAGCAAGGCACTAGCACGGCAGACATTGTAGCCGAATCACTGCTTGACTGGAGAGTTGAAGTGATATTCGGGCTGCCCGGCGACGGCATCAACGGCTTCATCGAGGCGCTCAGGCGTCGCAAGGACAGGATAAAATTTGTGCTGGTCCGCCACGAAGAGTCTGCCGCGTTCATGGCCTGCGCCTATGCAAAATACACTGGCAAACTAGGCGCGTGCGTCGCGACTTCGGGTCCAGGCGCAATACACCTGCTGACAGGGCTGTACGACGCCAAGGCTGACAACACGCCTGTCATTGCGATAACTGGCACCACGTACTCCGACATGATGGGGTCGGACTACCAGCAAGATGTAAACTTGGTCAAGCTCTTCTCCGACGTTTCGGTTTACAACAACATGATAAACAGCCCCGAGCATGCAGAGATGGCAGTCGACATTGCATGCAGGAGTGCGATTTCTAGGCGGGGTGTCAGCCACCTGACCATCCCTATAGACGTGCAGGAGAAGCATCTGAGTGGCAGGTACTCGCGACACAAGGTCGCCGGCCACACTTCTGATGCATTTGCCTCCTGTGTGGTGCCTGATACGGGGATGGTTAGCAAGGCAGCAGAGATTCTCAACTCCGGTGAGAGGGTGGTGATGCTTGTGGGGCAGGGTGCGCTTGGCGCAAGTGCTGAAGTGGAGGCAGTCTCTGAGAGGCTGGGTGCGCCGATAGTCAAGGCGCTGCTTGGGAAAGCAGTTGTCCCTGATGATCACCCGAACAGCCTCGGCGGCATCGGTATGCTCGGGACAGAACCGGCGACCGATGCAATGGAGCAGGCTGACACGCTCTTGATGGTGGGGACGTCGTTTCCCTACATCGACTACCTGCCCAAGCCCGGCCAGGCGAGGGGAATCCAGATCGACCTCCTGCCTGAAAAGATCGGTCTGCGCTATCCAGTTGAGGCGGGCCTGGTTGGCGACTCCAAGACCACCTTGGCCACGCTCCTGCCACTGTTAAAGCACAGAGACAACCGCGAATTCTTGCAGTCGCGGCAACGAGCAATGAAGGACTGGATGGGCCTTCTCCGGGAGCGCAGCAGTAGGACGGACAAGCCCATCAAGCCGCAGGCGATCGCAGCTGCGGTATCTGAAGAGCTGCAGGACGGCGCTATAATTTCAGTAGATAGCGGCACCAACACCATCTGGGCCGCGCAATACCTGCAGCTGCGCCGCGACATGAAATTCTCGCTATCTGGCACGCTTGCGAGCATGGCCTGCGGCCTGCCGTATGCCATAGCGGCGCAGATCGCACACCCTGACAGGCAGTGCGTCGCGTTTGTCGGCGACGGTGGCTTTTCGATGTTGATGGCCGAGTTTGCAACCGCAGTGCAGTACAACCTCCCCATAAAGGTCGTGATAATCAAGAATAACATCCTTGGCATGATCCGGTGGGAGCAGATGGCGTTCCTCGGCAACCCGGAGTACGGGGTTGAGTTCACGCCGATCGACTTCTCCGAGTTTGCAGAGAGCTGCGGTGGCCGGGGCTATTCCATAAACGAGCCATCAGAAGTGAGAACTGTCATGAGCCAGGCCATGGGAGAGAAAAAGCCCACGATAATAGAGGCACACGTCGATCCGTTCGAGCCCCCGATGCCTCCAAAGGTGGAAATGGATTTTGTAACCCACCTTGCAGAGTCGTTTGCAAAGGGCCAGCCGTACGCGCGGAGGATCGGGCTTACGCTCTTCCGCAACCAAGTCCATGACGCTCTGAGGAAGATCCACTCGCACGACACAGAGGCTGCATGACCGAAGTGTGAACTAGTTCAATTTGCTGAAATCGTTATAAGATTTGGAGTCGCGCAGGTTGCAATGATGACCCCTGGCATACAAATGTTAGAGGTAGCTATTGGCATCAAGGATTCCCTTGTTTCCGCCGGGTTCACATCGATTGACTCGCTCCTGCGCTCAAACCCTGCAGAAATCGCCGCCGTCCTTGGCATTGAGCTGTACGTTGCCAAGCTGATAATCGAAGCAGCCAAGAGCGCCGCTGCGCAATACGGAATAGACACGTCGGCAGATATGCCTACAGAATAATCTGGAAATCATGCTCCTGCGATCTGCTGTTTTGTATGACATCTCTGTGGATATGTAGCGAGTCATCCGCTCCTCCACACCTATTGCACTCCCAGCGTACAGGCTCGAAACAATACTTGCAAATCTCGATTGATAGCAGCGGGTGGCCGCAGGTCCGGCAGCAGTTTTTGTGAGCCATATCAGTGCGCAATAGCAGAAAATTCTAATGTGATGCCTCGCTTTGGATGGTAGCCGAACCTATATTGCTCACCGGATGAAATTGGAATAGCCTCGATCATGCCTGTATTGCAGGAAGGGCAACTGGCAAGCGCATCACTGCCAAAGTACGACGCGCACCAAAAACACGCGTCACATATCAGGAAATGAACCGGCCCGGATATTTTCCTTGGATGTGATTCTGTATCTTGCATAGAACAAATTATGTTGATACAGAATATAATTCGCGTCAAATGCGCCATACCTGCATGATAGGCGCAATTCTGACATGATATTTGCTTTATTTTCCGGCGTACGTCCTGTCATGCGCTATTGTTGCATTTTGTAGCAAGATTGCTGCCGCCTTTTGCACATAATGTCCTTTTTTTGCGTGATTAAGAGCAGTATTAAATAGCATAGGCAGCAAATCTGCTATGGACAATAGGATCAAAGTCGGCATTGCTGCCGCAATAGTCATCGCAGTAATTGTGACTTCAATACCGACGCTTGGATTGTCGTTTGGCGGAAACAACGGCAGCTTGGAAGCTGAATCAAAAGTCTTGAGAATCGGGTATTTCCCGAACATCAACCACGCACAGGCGGTCATTGGCCTTGGCAATGGCGACTTTCAAAAAGCTCTTGGCGACGATATTGAAGTAAGAACTCAAGTATTCAACGCAGGCCCTTCGGCCATCGAGGCTTTGTTCGCCAACCAGATTGATGTGACCTACATTGGCCCAAACCCCGCGATCAATGGCTATGTGCAGTCCGGTGGCAAGGCACTCAGAATCATTTCCGGTGCAGCCAGCGGAGGCGCGGTATTCATAGTGAGAAATGACGCGGGCATTGATTCAGTTGAAGACTTGGCCAACAAGAAGTTTTCTTCTCCACAACTTGGAAACACGCAGGATGTTGCATTGAGAAAATATCTGCTTGAAAATGGCTTTGAAACAAAAGAAAATGGCGGCAACGTCGAAATACTTCCAGCCAAAAATGCCGACATTGTCACCTTGATGGTAAAGAAAGACATCCATGGTGCATGGGTTCCAGAGCCCTGGGGAGCCAAGCTGGTTAACGAAGCTAACGGCCGGATTTTCCTGGACGAGAGGGATCTGTGGCCCGAAGGCGAGTTTGTTACTGCACACATTATTGCCAGAACTGACTATTTGGAAAGGAACCCTGAAATAATCAGCAAGTTGCTGGAAGCGCATGTTGCAGAAACCCAATGGATAAACGAAAACCAGAACGAAGCAATCGCCGTATTTAATGCAGAGCTGGAAGAACTCACAGGAAAATCCATACCCGAAGACGAGTTTAAAGAGGGGCTCTCTCGGATGACTCTGACGTGGGATCCGGTAAGGGAATCGTTGATCAAATCAGCTAACGATGCATTTGACATAGGGTTCTTCGACGATAGGCCTGATCTGTCAGACATCTATGACCTGAGGTTGCTGAATGAAGTCCTTGCAAATAGGGGGCTGGAGCAGATACAATGACGCAAAAGATGCACCTACATCGCGACAATTGCACCTTTAGGGTAGATTATATGCTGTGCAATAGCATTGGGGATAGAACTTGATAACATCCAAGTATCAGCAAACTGGAACGGCAGTGCTGGAGGTAAACGAAGTGTCCAAAGCTTTTCAACAACCCGGCTCTGGGTCCCAGCAGCACATAGTCCTGAGCAACGTCAGCATTGACGTCAAGGACGGCGAGTTTGTGACAATCGTGGGACCGTCTGGCTGCGGAAAAAGCACGTTGCTCAACATAATTGCTGGACTTGAAAGCCCGGACTCGGGCAGCATAGTCGTAAGAGGCAAGTCCAAGGTCTCCACTGACCGGGACAGGGCAGTCATATTTCAGGAGGGAGCACTCTTTCCTTGGCTCACCGTTCTTGAAAACGTCGAGTTCGGGTTAAAGCT
>JBFLWZ010000066.1:0-9915 GCA_040757615.1 Thermoproteota archaeon | reverse complement strand
GTGACTCCAAGAGGCACGTAATAGAGCGACGACTGGTCAAAGCTTCCAAACAGCAGCTCAAAGGCGATGTTGCCACCGTAGGCGTTCGCCGTCGTCTTGTTGCCGTCGTTGCCATAGACAGCTATCGAGCTGAGCGCAAAGCCTTCGACGTCCAGCCTATCGACGACGATCCTCCTGCCGTTTGTGACCGTGATTCCGCTGTTCTCTACGCTTGTCACCGATATTGGAGAGTCTGTAGACCAGCCATTTTCCTCATCGTACATGCGGGCATACCCCGTTTCCTCGGTGTTGAACGCCACCCAGTACCTTTTGGATTCGCCGCCATACATCACAAGCTCGATGAACTTCTCGCTTGGCGCGGCTTCTTGAAACCTTATCACCGTCTTTGAGTCGTTGCTTGGAACATACTCTAGATTGTTCCTTATCGTCATTATCCAGCTTGCCTCCTTGGGTTCGTCGAAAGTGTAGACCAGCGGGTTGTCCTCGTCATGGTTTGAAGCGTCGTAAGGTAGGATGAAACTCTCGCTCTTGTCAGTCTTGATCTCTTGATAATCCTGTGCCATTGCCACCGTAGGCAACAAGATCATGAGCGAGATTAATGCTGCAAGCAGCGGACGCATGTGAAAAATTGAATCGCTTTAGTAATATATTCGACTCGCCACCCGCGCTAATGCATCGCAAGCTTGATGTAATAGTGGCTTCTCTCCCGCGGTCCCTGTGAATGCCACCTCAAAGCGTTCACATTAGCAATTCGGCAAATGCCTGCATTGTGAGACGGTTTAGATCGTGCTCGCTAGCGTGCTTCTGGCTGATCAGCATTCCTTTTAAGCCTGTCTGCAGCGGCGTCTGCCGCACTTGACAGGTTTTGGGATCGAAAAGGGTGGAACGGCCGTTCCAAGCATTCCTGATATACCGGCTACCGAAAGTAATAGATGGTAGTAGCAGGTTGTATACCGCTGCCGGTTCATTGATAAGTAAAAAGACTCTAGCTGCACTGTTCTCTTTGCTGGTTCTGGCGCTGCCATTATCGGCATTTGCGCAATCGTTTACAGTAACTACCAACAAGGACATTTACACGATTGACGAAAAAGCGATAATTGTCGGTGCCATACCCGAGAACGCGCCTGACGGCTATGCCGTCCTGATAAAAGCGACCGGGCCTGCAGGAGACTGCGTTTCACAGCACATTCTGCCAGCAGCAGATAACTCGTTCATGTCAAAGCCAATAGCGATCGACGGATGCGGCTTTGGCCAAGTTACTGTGTCGGCATCGTATGCAGAAGAAAAAGTGACTTCTACATTTATCATCTCAAACAGCAGCGGGGTAAATGCAGGGAATGAACTAGAGCTCCGCACACTAAGGAACGTCATACTGCAGGCGCAAGAAGCGGCCAACGCGAGGGTAAAGGAGCTGGTCGAGAATAACTATATCCTGCCTGAAGAAGTTGCACGGAAATATGGCGAGGGAGTTTCAGAAGCATCCCTTGCACTTCAGGCTATAGATTTTGGGGACGCCGTGGAAGCAAAGAAGCACTCGATATTTGCCCTCAGGGACTTTCGCGAAGTCTTAGAAGACCTTTCTGATGAGAACGTGGCAAGGTTCGAGCAGACTGCTGAACAGCGTGCCGCAAATTCGGACAATTCAGGTGTAGTTGGGACATATAACGTGCTGCAGAGATACTACTACAGACTGGCAGAGCTGGCTGAGAAGAACGGGGCCAACCTACAGAGCGACTTTGAGGCCGCCGCACAGCTCTTGTCTGAAGCAAGGCAGATGATTGACGAAGGCGACTTTGAAAGCGCCTCTCTGAACTTGGAACAGGCGAGCATGCTGCTCGACGAGATCCGGGCAAAGCTTGTTGACGACGAGGAAAGCGACCAAAAGCTCGTCTCTTATGCCAACAGCACCAACCCCCAGGATGAGGAGTCCGCAAGAAAGCTGATTCAAGCGGCAGACAGGTTCGAAAGAACGGCTCTGCGATTGCTCAACGAGACCGACTCTATGGAAGTGGAGGCCAAGCTGCAGGAAGCTCTCTCACTCATCGCAAATGCCCGGGTAAGCATAGAGGCTCAGGAGTTGGATTCTGCAAGAGAGGCTTTGAAAGCAGCATACCAAGCAATCGAAGAGGCAAAGGAACTGGCTAAAGACGATGGCAAAACCTCTACCGCTGGAAACGATGATGATGGCGATTCAAAGGAAAACAGCGGGAAAGGCAACGGTAACAGGGGCTCCAACAAAAGCAAGAACGATCAGTAACCGCCTTTTTTTGTCAGTTTATCATCCTGAAATTGTTTCCATCTTGCTGCAAGTCGCACACAGTATATGCTGCTTTAGATGACAAGCCTGACCGTGCGGAACTGGAACGCCCGTTCCACCATGCGAGTTCCGCCCTCCCCCTAATATAACTTCGAAGGCTTTGACAATCCTATGTCTGAACGCAAGAACAACAGAGGCAAGATCGAGATAATGGCTGACGTTCTAGCCCTCTCTACTTCGGGTATAAAAAAGACCCACATCATGTACAGGGCGAACCTTAGCTACGAACAGATACTGTACTATCTGAACCAGCTGCTTGGCAAGGGACTTATCGCCCAGGATGTGTCAGACGGCGCCATTGTATACAGGACGACGGAAAAAGGCAGAGAATTCCTCGCCTGCTACTCGCGCATGTCGGACCTGATAACTGAGAGCTACGACAGCACACCAAAGGTTCCGCTGCTTACGACCTAGGCAGCCCTGAGCTATTTTCTCGTAGTGTATGCTAACGCCATAAGAGTGGCCAATTGCGCCACGTTTATGGTCAAATCTGTGGGGAGTGATGCCCCCCAAATTGTTTACCCTGGTTTTCTCATGCACATGTCTGTATAGCCCACCTACAGACTAAGCTACAATAGGCAAGCTAGTCCGATCTAGAAAAGATACGGGGAGAAGAGTTGAGAAAGATCTGCAGATTTGCCTGCACATCATTATGCTTTGTAGTACTGTCACTCATCATATTCATCCACCCTCCGGCGCCTGCAGCGGCACTTGGAGACACCATGGTGGAACTCAGCTTTGCCCCGTCAGCGGTTGAGGCGGGTGCAGCCGTCTATCCGATAGGGTATGTCAGGCTCGTGTCTAACAGCACTGGCGAGCCAGTCTTGGCGCCAAGCGACTTTGAGGTCCAGCTACTATCTGACGACGCTTCAATAGCATTTGTCCCCTCAAGAATCACGATCCCCCTGGGGAGCGACTATGCCAGGTTTGACGTCGAAGTTAGCGACCTGACAGGCGAGACAAGGATCTCGGCCATCTATGGTGATCGCACTTCTACCAAGACTTTCCGAGTTGTAGATGCTTTGAATCAGGTAGAAGATGTCCAGCTTGTCATCAACCTTGCCTCCGACAAGATGCAGGTAGCCTCAGCAATGCCGTTTTCTGTTTACATGGAGAACAACGGGAACGTCTTGCAGGCTCAAGAGGATATTACTATTGAACTTGACTATGAAAGCTCGCTTGTACAGCTGAGCTCCAGCAGCCTTGTAATAAAGAAGGGCAGCTATTATGCTACAGGCACAATACAGACACTTGAGAAATCCGGCAATGCCTTCATCAAGGCAACAGCCGACGTTGGCGAACAGCTCAACACAGTAACCAACGTGGAAATATCACAGACGCAGCCTGTAGCGCTCAAGGTATACGTGTTTCCAGATAAGGTCGGACTGAATGAAAACACTATAGACATCTATGTGGGAGTCGTTGACACTAATGGGCAACCTACTTTGGCAGCAGAAGATATCGAGCTAGAATTGTTTTCAAGCGCGTATCAGTTGACTGGTATCAGTAACATTCCTGCAGTCATTAAGAAAGGCGAGTTTGGCTTTTACACAAGGCAATACATGAACTTTTACAGCGGCCAGAATGTGACTATCGGCGCAGCAGCATCCGGACTCGGAGCTGGCACTGCGATTTTTGAAGTGATGGAGGACTCGCTTGGCCCGACGCACGCAAAGGCACTTGACAAGACCCTACAAGTATTTACAATTGAAGGCATGCCCGGGGATGCGGAAGGAATAGCAGTTTACCAGCTTGTTACCATAGAACATGACGATGACGACTGCGTCTCAGAAGATGGAACTCTGCTTTTCAATTCAACGGCTACAGAAGGTGAAGGGGGAGAGAATGAAGAGGGTGACCAAGAGTTTGATTGCGTTGACGTTGACGGCGATGGCAACCTGAACAGCCGCGACTGGCATCCAATAGATGAATTGGAAGAAGGCGAGTTTTATCCTGTAGAGTCAACAACAATTTACAGTCAAGGGCAAGGTAACCTTAACATCGTGTCCGGCGACAACTTGGCGGCTAGGGTAACCGACTTTGGCGCGCTTGCTTCGGGCAGTTCTTACGGCACTGCAAAGATATCTACCGGGCGCCAAGCAGATGATGTTGACCTTTCGGTTGCGTTGTCGGGTGTGGCCGTAGGATCTAACACCATGACAGTCGTAGGCGGTCTGAACCCAACTCAAACAAAGATATTTTCACCAGGCGGACTTGCGCCAGACGGAAGCTACCGAGTGCTGTTTGATCGCAACGGACTCGGCGACTTGTATGTTATTACGCTTGATTCTGCCGGCAGGCCTTCGAACTCGGAACTCGGAGTAAAGTACTTGGTCAAGCCGGTAAACGAGCTGACAGAAATCATGGCTGGAACGAGCTTTGCACACTTGCCTGTGGAAATCAATTCCTTCAAGACCACTAGCGATCTCCCGGAAAATTCAATCAAAGAAATAAGTGCAGTACCTGTAGGAGTTAATTCTGATCTAACCCTTACTACTACTTCAAACATGCATCTGCTCTTCCACACGGGAACTGCAGCGAAGGCGATGCTACCATTTGACAGCCTAGTTGCATTCAGCAAGGCGCACCAAATAGGCGTCGTTCAGCTGACGGATGTATCCGGCAATCCCGTTCTGGCATCTGACAATGTTACAGTTGAGCTCTCTTCGTCATCTCTATCAAGCGTGCTGCCTGTCTCCGCGGTAGTAATACCAAAAGGCAAGTCATTTGCCAACTTTAACATCGCAACCTTTGGAAGGGCTGACAACTTTACGATCTATGCCACTGCGGACGGCCTCCAAGCGTCGTCAGCCGAGCTAGTGCCTGTAGTGGTGGAGCTACCCGCGTCGTTCGTCGGCTCGAGTGCCTTTGCTACCTCTGTTCCAATCCCGATCACTGTGTCAACTCCCATAGAGGGCGTAACCATAACATGGGGAGCGTCTTCCGGCCTCCAGCTGGTGGGCAATGCTACATCGTTTAAGCCTGCTGGCAACACGTATCTGGCCACTATGCAGGTAATGTCTGCAAATCCTGGCACTTTCACTGTAGACGCCACCCTGCTAAAGGACGGCTTCAAGCCTACAAGAATATCTAAAGAACTTGTAATCGGACCATACCAAAAACAGATGAACGCAGTCCTGATCGACAATGGAATTGGGATGCTTGCGTACAACCAGCCCACCTTGATGCAGGTAACTGTAAAGGATGCAAACGGCATACCTGTCTCCGGGGCGACTGTTCAGGTGGAAGATAGCGGCCCGAAGGGCTTAATGCTGGTGTCAAGTGTGACCACCGACGAAACTGGGACGGCATCATTTGTATACACGCCGACCGCTGCGGACCAGTCTTCAAACCTCCTAACGCTCATGGTCACTGCTTACAAGGACGGTTACCAACCGTCGAGGACCAGTAAGGTGTTCGAGGTTGACAGCTCAAGTGCCATCCTCCCGCCGATACCCGTGCTCGGCAGCACACTTGGGCTTCCTTCATGGACAACCTATGCCATACTTGGCGGAGTCGCTGCTGCAAGTGGAGGCTTTTACTTTCTCCGAAAACCAAAGCCTGTAGAAGAGGAAGAATCGCTTGTCGAAGAAACTAGTGCTGACGTGACGGAACAAACAACGGAAGAAACAATAGAAGATGACTTCGAAGACGAAGAGGAAGAAGAGGACGAAACCTGATTACTGTATTGTGGTAACGGTTTCTTTCTGACTGGTCGCCTTTTCTGCAGCATACTTGCGGATATAGTCGAGCATTGCCTCTTCAAGGGCATGTTTAAAGTCACCCTTTTTCAGGCCGTGCTTTTCGTATATGACATGGCGGAATTCTTTAACCAAGTTATCGTCGACTTTTGCATTTATGATGGCCAAGGTGCGTCAAGCCAGTATCGAAAAAGGATACATATAAAGATGTACCCTTAACTTGCTAAGTAGCCAGCCGCACGAGATAGCATGAGGCGGCTAGAGGAACGCTCTCAAGATAATGCCTGCAATATCTCCGACAAATAGCATTGCTACAAAGCCTGCGAGCATGAAGGCAAGGAACGGCGTGCCTCTGGTCACCCATACGTTCTGTCTGGACTCATATTCCGCTGTCTCGGCGTTTCTTGGCGCAAAGCTGAATTGCCTTCTGCCCTCAACCGTCTGTTCAATTGGAAATGCATATTCCGGCGTGTCTCTCGTCCTATAGCCTACGAATACAGCGATAACCTTTTTGCCTGTCGATTCATGCTCAAGACCCTCAAACAGCCTGCCCGGATGTTTCGACGCATAAGCGGCATTGCCGACCAAGTTGACCCCTACCATAGAGGCTGACAGTATGACTGCGTTAGAGAGCACGACAATTGGGGCTATTGGATGCAGCATGAAGGTGCCTTCCACTGACAGGATCCCTGCCATGATTCCTCCATCATAGGCTGGCAGTATGGCCGCAAGAGTGACCAAGGCAAGCGCATCCGCACCGCCAAAGAGCCCTGATTTGTAGATGCCAAAAGAAACCGCTGCCGCGATGACGATCGGGACTCCCGTAATGAATAGATCAAAAGTGTTTCCATATGCAAACTCGATAGCATAAACCGCAGCTGCGGTGATGCCAAAAAGCACCCACAAAAAGTCGCTCACCTCGCGCTTGCGGATATCAAAGAATGAGGCGGCCCCAAGCATAGATGCCGCGATCAGGATGCGGACTAGCTCAAAGTCGATGCCGGGTATCATTGAAGGTCAGCTGACAATAGAAAAGCTATTTCTTGCAGTTATAAAGGCGCGTCAGTTAAAATAATTTCATACAGCCCCTATCTTCTTGTATAGAGAAAAGCCCACCACGCCAGCACCCGCCGCTATCAATGGAATCGCAATGAGGATGGTCTGGACCGCCTTCTGCCCATAACTGGTGAATGAATCTGGTTCGTATTGAAGCGAAACTCCGTCCATTTCTGCAAGCAGCTGGTGTCTGCCTCCATCCTCGATCTTGAACGGACCCAGGTACAGCGTCCTGCTTTCACCCGGTCTGAGCTCCTGCACCGAATACGAGGCTGCGGACCGCGTCTTGTTGCTATCAGATACAACCACCACATGCAAGGACTGGCCTTCGATCACCCCGGCGCCTACATTTGCAAGTGCGACTTCATACTCTACATAGCTGCCAATAACAGGCATGTATCCTGCTGAAAAGCGCCTGGATACGACTTCCAACACTGCAGCGTCGGCAGGTTCCTGGAGCGCCGGTGCGACATAGAGGAAAAGCAAGGAAAGAAGAAGCGAATATCCTGTTGCCTTGGCGACTGTCATTGCAGCTCATCCTCGTCATCGGACCTGCGGCGCCGGCGCATGGCAAAGAGTACGTAGAACGCCGATACGGCGACGATTATCGCAGCAGCCGCCACCAGCACGTAGAGGTATATTGCCAACCAGGGAACGTTGACCACAATGTCTGTTGACGCCAGTGTCCCGTCGTCAGATTCTGCCTCTATCATAAGGTCAAATACCCCCTCTGAATAGAACGGCACGTCGTATGATCTTGTGATGGAATCGTTAGCTTCTATCGTGACTTGCTGCACGTCTTCATAGATTGTCTGCCCTGTGGTCGGGTCGGAATACCAGTACCTGAGAGTCAGCTGCTCTTCCGCGCTGTTCCTGTTGGCGATTTCAAAGTCCAGCGTAGCGATGGCAGTGCCGATGCCAGAAGCCTGCAGGTCGGCCAAACTGACCGCAACAGTCACGTTGTGTACGGTTATCACGCGCTGGTGCAGAGGCTTTTGCTGTGCTATGCTTAATGCGAGCGAGTCTACAATGTCCTTTATTACGATCCTGCCTTCGCTAGGAATGCCTGAATCGTCAGGCGGATAGACTGATTCTGAAGGGTTAACGATTACAGGTCCTCTAGTTCCGCCCTCTGAAGGTTCTTCCTCGTCGGTTCCTTCACTGGGTTCTTCCGGAGTTACAGTTCCTGCTGTGACGACGTAGGTTGAGAAGTGGGGCAGAGTTGCCGTATACGTGTACGTATTCCCTTCTGCGGACACCTGGCTCAAATCTTCGGTCAACTCTATCCAGTCGCCGGTGCTTTCGTCCAGCAGGAACAGGCCTATTATGGGCCAGTCGCCTAGACCCCTTTCCACGTTGCGCTCGACGGCCCACTCTTCTGTCACCGTGAAGGTGAGCTGGGGCGGCTCTTCAAAGAATCCCGGCAAATCGGGTCTTGCTCCTGGAAAGTCGCCTATTACCGTCACATCGATAAAGAACGCCGGCAATTCGTTTGGAGGGTCGTCTGCGATGTCTTCTTCTGGGTTGTCGTTGAGCACCGTTATCAGCATTGCAAAGTTGGTCGAGTCTTCCGCGGTGGTAAAGTTCACCGTCATGTTGCCCGGCATGTCATTGCTGCTGTCTGCGTCCAAGCTCGCCTCTATGTTTACCGGCACTATCACCTCTGCACCTGCAGGCATGTGGGAAAGCACCGGCGTGAGGAGTGCCGCGTCGTCTGCCCATGTTTCTGTCATCGACACCCAGAACGTTGGCAGCACCATGGTCAAGTTGTCAATGTCGCCGCTGTTAGCCTCTAGGCTCACATCATACGTTGTCATGTTCATGTTGTCAAGCATCTCCTCCATGCCTTCCTCATCAAATCCGGAGATATCCCAGTCTCCTGCGACAGGCTCGGCCTGCATCGGGTCTGTAAGGCCCTCAAATTCTTCGAGGTGTTCTGTCTCGGTTATCAATATGTCTGGCATCGTGCCTACAGAGGGCGGAGGCGGAGGCGGCGGGCGGATCACGAGCATGCGCACCCAGTCGCTTGCCTGCATTGATTCTGCAATATCGCGGCTTAGGCCTTCAACAGCTGCAGACACCTGGTCATGCATCGCCATCGACTCTGAAACCGAACCGACGGTTTCCAGCTCTAATACCACGCTGTCACCGATAATGATTCCTTCGCTGTCCGCCTGGTCAAACACGCCACTAAAGTCGGTGGCAAAGCCTTGGGCGAGTACGATCGTCTGGGCAAGGTTCAGGCTGAATGAAGCAGAGATGTCTGTAAAGCTGTCTGTCATTGTCATGAGCTCTGCTATTGCGACGATTATGGCCGGTGCATCTGAGACGTCATCTACAATAGCCAGACCTTCAGAGACCGCCCTCACAGCTACTACAGAAGTGGCCAGCGCGTCGGTCATGGCAAGCACCTCTGCCATAGTGGTCGATCCGGCGGTCATGACCGCGTCAGATAACGTCATGCTGTCAGCCAGATGCTTTGACACCCTGATCGCTATGATCTCTTCCATGCCAAGCTGATCAGAGGCAAATATTTCCCCTGCTGTTTCTCCTATAATCGAGTCGGACGCAGCCAGCTGATCGCTGACCCTGACTGCCACTGCAATAGCTATCTCGTCTGCCACTGCCATCTGGTCAGATACTCCCTTGGAAGCAGCCAGCGAAATCGCGTCAGACACTGCAACACTGTCGCTCAGGTCTGTCGCGGACATGGTTGCCGCAGCGGCTTCAAACAAGGCAATCTGCTCTGTCATTTCCTTTGACACGCGCATCGCAATTGATTCAGACACCGACAGGCTGTCAGCTGCAGACATGGACGAGCCTGATCCGGATGCATCAGTA
>JBFLWZ010000065.1:0-10073 GCA_040757615.1 Thermoproteota archaeon | reverse complement strand
CATTTACTTCTGCGTTTGCCCAGCATCTAAACAGCATTTCGAAACTCAAAGTCAGAGAAGCAAAGGATGGAGACCTCTTAGAAAACGGCCATGCCTACGTTGCCCCCGGCGACTTCCATATGACAGTAACACGGAGCGGAATCATCAGGCTTGACAAGTCACCAAAGAGACAGTGCGTCAGGCCCTCAGTAAATGTCTCCATGGTGAGTGCCTCTGATGTGTTTGGACCTAACACTCTGGGAGTATTATTGTCAGGAATGGGTCAGGACGGCGCGTTTGGCATGAAGATGATCAAGAGAAAAGGTGGTAGGACAATCGCGCAAGACAGTACGACCTCTGTAGTTTTTGGAATGCCAAAAGCCGCGTATGATTTGGGGGCAGTCGACGAAATGATGTCTGCTGACAAGATGGCTGAAGCCATTGTTCGGGCAATCGGAGACATGGAAAAGAACGAAGCAAGGGAGGAGCTTCAACATGTCTGATGATTTCTCAAAGTACCGTGAAATATTTGTACAGGAAGCAATAGAGCATGTGCAAAAGCTGAATCAAGCAATGCTCCAGCTTGAACAAAGGCCGGACAACAAGGAGCATCTCGACTCTGCTTTTCGGGCGGCACATACTCTGAAAGGAATGGCCGCGACGATGGGCTATGAGCAGATAAGGTACGTGTGCAAGGCCATCGAAGAGCTCTTTGACCGATTGAGGAAGGGAGAAGAGCGTCTGACACCTAGACTCGCCGACTTTCTCTTTAGGTCTTTTGATCTGCTGGACAAAATGGTAAACAATGACAAAAAGACAATAGATATCAAAGAATTCATGCAAGGATTCGAAAAAGCAATGTCCGGATCTAATAGCCAAGATGACAAGCCAAATTCCGACGCCCAAGCGACAGGGATTTCTGGTTCTTCAATTTCATCACAGCAAAATTCCGAGCTATCTGACCAGAACCACAAGACTCCGACAATAAGAGTGAAAATGGACGATCTGGACTCGCTTGTGGATCTTGTAGGCGAGATAATGATAGCCAAGATGCGGCTGGAGCAAGTTCTAACTGATTCGCAGCAACAGACAGGCAAACCCCGGCAGATCCTTCGAAACCTAGAACGTCTGATCAATACCCTGCAGAACCAGACGATGAAGATCCGGCTGGTGCCAATCGAGCAGATATTCGATCGCTTTCCTCGCATGGTCCGCGACCTTTCAGCAAGTCAGGGCAAGGAGGTCCGGCTGGAAATGGAAGGAACTGGGATAGAGCTGGATCGCACTGTGCTCGACGCGATCACGGACCCGCTTTTGCATATACTGAGAAATTCTGTGGATCATGGTATAGAGCTTCCGATCGAGAGGGAAAAGCTGGGCAAGCCGCGGCACGGGACGATCAAGCTAAAGGCTTCTAGGCTTGGGGATAAGGTGTCAATAGAGGTGTCTGACGACGGAAGGGGGATTGATCTTGAGAAGGTGAAGGAAAAGGCGATTGAAAAACACCTCATCACTCGGCAAGAAGCCGAAGCCATGACTCCGGAGGATGTGGTTGATCTCCTAGGCTCACCCGGTCTATCTACCGCGCAGAAAGTGACAGACATTTCGGGCAGAGGAGTCGGGGTCAATGTCGTCATAGACAAGATCGAATCTGTGGGGGGAACGGTAAGGATCAAGACTGAAAAGAACTTGGAAACAACCTTTACGCTGACCATACCGCTTAGCTTGGCAATTATTGGCGGTCTACTGGTAAGGATAGGGAATGAAAAATACATCATTCCTCTTTCAGGAGTGCTGTCGACCATTCAGCTCGATCAAAGCGAAGTGCAGAGAATTCACGGCAAGCCCATGATGATGTTCCGGGGACAGGTAGTCCCGCTGGTGTATGGGTCCGAAGTACTCAACGTGTCCAAAGCAATTGAAAAGGGACAGGGGATGAGCGAAAAGACGACCGTGATAGTTGTGGAAAAAGGAGGCAAGCCACTCGGCCTGGTTGTAGATTCATTTGAAAGCAAGCAAGACATTGTGCTAAAACACATCGACAGGATTGGTTACAACTCTGCAAATGTCCCGACAGATGCGACAATCCTTTCAGACGGAAAGGTGGCGCTGATACTCGATTCGACGCAGCTGGACGCAAAGAAAGTGTGATTCCAATGAATGGGTCGAAGATATCTGAAGCTGAAATAATGAATCTGGGCTCGACAATATCGATGCTGACATCTGGCACATCAAAATCTCTGACAATGATGACAGGTGAAGAGTATGTCTATTCCTTTGGCAGGATCAGCGAAGTCCGGCCCGAGTACATCGACCAGCTGGTACGGCTTTTCAGCGAAGAGCTCTGCGCAGTTTACTTGCGGGCTGATGGTGACGTCACAGTCGGAATGCTTCTGTTCCTGACATACAAAGAAGCAAGGCAGCTCGCACGCAGGCTGCTTGGAAACAATGACCTTCGAGAGCTAGACAGCCTTGGCAGATCGTCGATTTCAGAAGTTGGTAACATCCTGTTTGCAGGTTCATTTCTAAACGACATGTCAAAATATACTGGATTCAAGATGAATTGCTCGGTTCCAGGCTTTGCCATTGACACGATCAGCGGCATAATCGAATTTCCGATAAGCGACATTGCAGCCGTTGAAAACATGCTAGTGATGTCAGAATCTGAACTTGTCGGCAAGGTCACTGGTATGCGGATCAAGATTCTGACTGTAATGGGCATCACGGACGCAAGAAAGCTGGCAACCTCTACTCGCGCAAGCAAGGGTAGATGACATTGAAACTGAGCAGTTCCCAGAGAATATCCGACATTGATGTCAAGATGGGATCATTTTCCGTCAGCGACCTGCAGAATTCTGCACTTACAACTTTTGTCGGGTCCTGCATTGCGCTCTGCATATATGAACCGGAGGCAAAGATAGGCGGCCTTGCACATGTAATGCTGCCAAGCAGCGAGGGCAAGTACCAACCTGCTGAAGGCTACGAGGCAAAGTACGCAGATCACGCTTTAAGCGCCCTCTTGGAAAACATGAATGAAAAAGGTGCGAGGAAAGAAATATTAATTGCAAAACTCGTGGGCGGGGCTAAGACATTCACGAATGAAAACAGCAACGCAGACATGTTTCGCATAGGGGAGCGCAACTATTCTAGCATCAGGTCGCTCCTTGCTTCTTCCAAGATTCCAGTTATTGCCGAAAGCATTGGCTCGACAAAGGGAAGATGGGTAAGATTGGATGTAAACACAGGCGCGGTTGTCGTGAAAAGTAGTACGTCCGAGGCGATCATCTGATGTCCGCCATGGAAAAGATACCCGATCCAGATCTGGAACTGATACTGCGCAGGATTGCTGACGGCGACGGCACTCAGAAGTACAGAACCTCATTTCTTGTAAGAAGAATAGAGCATAGAATGCGGGCAAAAAAGATACAAAGCTATCGGGAATATGACCGACTGCTGTCAAGCGATCCAAAGGAATACGTCGAATTGACTTCGCTGTTCTCTGTGACCGTGACCGAGTTCTTCAGGGATATTGAACTGTTTGAATTGCTAAAATCCAATATCTTGCCGTCATTATCAAATGAAATAAAGATATGGTGTGCAGGTTGCGCGACAGGTGAAGAGCCATACAGCGTTGCAATTGTTGCCAGTGAATTACAGAGAATATCGGGTCAGCGCATTTCGATACTTGCAACCGACATCAACCCTGATTCTATCATGGTCGCCACTGCTGGGATATATGAAGAAAAGAGCCTAAAGAACATGCCCGCAGAGTTGAAGGCAAAATATTTCCGTAAGGTTGGAGAAAATTCCTGGCAGGTTGACAGCAAGATCCGGGACTCAGTTGTTTATAATGTCAACGATCTTGACAAGTCAGCGCCTCCTGCATCAGATCTGGATGTGATCCTGTGCCGGAACGTGATGATATACTTTGACAGTGGGAGCAGGGAAAGGCTGCTTCAGAAATTCTATGACGCTTTGAAGCCAAAAGGATATTTCGTCATGGGTCAGTCCGAAATAATGATGGGAAGGGCGTTTTCACTCTTCAAGACCGTCTACCCGAAGGAAAGGGTCTACCAAAGAGCCTAGAGCGCGTCTAGCTCCTTCTTGAACTTTTCAAGCCCTATTTCCTTTGACTGAACTACGCGATCATAGACATCGTAATAGTTGAATATCTTTTTCTTTATCATGATCTCTAGGATCTTTGTGCGCAGCTCAAGCTCGTCGTAAAGACTGCTCTCATCTTTTCTTGAAAGTCCCCTTTTCAAAAGTATCTTTGTGAGGAACAGGTTGCTACTTCCTTTTCCCCTGTACGTCACAGTGTCTGAAGCCGGCTCCCAAGTAAAGACTGGGACGAACATTACCGAGTCAGCGGCTCCGTTGTACCCAACGATCTCGTTTATCGACAGAACACGCCTTACGGGTTTGCCGTCTTTTCCTTGGACTGCCGCTTGGAAAAGAGCAATGTTCAGGTTTTCAACGTTTGGCTTGGGAATCTTCATGGGCTCGCCCGTCAATCTCTGGATAAGCGACGACATCTGGGCCGCGTGGAAGGTGCTCATGACCGGGTGACCTGTCTGCATAGCCTGGAATGCGATGTTTGCCTCTGCGCCCCTGATCTCGCCTACAAGGATGTAGTTTGGTCTTTGCCTAAGCGCTGCTTTGAGCAGGTCGAACATAACA
Source organism: Thermoproteota archaeon (assembly GCA_040757615.1). Taxonomy (GTDB): domain Archaea; phylum Thermoproteota; class Nitrososphaeria; order Nitrososphaerales; family Nitrososphaeraceae; genus Nitrososphaera. The sequence continues at coordinate 5,414 of JBFLWZ010000065.1, read as the reverse complement.
ACGCTTGAAGACGGGCTTCCTGTGTCTCTTGTGACCTCGCTGATCCAGTTTTTGTGCGGCAATGTGATTTCAGGAGTGTCCTCTATGCTGACTATTTTCCAAGTAGGAGGAATGAACTGGGTGATCCCCATCATGGTCGTGGTCTTGCCCGATGCAGTTTCGCCGTTAATAAAGCAGCTCATGCCCTCACCCACCATCATCCACATGTAGGCCGCCTCGCGGGCGTCAAGGCTCTTTGAGTTGATGATCTGGGTGATTGACATCGGCACACTCGCAAACCTTCTGATGGTGGCGTTCGTTCCCCTCCTGCTCACGTCCTTGCCAAACACAATGTTGATTCTAGAACCTTCAGGGAGGGTGGCGTCTACAAGCGGCCTAGCGTGCGATATCGTCTTGCCAAACTGCTCTGCCATGCCTATCACCATGTCGTCAATGTCGTCTGTAGTCAGCCATACCGTGCATTTCAGTGAGCCGAAAATCTTGTGCACAATGTACACATTGCCGGCGCCTACGATCGAGATGTCCTCAAGATGCGGGTCTGTGAGGAAAGGATCTAGTATCCCTAGGCCTACCCTCTTAGTCACGAAATGGTACTTGAGATACTCGTATTCCTTTTCATACACTGTGATTGTCTTTACCTTCTTTACATCTATCTTGTCGTACTGCACTGGTGTTGGAGACTTGACGCATATCTTGTCAAGAAAGTTGCCTACTACCATGAACCGTTCCTGCAATTGGTCTGGTGGCTTCCATGAGCCGGCATACATCGCAAACATCCTGTCGACTGCTGCAAGCAGCCGGGCATCCGGCTCAGGAGGGCCTATCACAACGTATTCAAAATATCCGTCGCCACCAGACGCGTACGCGTTGATGTGGATAAAGTTGTTCTCACTGATCGGGTAGATCAGGTTCGGCATTCTCCGACTCTTGAAGCTGTTGTCTATCTTTTCATGGAATGTGGGAGATGGGTTGCCTTTCTGCACAAATCCCGTTACATATTCCATAAGATACGGGACTTTTTGCATCTGCTCTACAAGCTTGGGATCGATCGTCTGGGACTGTCCCCAATTGTCTGTTTGGTCGACGCTTTGCATCTTTTTAACCATTTACCCCCGTGCTGGCTTCAAGCGTGTCAGTGATGTCCAGTATGTTGCCTATCATGCCGTCTAGGAACATGTCCACGCCATAAACCACGATTCCCCCAACGCTTAGGAGTATCGCCATGTTGAACCATATTGTGTGGAACAGGCCTCCCTGCGAAACCTTTAGTGCCATGGCGTTAACTCCTGAAAGGGCAATTATGAGCACAGACAGGATCATACTCATGAGCGTCGTGTCGCCGGACGCGATTGCCAAGACGGCCGAGGCCTCTCCACCAATTGACTGCTGCATCGCGAAATACTGCTGAAGAAAGTTCAGCAGGCGATTTATTAGACTGAAAACCGCCAGAGTCAGAACATGCATTATTATTATGGTGGACTCGAATGCCTTTGCAGACTGCATCCTCTTTTTTCTTATCTCGAGGAACTTGGTAGTGATGTCAGATAGTTTCGATCCGACTTCAAGCATATTGGCCCCCTTTACCAACGCATTTGACATCACATCGTTTCCGGCAGAAATCAATACACTGCCGGTGTCTTTTGAGAACAGGTCAAAAGAGTCTTCGATCTTTATCCTGCTCATAACCCTGTTGGCCATTGACTCAATGTGCTTTGTCAGGATGCCAAAATCACTCCTGAGCACCGACTTTAAGGACTGCCCAAGAGAGCCGACTGTAGAGTACACGTCGCCCAAGTGCCTGGCAAACGATGGATAATAATCGTCTAGCTTTCTGATCTTGGCATCAAGCTTGCGGGCAAGGATGCCTGGGAGTATTAGCGGGGCGCCTGCAATTGCAATGATAATTGGCATCGGCAGAATATTCAGAAATGATAGGCCGATTCCGATCGATGCTCCGGTTCCAAGCCCCATCATCAATATCTTTTTTATCTTGACCATATCTGGATGACCTTCCTTTATCATTATGCGATCCTTTGGAAACAAATAGAATGCCATGAAGACGAAAGAAGCCAGACCCGTGAGAATTGCCATCGTAACTGTGATGACGAGTTGCGACGAATCTCCTCCGCCAGAGATCATTGTGAGGAGCGCCATTGACGCCACTAGAAAAGAAGACGTTGACATCATTGTCGAGTACATCTCTAACAGCATGTCAAGCGACCTCATCGACCTCTCGTACATTGCAATATAGCCATGCATGACGGCATTCAATTCCTGGCCGAAAAATATGCTCAGGTCTTCGCCCAGCCTCAGGACTTGCGCCATCTTCATCAGCAAAAGCTTGAATTCTTCCGCCTTTACTTCGTTAGCTACAACTTCGCATGCCTTAGCAAGGCCGTACTGCCACTTGACTCCGAGAAGGTGGATTTTTGCAAGAGTTTGCGAATAGTAGCCGTATTGCTTGGTGTTTCCTGCTGTCTTAATGAGGTCGGAAGGCTGGATCTGTCCAGTAGATATTCCAAACAGGAGCAAGGAAAAATATACGATGGTCTCGTCTACGCGCCTCGGGATTAGTGACTTCTTATATGGAGTCTGAGTTGGGTCTTCGCTTACAACAGCTGATTTCTTTAGCCCCAGCAATTGCCCAGCCTCCATGTTTTGCAGCAAAGGTGCACCAAACGTTGCACCAAGCACAGATCAGATGATTTCTTTTTCATTTCTCTCATTTTTCTCCTATGCGTTTGCCATCGATAGTGGCACTATCTTTATTCCAAAGGACGTGTCGACATCAAAGCTGAACTGCGAGCTCACCTGCGACGAAGATCCTATCAGCTTGACTATTTCCATTACCTTCACGCTCTTGCCGGCGATGGTAGTGGGGGTTATCCTCATGTATCCGTCGCACGTGGACCTCACCCGCATAGCCACCTCTTCTGGCACTGCCTTTGGGTGGATGGTAATGATGACTGTCATGCCTTTGGAGACAAAGTTCTTGCATTTTGTAAAGAAGTCTAGTGTCGAGCTGGTGTCTGCATGCATTGTAAGGGCCGATAAGGAATCAATCATGACTGCGTCAAACCTTTTCGAATTGATACTCATGTACTTGCCTATTACAGGAAGGAGCTGCTTTGACCTAGCCGCAGACCAAGAAACGCCGTCGATATTGACGGGCAGTATGGACAGCTTGTTCCTCAAAAAGTCCTTCCTAAAATCGTAGGTTATCATTTTCATCTTTTCGATATAGTCCTTTGTCGTGCTCTCTGTGGTTATGAACAGCACTTTTCTCTGTGATTTCAGCAGGCCATTCATGAACTGGGCAGCCATCGAGCTCTTGCCAGTACCGTGGTCCCCTTCAATCAGGATCAGCGAAGGGAGCGGGAGACCGCCTCCCATCTGCCTATCCACTTCTTCATTGCTTGTCGAGACTGTAATTATCACCATTATGAGATCACCACTGATCTGGTAGCAGTCACGCCATTGTCGGTTGAAATCACCGCGGACAGGTCACCTGCCGCAGCAGTGATGTTGTAGCCAAGCCTGCAAACTATTGTAAAGGATTCATCGGGGTTTACGATTCTGGGGTCGACTCCGTCATCTACGAATCCATCTATTCCCCATTTGCCTGCATCGACGCTCTGTGTTATCCCTTGGTATACGAGCTCTTCTGTCCGCCTTTCCTCTTGCGAAGGCGACACCTGCGCATCATATGTTATGAACAGGCTGAATTTCTGGTAGTTCCAAAGCTTGCCTGACCCGTCGTTGGTGACGGTTATGGTGACAGTGTCGTCTGCAGGCGACGCTTGGAGCGAGCTTATGCTGATAGATGTCCTGAGGTACTCGGTGTCAAGCTGCACCCGCTCTGAATAGGCGTGGTTCATCGACACGTTTGCATTGACTATGGCGGGTATTGCCATCAATAGCATGATCGATATCATTGTCATCATTATCCCACCAGCTATAGCGGCGCTGAGTCCCACTTGCCCATTCCTCCATCAAGATATCGAAAAGATGTAATCATCGCTAACACCATTTGGAGTTGATATCCTTACCACATAGTTGACATTCCTCTCGAGAGTGCTGTCATACGATATGTTGATCTCGACAGTCTCTTTCGCCGGCCAGACGGTTTCCGGTTCGGCGTATTCCCATGACGGGACAGATGTTGAATTGTACGGTATCAGCTGAACGTAATTGAGCCCACCGAAATAGACATCCACCTTGTCCAGCGCGACGATCTGGTTGGTGCCAATATTCTTGACCCACAGGTCTACTTGGCTATCAGACGAGTTTGTGGCGTAAAGGACCTTGATCCTAGTGAGCGCAATTTCTTTTTCAGCTGCACCTGCAGTAGCAAGAGTTGATTTGAAGACTCCCATCTGGTTCAGCACCGTCACTGAAAAGCCAGCGGCGATTATGATGGATGCTATCAAGATTATGCCCTCGCTTATGATGAGGCTGCCCATCGCAATTACTCATCTCCTTTTGGTGTCAGATCACGGGCCATGTGCTTCTTTTTGTCACGCTTGTTGGCAACAATCTTCATGTACTGGAGCTCGGCGTCTTGGTCGTTTATACCAAGAACTTGGCCAAATCGATAGAGCATGGCAATGATGTCATCTGTTAGCAGTTTGGACTCATTTAACATCTTGACCACGCCGTAGATCAGCCGCTCTTCCTCAGGCTTCAATCCAATTGCCCGATACTGTTCCAGAATGAGCTCTATGCCGTCCGGGCCCATGCTTGCCAGTATCTCGTCTACGATGGATACGATCGACATTATCTTGCCCGGAGTCAGGCCGCATTCAAGCGAGCTCCTCAACAGTTCCTGATCTTCGTCGCCAATTGCCGATCTTTTCCTCATAGTGCCCTTGCTCTTTATTCTGGCACGCTCTACAACATCTGGAGAGGCTGTGCGCCTGCGATATTTGGAGTCGTATTCCTCATCTTCTAAGGCTTCAGGTCGCTGCTGCTTCACCATATCATAAACATCCTCGGCTGAGAATTCCTCGGCTGCCTGCGCTTCTGCCTTGCGGGCGCCAAAAGCCCCCTTTTGACTTTCAATAATCTTTGCATCACCGTTACCGTTGCAAGTCTCGACCGTGTCCGCCGCCCTGGCGCGAGGATCCGAAGTCGTGTTAGTGCCCTGTTTATCAGAGATGCCTCCGTTGTTCACCAGCTGCTCGATGGGCATCATTGCATTCACAGGATCAGAAACGTTCTTTATGTCGAGCAATTCAAAGTATTTTCTCATAAAGTTGACTGGGTTTACCATTTCAGACTGGAATGCCTTCAACTCTACAAGCGATGATTCAAATGTCGAGCTGAGATCTTTGATGTCTGTCTTGAGCGACTGCATGTCTTCCTTAATCGAGTTCATGTCTCTCTTGACGGATTCGACTTCTTCGGATATCTTG
>JBFLWZ010000064.1:0-10252 GCA_040757615.1 Thermoproteota archaeon | reverse complement strand
GCTAGGTCCGGGCGATGTTCAGTGGATGACTGCTGCCTCTGGAGTAATACATTCCGAAATGCCGGATGATGAAATTGTGCGCAGCGGCGGGAGGATACACGGATTTCAGCTCTGGGTCAACCTGCCAAAGCGGGACAAAATGATAAAGCCGCATTATCAGGAAATCCCGGGATCAATGATTCCACAGGGTAAAAGCCCCGATGGAAAAGTGACTGCAAAGGTGATTGCTGGTCAGGCGCTGGGAGCCCACGCAGTAATAGAAACAAGGACGCCCATAATGTATGTGCACTTTACCCTGCAGCCTAAAAGCGAGGTCAAGCAACATGTTCCAGCTGAGTACAATGCATTTGCATATGTGGTGAAGGGAACAGGGCTTTTTGGATCCAACGACAAAGTCGCAGCTAAGGGACAAGTAGTAATCTTTTCTGAAGGAGACGAAATATCGATAAAGAATGAATCGTCCAATTCACCCTTGGATATTCTCCTGATAGCAGGGGTTCCTCTGAATGAGCCCGTAGCAAGGTATGGGCCCTTTGTAATGAATGAGCCACACGAGATAGAACAGGCTATAGAAGATTACCGAAATGGCAGGATGGGCAAAATCAACTTTTAGCTGCAGCAAGTGGCAAATCCAGTATGAGCATAGCCGGTCCGCATGGCAATAGAGAGCAGCCAACAGGTGATGAAGAAGGGCCGGTTACAATTGTCGTCACGCGAAAAGCGAGGGTAGGCAAAATCGAGGAATTTGAAAAATGGATGGACGGCATTATCCACGAAGCGATGGAATTTAAAGGCCACATGGGAGTGAACATAATCCGCCCATCAAATCCAACAAACCCTGAATACATAATAATTTTCCGCTTTGATACTTTTGAAAATCTGGCAAAATGGGAAAAGTCGGATATACATAGAAAATGGATTGAAAAAAGCTACGATGTGACTGAAGGCGAAGTCAAGGTGGAGAAGCAGACTGGTCTTGAATTCTGGTTTACGCCAAGTTCCTACAGTGCGGTCATGGAGCAGCCGCCCCGCTACAAGATGGCAATAGTTGTGATCAGCATCATTTTTGTCCTAGTATCGGTTCTGCTGCCGCAGATACGACAGGCAACAATAGGCCTTCCTTTTTTGTTGAGCACATTTGTAGGCACGGTGGTGATGGTTCTGCTCATGACCTATGTTATAATGCCATCAGTTACAATGTTGTTGAGGCCATGGCTAGTAAAGAAAAGGCTGTTCTGAATTATGTAGAAAGACGCCATTTTATTTTGGTAAACTAATTAATCTCGTTTGACCATCCATCTTATAGTTGGATGAAGAAAAAGTTCAACAGCTAGGCAAATGGGAGATTCAGATACTCCAATGCGTCAAGGTCAAATCCAGAACTGAAAAGCAAATTGCAAAAATGATAGGGCTTGACAGCTCGATTGTATCTCCAATGATAACTGACTTGATAATGAATGGCCATCTTGACGTGATCACAAAGAGGAGGCTGTATTTCTTTTTCAGGAAATTTTATGCGCTGACCCCTAGTGGCCTTGCAGTGCTAGATGGAGCCAAGAGACACTCCTGGGATGGGATAATCATGGAGATAAAAAGCAGAGTCTCTGAAATCATTAAAGACGCAAGGGACCAGTCGCCGACCTTTAATGCCACATGGCAGGTGGCAAACGCCGGCTATAAAATCACAAAATTCATCCTGTCAAAATAGCAATTGCAGGGTACATGATAACCCTAATACCTTTTAGATGCATATTATTTCTGCATTGGGTTTAATGAGCAGAATTTCTGCTGTTGTAAAGCAGAAGGTAAACACACTGGTAGAAAAGTACGAAGACCCTAGAGAAGCACTGGATTATTCTTATACAAAGCAGATTGAGACTCTGAACAAGTTGAGGCGAGATATTGCCGAAGTGGTGACTGCCAAAAAGCGGCTAGAGATGCAAAAGGTCAAGATCATGGACAGCATCAGGACGCTTGAGGAGCAGGCGCGCCGGTCGATTGACGCCGACAGAGAGGATCTTGCAAAGCTGGCACTTGAGCGCAAAAACGCCAACCTCCTCCAGATACAGAGCCTCGACAAGCAGATCGAAGACATGAAGGCAGAGCAGCAAAAGCTAGAGCATACAGAGAAGCGCCTATCAACAAAAGTTGAGGAATTCAGGTCAAAGAAAGAAGTCATCAAGGCCCAATATACCGCTGCCGAAGCTCAGGTAAGGATAAAGGAAAATGTCACAGGCATCTCTGAAGAGATGGCTGACGTTGGCATGGCCATGAACAGGGCAGAAGACAAGACTGAAAAAATGAAGGCGAAGGCTGCGGCTCTTGACGAGATGATTGATTCTGGAGCGCTTACAGACTATACATCAGGAAAGGACAGGATTGAAACAGAGCTGGAGAAGATATCGATCCAAGGCTCGGTTGAAGAGGAATTGGCAAAACTGAAGGCGGAGCGCAAAAAGGGCAAAAAGACAGGTCAGCAGGAGATACCGCAATGAGCCAGAAAGAAGAAGGAACCAAAATTGTCCGGATAATGGGTCAGGGCCAGTACACAGTGGACAGTTCAACTTTAAGGAAATTGAACGAGATCGACAATTCAATAGTGCAAATGATAACAGATGGCATAAACAGCGGGGACAGTGAAAGTTTCAGGAAAAAACTGACAGAGCTGACAGAAATTGTCTCTAAAAATGGAAGGCCGCTAGATCCAAAGGAAATTGTCGAATCGGATGTCATTCTGCCAAGTGCAGACGTTTCAATAGAAGAGGCAAGGCAGATTTTCAGAGGAGAGGGAATTATCCCGGATCTCTTGGAATAGCTAGCGGCGCAGGGGCAGGTCCCACAAGGGATACCAGAGGGTCATGTCTTTTTCAAATGGCATCTCGTTTCCAACTGTCGCCATGACCTGCATCTCTTTTTCAGAGCTTCGCTTTTTGCTGTTTCCTTCAGGAGCAAACGGGTAGAATTTGTTGCGCTTGTAGCTGTAGATCAAATAGATGTACGAGTTGTCCCTGTTACTCTGGAACTCAAAGACAGCTGCCAAAATGTGGTCGCCAAACGCCTTTTCCTGAATAGTGTCTCCAACTGCCGTAAGCCCGGCAAGCAAATCCTCAACCTTTTTGGCTTCAAAAGTTATCCACAGGTAGCCATACGAGTCTTCAGTCATGCTGTATATCAGGTCAAATTCGGATCTTATGCTGTCAAGAAACGACTTGACCTCATTTTTCATCTGGAAAAAGTGTCCGCCACTGACTTCCTTGAGTCCAAGCGAGCATCGACCTGTGGACACCAGCCCAATCTTGGTTTCAAGCGTAATGTGTGAGGAGGAAAGTGAAAATAGCGCCTGCGAATCCTGGCCAATTGACTCGCCTCTCTTTTGCTGGGCTATGTCCCGTATTCTTCGAAAAAAGTTCAACTCATCGATGCCTCCATTTCCATCAACCTCTGCACTCTTTTTTGCACTGGCGGGTGCGTTGAAAACAGGCTGGTGAGGGCGTCGCCGGATATTGCAGGTATGATAAAGAATGCGTTCAGACCCTCTACCTCTCTCAGGTCGCGTGTAGGAGCCTGTTTCATCGTGCCGCTGATTTTCATTAGCGCATTTGCAAGTTTCACAGGCTTGCCGGTCATCTGAGCAGCCCCTCTGTCTGCGGCATACTCCCTGTATCTGGAAATGGCACGGATCACCAAAAAGCTGACAAACCAGGTGATTATGGCAACAAGCAGGATAAGGGCCATTCCTCCTCCACTGTCATTTCTTCTGCCATATCCGCCACTCATGCCTCCATACATGCCAAAGTGCATCAGGTACCACGCGACTGTGGAAAAGAGGCTTGCCAGAGTGATTACCAGAACATCCCGGTTTCGGATGTGAGTCAGCTCGTGGGCAATCACGCCTTCAAGCTCTTCTTCGTCAAGGAGATCCATCAGGCCAGTAGTTACAGCAACAAGCGAGCTTTTCTGGCTCTTGCCGGTTGCGAAGGCATTTGGGATTCTTGTGTTTATCACTGCTATCTTGGGCTTGTGCATGTTGTTTCTGGCCACGATTCGCTCGACCAAGTCGTGCAGTTCTGGGAATTGCTCCCTGCTCACCACTTTGGCGCCAGAGCTCCATAGCACGATTCTGTCAGAGAAATAGTATTGCGCAAATATCATTAGCCCTGCAATCACGGCTATTGCAATGAAATTGATTCCAACGTATACAAGGACGCTGAGGAATACGAGATAGAGTATAGTGAGGATGGCAAAGGCTAGGATCATCCTTGCAGTAAGGCCCGCATCCCTTCTCTGCCATGACGGCGTCCTTGTCGGAGTGTAGCCCAAAAACTGATCAATACTTAATTTGGCAAAATCTACCTTTAACTGTTTATCATTTTTGACATTCTTCTATAAACTGACGGCAGCTATCATGTATAGTCGCTATCCTGGCGGCAGCGGTAGTACATGACTCCGTTTATAGTCACGTCTTCTATTTTGAATCGGCGACGAGCAACAGGCCTCTTGATTACAGAATTGATAGCGTCTGCTACTCCAAGCTTTAGCATCGTATTGGTCACATCCTCTTCCCTGATTCCTACCGCCTGCGCAATTTCATTGGCGGTAAAGCCCTTGTCCCTGTTTCTACAGAGAAATTGCGTGATAATAGTGCTCAGGTTCTTGTGTGCATCAAATTCTGCAGCATCTATTGGCATTTTACAGCAATTCAAAATATGCTTGCAATGCCTAAAAATATGTACAAATTATCAGATATTCTTGTCTTCTATATCACAATAGTGTTAAAACAAAAAGGAGGCAGACTCTTGCCACCACTGCTATGTAACAGGACCTGCATTGCTCATTGTCTGATTTGATCCTTCGTATTTGAACGCCAGAAGCGAGCCGGGGTTTGTTATGTTGGCTATGGGTCCGCCCTCAATGGCCTGCACCGGACCCGATGAATCGGTGATCACATAGATCGTCTGGCCGTCCGGCCCAAACGCAAGGTCGTGGTAGCGGTTCTCTGATCGGAATATCTCTTCAGGTTCGCTTCCGGGGCTCGTGCCGTTTTCGCTCAGCGTAAGGTGAAAGATCCTGCCTCCCTTTAGAGTCGTCATCAAGAAGGTTCCGTTCCAGTTTGGAATTGCGTCTGACATGTAGAGGGTGATGCTTGATGGAGCGACAGTCGGCCAGCACACATAGCCACAGTCTGCAGGCTCTGAGAAGTTATAGTCATTCTCGACTGTATAGAATGTGCGAACCGGAGGCACAAAGTCTGTGTCATTGAACCCGCTTTCGTTTATCACAGGCACGCCTTCTAGAAACGGCGGAATATTGTTGAACTCTAGTTCAGGGCAGTTCTCTGCCCCTGACCAGTTGGCATACTGGTACGCTTTATCGTCATTGTATCCAGCTACATTTGGCCATCCATAGTTCCCGCCTGCCTCAAGGCGATTGACTTCATCGTCGGATTTATCGCCATGTTCCACTACATAGAGGTCGCCATTGGGTCCTATCGCAATGCCTTGATGATTGCGATGTCCATAGGTAAAGATGTGACTTTGGACGCCATCGATCTCGGGATTGTCCTCCGGTATCGAGCCGTCCGGGTTCATTCGGAGCACCTTGCCTTGGTACGCAGCAGTCCAGTTTTCAGATTCTGCGTGCTCTGTTGTTGGTAGCAACTGAGCTCTAATTGGCATGCAGTAGCGTTCAAACTGATTGTTACCTTGGTCACCTATTGTGTAGTACAGCTTGCCGTCCGGACCAAAGATCATCCCGCCTCCATTGTGGTCGTTGCTTCCAGATAATCCGCTGATAAGATCCATAGGATCGCCTATCGATTGCCCTTCTGGGTTGTATGTGAACCTAGTAATCTTTAGGCGGCGGTCAACTCGGTCTTCTCCCTCGCTAGCATCTGCGTCATAGGTATAGGCGACATAGATGTGGTTTGTATTGTTAAAATCTGGGTCAAATGCCATGCCAAGCAAGCCATCCTGTCCTCCTGACTGGTGGACGTTTGGCACTCGCATGACACTGAGCCTGTCGCCGGTGTTTGGATCTACTCGCATGATGTTCTTGCCAACGCGTTCGGTAATCCACAGCACTCCATCAGGGCCATAGAGGATGTTATGCGGCGCGCTAAAGTTCGTTGCAAGCACGCTTACCGAGAAGCCTTCCTGCATTGGCAGCCCAATCTCATTGACTTGAGCGGCAGTTGTATTCTGCTTACTCAAAGTAGGTGTTGTTGCATTCTGCGCCAGTGCTGGCTGTATCGCAGCAGAGCTACCAACTATTGCGGGGGTTATGGATAGTATCAGTATTCCAAATAGCATGGCTATGCCATTTTTTATTCTCGATCCGGACATGATCCGAAGAGCCACGTGTTGATATTTATGAACTAGAGAATAGAGTTAAGGAATCTAGGCGCAGTATCATGGCATGTCGCAAAAGAAAGAAAAACTAAGTACCAACATTGAGGTTCGCAGCCGATCAGTGCTTTCTGATTCTCCATGCCTGCCAAATTCCAAGGCCCATTATCATATAGCCGACGACTATTATTCCGGCAAACGAGGCAGAAATCTCTGCCACGCCACCTTCGCCCATCATTGTAGCAGCGAGTACTGCCGTTCCCATTATAGCGCCACCTGCTGTCAGAAGGATTGCAGTAGTCATGCTGTTTGCTTTCCAGTTTATTGCAAATGCCACAAAGAAGAGTATTATTGAGAGTCCTCCTACAATCATGCCCCTTTGGGCTTCATCCATTGGTAAAAACCCAGTACCTTCTTCGCCTGCGCTCATGGCTACAGCAGCGTCGACTACATACAACAAAAGCAGTCCCATTGCTATTGCTGCAATTATGTCCGATGCAGCCCTGCTACTCCTTGCAGTTTCAACGCGCATCAGTAGATCTACGACATTCTTGCATAAATAGCTGCACAAAAAGTCAAAACAACCGGCATGGCTGTTTCAAAAAAAGGGGAGGGTTGTTATCCTGAGCTCCTAGTACCTCTTACCGTGATACTTCCGTCTATCACCCATTGAGCCTTTTCTCGGTCATCGTTTGAGGACCCCGGAACCGCTATCTTCACATTGTTCAAGTCGTATGTCAGAGCCACGTTTTCTTGCGTCAGCTGGGTTACAACGTTGTGGAAGAATGTGGCCCATTCAGCTGGCATTTGTGGTTGGCTGCTTGATTCATTATGGGTTATTTCTTGCGCTGTCATGATTAGCGTGTCAGCGTATTGTATATAGAAGCAGCCGTTGATGGTTGATTGGCAATATTCTGTACTGATAATATTATTTTCGTAGACACTATCCAGACTAGGGTAGCGACACTTAATAGGCGTCAATTATCAAGACAATCTGGTAATGTCAAGCAGGCAGGTATGGAAAAAGTGCACATTTTGCAACAATGGCAGGAGGACCTGTTTTCAGTGTGGCGGAAGCGGCAAGGTTTCCCCGGGCTGGAACACTTGCTACAATTGCAAGGGCTTTGGGACTGTAATGTGCACTGAGTGCGGCGGCAACGGTGGCCGGCGCGAAACAATCTGGTTGCCCGAGTAAAGTTTTATGCCTGCTACATTCAATGGCAGGCTAAATGGGTCTGGAGCTGACGCCCTCTCTAAAGGCCGCGCTTACCGAACTGTATTACAAAGAAGGCTGCGACCAGCAGGGCTGGGCATACGTCCCACTAAGGGAAATCAACCTTAGAGACAACATCCTAGTTTTCAACAAGGGGCCTCACAAAATAAGCATAAGGTTGATGGATAAGATCGTCCCGGAAATCAAAGAGATATCCCGACCCATCAGCGGAAATCTTGTATTTGACTATCTGACCTGCAAAGTCGGCCAGCAGAAAAAATACGAAGGCGCAATGCTTGCCAACCCGACAGCGCTTTGCTGGGTCAAGATTGGAAAAGGCGCATTTTCTGGCGAGCAGATAGACGCCCTAGGCAGGATAAAACTTCCCCTAGCTGTTTTCCTGATAAGGAACGTGCTTGTACAGCCTGCAAATATTGAGATGAAATGGGACATAAAAACCGGCGAAGAATGGCTCGACGAGCTTGACGATCAGAGAGATCAGGCAGAGTCTGACGACGATTACCTGTGAACTGCTATCGGACTTGTCCGATAGCCTCGCCCTCCTCCTGCTCCACTGTTACTACTGTTACATGGTCCAGGCAAAAGCAACTTCTTTTCCTGGTTCAGCGACCGAGAGCTTCTTGGATCTCTCCCTCACCAGAGGCGTGTGTGCTTTCCCGGCGTTCCACGGGTAGTAGTAATAATAGTACTATGTCTGAGAACCCAGTCCACTGTCGTCGGCTTTACAGGGCATGGCACGTGGTGGTGGTAGTACAGGTTCTTCGTATTATCATCATTTGTGTGCCAAGACGTAAGTTCTTCCACTTTGCCTGGCTCTGACATCGTCGGTGCTGAAAAATGTCTCATGGGCGCTACTTAAAAAAATATGCAGTGGCGATTCATACATCAATCCACCGGATACAAGTCCGGTGGGGGTCTTCTTCTCGCCAGATTTCTATAAAAAGAAAGGATAAGTTCTAAGCAAAGACCCCTGTTTCTGTAATCAGCTGCCAGCAGTTGACGCAATAGTTGCCGGTTGCTGTAAAGATCTCGGGTTCATTATCCCTGCAGTTTTCGCAAGAGCCGATCTCTGACATTTCTTTCACTTTTTCTCCCTTGTCCACTGCTTTGCAATTCGCGAATTAAATCTTTGGCCGGCAAGAGTATTGTTGTTCCGGTTGGCGGAAGCTATATCATTGACTCAAATGTCAGTGGATCCATGGAAACTATCAGAAGGCCAACGATGGCCATAGCTGTTCTAGCAATCGCGCTGGCAGCCACAATAGTGGCGGCAATAATGCAAAATAGCGCAACTGCACAGCAGCAGAACCGAATGATTTACAGGATACAGGAAACCCGGATGTCCAGCGCTGCTCCCGTGGCGCATACGGGGAACCTGCCTCATGCAGTTGTGTTTGCGCTCCCGCTGAGGGACGACGGCAAGATCTACACCGGCAGAGTCACGTTCACGGCAAGCAAACCTATAGAAGTTGAAGTGCTGCACGTCTACAACCCCGCGCAAGAACCTGACGCAGAGCACGGGGCGCCGCCTACTGCCGTGATAAATGGCACAACGATAACCTATTCACACCTTACCAACATCGTGGACAACAACTATGTTCTTGGAGACGTGCCGACTGCATCAGGTACGTTTGAATTTGCCGGAAGCGGGCTTGTGTTCCACAAGAGAAGCTCAGAGCCATTCACCGTGACGTACACCATCGACGCAGCAGTAAGGCCCCTTGCCCAATGAGTCTGGGGTCGCTGCTTCTTTTTTTGAAATGGTTATTGTCCTGACTATTTAGGATGTTTGACTGTCAAAAGTTTTTTTTACCTATATTCGTCTCCGCAATCCCCAATTGTCTCAAACAGGTCGTTTGACTTTTTGCATACTTCTTCGATTCTGCCATTGTCGTCGCTGTCCAGCCTAAATCCAAAGACGCGTGCATTGTCGTCAATGTGGTTTGATATCCCCAGTCGCGCACCAATGATTACCCCTGCCACGGCAGGCTTGTCAAGGATATAGCGCGTGGCCACGTTTGGGATGCTGACTAGGTGTTTTTTCGCTATCGTGTCCAGCGCTGCCAGCAGTTCTTGGAACAGCTTCCAGCCGCCCCATATGTCTATCATGCGCTTGTATTTCTTGAGGCTTGCAGTATCCAAGTCGTACGGCTCCGGCCTGCCGAGGTATCGTTCTGACATCAGGCCGCCGCAGATAGTGCCATAGGCAAGCAGACTGGCTTTGTTGTCCTGGCAAAATCGCGCCATCTTGACCTCCGGCCTGCGGTCGACTATCGAGTACTGCACCTGGTTTGAAACCATCTGCAGGCCAGCGTCCTTCATTATCTGCATGCGCTCGGTGTCAAAGTTGGTCAAGCCAACGTTCCTTACCTTGCCGTCGCTTCTAAGATCGGACAGGTACTTTAGCGCGTCAATGTAGTACGGGTTGTTATAGTCCCACCAGTGGAACTGCACGAGGTCTAGGGAGCTGACTCCCATGCGCCTGAGCGAGTGCTCGATGCTTACCTGTGCTGTCTGCTTTGTTATCCTCCGGGGCTCTGGCACCCACTTTGTAAGTGCCTGTATTTTTTGCCGCTCGTGCTCTGGCAGCCTGCGCCTGAAATCCCCGATAAAATCCTCCGCTGGGCCGTAAATGTCTGCAAGATCCCACGTGGTAAATCCTTTGTCGTGATAT
>JBFLWZ010000063.1:0-10287 GCA_040757615.1 Thermoproteota archaeon | reverse complement strand
ATCGCATGACAGGTTACGGCAAAAGGAGAGCTACTGACGTATCCTCAGCTCAAACTCCCTGACGTCTGATTGCACACCTTCGACCATGAGCACTCCCTTGACGGTATACAGAGCCTCTTTTGCAGGCGCGCCGTTTGCAGTTATCGTTGCCTGCATCTGGCCTGTGCGGGCATCTCTGCTTTGCAGGTCAGGAAGATCTATGGCGGGTCTGTCAATGGACAGATAAGGCTGATAGCCTGATGGCTCGATAACAATTGCGACGCGGGCGTCAGTTATCGCGCGGTCCTCTAGGTTCTGCACATTGAACACAATGTTGGTAGTCTGTCCGACTGTTATGTCAATCCTGTCGGCCGTGAAATCGGTGAACCTGACATTTGGCACTCCGGGATTAGTATTTGTCGGAATCAAAAAAATGACGACCGCGACTGCAATGGCGCCTGCCAGCGCAGCCAGACCTATCACCTTCAGGAGCAATAATCAAAATGATAGCATTGGGGTATAAACGAGAATAGTGTCTTTGTGCTATAACCTAGTTGTAGAATGAAAACTCTGACGACTTGCGGACATAGATTACGTCCTGCTGCGGCTTGGCGTGCGGCTGCTGCGCGCTTTCAGGCTTTTTCTCCGCCTCCTTGGTAGCCACACTGACTTCGAGGTGCATAGTCTTCAACTGTTCAGTAATCTTGTCAAACTTGGTGTTGAGTTCTTTGATGCTCTTTTCAATCCTGGCGGCGTCTGTGCTTGCAGACTTGCTCTTGTTAGCCGCAACGACAGCAGCGGCAATCCCAGCTCCCATTACTGCCATATTTATTGCTGTGACAATCGCGTCGAAACTCTTTTTCTTTTGAGAAGATTCGTCCATCTCTCTCTGTCTCAGAAAGATGCAGAACAAACTCTTATACCTTGTTCCTTAACTATCGAACTATTCCATTTTCTGCAGACAGCAATTGCAATCCTTTTCTCGCAATTCCTTTGATAAGATTACTTTTGTCTTCATTAGCAGAGACGTTTGTTTGCAGAGAACGCAACTCTTCGGTCAAAATCCCTTTCTCTGTCAGCAATGGTAAAAGCTGGCGCAGGTTGTCAATCTTGGTTTTTATTCTATACCTTGCGTTCCTAGCAGCTCTATCGTCAAGCTGTACCTTTTCGGCCAGTATCTCATTTAGCGAGTACGCCAATATCGGATAGTCCGGAAGGTCTGGCAATTCACTTTTCACGGTTCTAGAAACTCACTTCAGATAAATGAGTTACACTTTAGTTTCTTTTTGAAAGGTATGATATTACACCACCACAGCATGACTGTATATTAGCGGATAACTAAACTTGCCGTATTCAATGTACCTGTAATAGGGTTTCCACCTGTGTATTGTACTGTAATGGCTCCAGAATTTGTAATATATGATTTAGGGAATGTATCCTGAGTGTCATCTATCGATACAGTTGTGCTAAAGACGGGCCCAATTGTATATGTGCCAGTTCTGCCAGCAGGGTCAATAAAAGCAGCAGTAACTGTAAGAGTGCCGGCTGATGATTGGTCAACCTGTATATCGCTGAGAACATCGATCTCCGCCCTTGTAGGGTCGCCGCTGACGACAATACCCGAAGCTCCCGGGAGGAGAGATACTTGACCAGTGCCCTGACCCCTATCCTCCATCTCTGCGTCAATTATGCCTGTGAACAGAATTCCTGTAGTCGTGCTTCCACTAAATATCAATTCAGTTGTATGTGCTGGTTGAACGAAGGGACGTGGAGACTCTTCATCTTGTTCATCAGTTGTTGTTTCAGTGATTGATGCATTGGTCTGCGCAAACGCTGGATTTGCCCCAATGTTGAAGCCCAGAGATGATGTAACAATGACTAGCATTAACAGCAAAATTGCACTTATTTGGGACATTTCTACACAAAAATTTACAAGGGTATATCTTTTATTTATTGTGTCTCAATATACGGAAGCAAAAATGTGTATTTTTCATTTATGAAGCCATTGAACCATCAGATAAAGCTGATGGGGCTAACTCGTCTACCATCCTGCTTGATGAGTGAATGTGAAATACGCCTTGGACATCCGCAGCCAGTCTGGGTAATTTCTGAACATCTTGTAGCCTTTTTTTTGAAATTGATTAGTTTTCTTGACTTCTGAAATTTCCATAATCACAGTGTTCCTATGTCAAGATTCGTTTATTATTGAGAAAAAGAATGTAAGAATCTCTTAAATCTCCAAAATTCAATAGTTGTCCATGTCATGCAAGAGAGTCGCGGTAATAATCCTTGGATTACTGATGACGACGTTCCTTTTAGCTCAAAGCATTCAATCATCTCTATCCACTATTGCTGTATATGGACAAACGATAACGACAACTGATACGGCCATAGACTATTCTACATACAGAAACAGCAGACTTGGAATAAACAGCATACAATATCCTTCAGAGTGGAATGTGGAGAATAGGGCTTTTGGTGACAACACTGTCCGATTTATCAATGTCGAGCCTGTAGACTTTTTCAACCATGCCTTTGATATCTATGTCTATACACCCGGCTACCTATCTTATTATATGTCGCCCGATACGCCACTATCTGACGTAGCTGCAGGAATAATAGACGATACGATAAGCAATCTATCGGAAATTCAACTCTTGAATCAAACAAGCGGTCCTACAATTGATGGCAATCCCTCAATATCCATCAAGTACTCATATTATGACCCTGTTTATGGTGATACCAGCGCAATTAGAACTATTACATCGGCGCAAAACAACGTATATGATTTTCTATTTCAAGCAAGGCCAGATGCGCTTGGTGAATACCTTCCAGTAATAGAAGAAATGCTAGCCTCATTTAGAGCGTCTGCCATTACTACTACAACCCCACAAAATAGGCCACCACAGACTTCATGCATCAACCCGCCTCCGGGATTGATCAGCTGGTGGCCCGGTGACGGGAACGCAGAAGATATCTGGGGCAATAACGATGGCGCTCTGCAAAATGGTGCATCGTTTGGTCCGGGTAGAGTCAATGGCGGACAGGCATTTAGGCTCGACGGGATTGACGACTATGTGGAGATACCATCCATGAATATCGGCGATGCTTTTACAGTTGTTTTTTGGGTCTCTCCAGAGCGCTCTGCAAGCTACCAACACTTGATATCAAACGATTATGTCAGCAATAGCAATTTTGGGGCGATCTATCTTAATTATGAAAATGTAGAGTATTGGCAGGATGGCCAGTCCCGGTTCGTGCAAGACGTGGTGAGTGGGTCTCAGAATAATACTGCCACTACAATTCAGCCAAACACATGGTCACATATAGCACTCACATTCAATGGAACCGGAATTCAGTTGTACATCAATGGAGCTGAACAGTCTGGCCTTGCCACATCTGGCAGTGTACCGCATCCTGAGACCTTTAACAACGCACTGAGGATTGGCTCGTCAATTCCACACGAGTCGTCATATTTTCAAGGCCTCATTGATGATGTAGAGATCTATAATCGTCCCCTATCTCAACCAGAAATACGGGCAATCTCTGAAGGTGGTAAATGTCAGTAGATAAATCAAGAAAGGGTAAGGTCGGACTCTGTGGTAACCTGTCCAGTTCTGGTAACTTGGCGGGACATAAGCAGTATTTCACGATGCAATTTTGATGCCAAGTCCATCTAAATTACCAGCGTTCAGTTAAGCTACTTCAGCTTAAGCTCGCGAAACATCAATGATTCCACATCCATGGCTTCAGACCTCGTAAGTCTCTGCTCAAATTCGTATCTTGGGCAGAGGCATGTGACACAGGCTCCTCTAGATCGTCTTCATCAGTGAAGACGGAAATAGTCTTGATAAGATTATATAATTACGTGGCTTAACGCATTTTCAGATTGCATCTAAAGAGGGGCCAAATATTGATGATCGCCGGCGGGGCGATGATGGCCATCAGCGTTTCAATGCTCGGCTACTATGGATTGCAATTCGTAAACAATATCGAGCAGGAAGAAACGCAAAGAGTTGAACCGGGCGCAACATTTGAACTGCAAAAAAACATCAACGCGAGCACCGGCGCCTACGTGGTTGCGTTCCCTGACTTCGAGGGACAGGCGGCAATCGCGTTAAAGGGACCTTCTGGCAACACGTTAATTGAAAAGAACATCGATCCTCCGATCGTGATCGAGCCCTTCGAGATATCTGAACCCGGGGTTTACACGCTTGTGCTTTCAAATCCGACAAACACGGCGCTTGAAGCCTCGGTATTGTTAGATGACTATGAGACTGTACTGAGCAGAAGCAACCTCTCCACAGCTGTTGGTGCTCTTGGCTTTATGTCTCTGCTTGGAGTGGGCGTGGCTATAGCAGTAGCCGGCGGAGTCATTACGTTCATTGACAGGCGGCGTATGAACAAGATGAAGCAGTTTGGCGACACGAGCGACTTGGTGTAGACGAAATGGCCAAGCTTGAAATCAGAAATATCGGCAAGCAGTTCAACGCCGTGCAGGGGAACGAAACCAAGCTGATCACGGCCATAAAGGGCATCAACCTGTCGATAGACGAAGGGCAGTTTGTCTGTTTTGTGGGGCCCTCTGGCTGCGGCAAGACGACACTTCTGAACATACTGGCAGGACTTGATAAGCCGACCGAAGGCGAAGTTATACTGGACGGCCATCACGTAGCAGAAACCGGCCCTGATCGCGTCATGGTCTTCCAGGAAAACGCGCTGTTCCCGTGGCTCAAGGTAGTTGACAACGTAGAGTTTGGATTGAAGATGGCCGGCATCCAGAAGGAGAAGAGGCACGAGCGGGCAATGCAGTACTTGGAGATGATGCAGCTGACCAAGTTCGCAGACGCCTACACGTACCAGCTGTCAGGCGGCATGAAACAGCGCGTCGCAATTGCAAGGGCGCTTGCAATTGACCCCGAAGTGCTTCTGATGGACGAGCCATTTGCCGCGCTTGACAGCCAGACCCGTGATCTCTTGCTCGTCGAGCTGCAGCTGATATGGGCGCGGACGAAAAAGACGATAATGTTCATCACCCATAACATCTTGGAATCGGTGGTTCTGGGAGACAAGGTTGTGGTTTTCACCAAAAGGCCTGGGACCGTGAAAAAAGAGATCCCGGTCGACTACCGCCGGCCGCGGCTGCCGGAGGACGAAAACCTGCAGCCCTACTACCGACAGGTCATAGACGCAATGAAAGGTGAAATATCCGGCAAGGACGACGACAGCATCACTTGAGCTTCTTCAAGAGCTCTATCCCTGAAGCAAAGCTGTTGGGAGACGTGAGAAGCACCCTGTCTGCAATCCTGGCAGCCTCTTTTACAAAGTCAATTGGATCATTCTCATATTCTGACCAGTCAAGCCCGATTATCGAGGCAGACTGCCTGTTCTTTTCAGATGGCACCATCACTACGGCAGCAACCTTGACGCCGTAAGGCTTGGCAAGGTCCACTATCTCGCCAAGGTCTGATAGCGAAGAAATAGACTGGGTAACAAGTGAATGAGGTTTTGCCTGCAGCTTGTTCTGCACAGATGGAGTCAGCCTGTTCTTGATTTTCGCAGGAAACGACAGGTCCAGCTTGATGCTTGAATCATAATGCTCCTTCTTTAGCATCTTTACTGCAGTGCTTGGACGCAAACCAGAGTCGCCAGGCCTGTCTGCCGGCTCATCGCCCATGAGCAAAAGCAGGCTGTCGACTCCTATCAGTATCGCGTCTGAAACAGCTTGGCACAATGAAGTAAAGTTGCGATCCCGCACCCTGATGCTGCAGCTCATCTTGGCGTCAACGCGATCCTTAATATAGCGGGCGGCCGTCACGCTCGACACCCTTGGTATGCCAAGCACCGAATCTGTTAGGTGGATGCCGCTAACAAGGCCGGACAGCTGCGACGCTCGGTCTGCCATCGCCTCCATGTCTGCATTCAGCTGAGCCAGATCGAACCTCTCGCCTTTGACGATCTTGGGCGGGTTCAGCTCATAGGATATCTTCATCGCCAATCCACAAAAGCGGCGGCGGGCATTATTAAATGCGAGGTCGCATGCTTTGAGAGCATATATTTGGTCACGACGCTTTCAACAGCTGTTGCGCAAGGAAGAGATCCTTTATGCCCTGAAGCCGGCACTTTCAGAAAAACCATATGTGCCGACGGATGCTGCGTCTGCAATTCCGGCAGCCGTACTCGTGATAATCCACTATCATGACAACGAGCCGCATGTGTTTCTTACAAAGCGGAGCTCTAACCTAAAGACTCACAGGGGCGAGATCTCTTTTCCCGGCGGCAGGTATGTTGAAAGCGACGGCACACTCCTTGCTACTGCGCTGCGGGAAACCAAGGAAGAGATCGGGATAGCCTTTACGCCGGATCAGGTGGCAGGCAGCCTGCGCGCGGTGCGCACAATGACTTCAAACCACTTTATAGTACCGTTTGTAACAGTTCAGGAAATGCTGCCAAAATACAGGACTGCGGCAGGCGAAGTCGAATCAGTGATCGATCCTCCTCTAATTGAGACGCTGAGGAGCATCCAGCCGGACACCGAACACTACCGGCTTGCTAGGGACGCGTCCAAGTTCACCTACAACGGCAATGTGATCTGGGGTGCCACCGCTAGGATACTAAAGCAGCTGAATGATTTGCTCGTCAGACCGTCGTGATCTCTTCATCGCATTTCGCTCCCACGGATAACAGGTCATCATTGAGCGGCGATCATTGTCATTTGCAACTTATAGAGATAGCGGGCCCGGCGGGCTTCGATCCCACGACAACTGGCTCCGGAGGCATGTGCTCTCTTTTTCCAAAGGAAGAACAGCACCCTGTCCTGACTAGGCGACGGGCCCTAATTACGTCGTTGAATCTGCTCATATATGAAACATAATGTTTGCATTTGATGGTGTAAAGAATCATGCTGCTCAAAATAGTACATGAGCGAGCGCAAGGACAAGACGCTCGAGCAAGTGTCGGATGAAGACTACAAGGTCGCGCCTACCAGCGCGGACACGAAATACCTGGCAAAGAAAGCAAAGGCTAATGGTGAGAACTATGATCTCCCAAAACTCGACAAATAACAAAATATTACACTAATCATGATAAAAATATGTATTATCTATAATGCTTAAAAAATATAGCAAGCTTATTGCAAATTACGATATCTATTTCCAAAAGTTATTTATTCTAGAATTGTCATTAGACTAATGTGTACGCCAAGTTATGCAATATCGAAATCCTTTCGAGCTACATCAAGGAAATTTCTGTCGGAGACTTGTTGACGGTGCAGGCGCTGATAACAAATCCGCTTGACTGGCAGCATTTCTATGAAAAGATTTCAACGATAAAGCAGGGCGACAAGACCGACTTTACCGTCGTCACGCCGGAAGGTGATAGGCTGGTGGGCAGCGGCGACATCATCGAAGTAGACAAGTGGAGCAACCGCGGCCAGTATGGCTTTAAGATCAAGATAGACATAAAGCGCCAAAAGTCACTGACAGACAGGAGGATAAGGGGGCCGGGCAAGACAAAGCCTCCAGAAAAAGTCGTCCCAGCTACACCTGAGCTAGAAGTGCCGCAAATGACGCCAGCGGCAGCAACGATGATGATCACGCCAAAGGACGTCGCCGACTTTCGCGACCTACTGAAAGGTTCGGTCACGATGGACATGGCTTAGACCTTACACTTATAACGTTCAGACCCAGCTCTATTCCAGCGCTTGGCAATCAAGGTCTTTGCTATAGATATCGATGGTACTCTTACGGAAAACGGTGGAGGGACGATACACCTTGGCGCACTTGCAAAATTGCGTTACCTTGAGAAGCTGGGCTACAATGTTATCTATGTGACCGGCAGGTCGTCAATCGAGGCATATGTCCTTGCTGTCTTTGGTGGCACAACCCGAATCGCGGTGGGCGAAAATGGCGGCGCAATAACAGTTGCTCCACAGGAGCACAAGCTGCTGGCAAGCAGAGACAGATGCATGGAAGGCTATGAGGTATTGAAAAAGAGCATCGACGGCGTCCAGATAAAGCCTGTATTTCCAAGGATGACCGAAGTCGTCATGCTCAGGACATTTGACCTACAGGAGGGCCAAAAGATTCTGGACGAGCAAGGGCTTTCGCTCTACCTGTCAGACAGCAAGTATGCTTTTCATATCAACGAAAAGGGCGTTGACAAGGCTCTAGGGCTGCGGGAGGCGCTAAAGATGCTCAAGGCAGATCCTGAAGATACGGTTGCGATAGGAGACAGCGAAACCGACGTCCCTATGTATGGTATCTGCGGCTACAGCATCGCGCTGGGCCACGCGGAGGAAAGCGTCAAGAAAAACGCGTCTCATGTCGTCTCAGGGAGGGAAGGGATGGGGCTTGCCGAAGCGATCGACTACGTCGCATTCAACCATCTTGGAGTGAAGGCAAAGTGACGTTCAGGCTATTCCGGGACGAAGTGAAAAAGCTGGTCGAGCAGGCTATTACCGGCACAGGCTACCCTGCAGTAGAATTTGACCTGTCAGAGCCTCCGCAAAAAGAGTTTGGCGATCTTTCATGCAACGCAGGATTCCTTCTGGCAAAACATGCAAAAAAGGCGCCGCAAAAGATCGCAGCCGAGCTTGCAGATCTGCTAAGGCCGCGCATCAGTGGCACGTACGTGCTGTCGGTCGAGCCTGCAGGCGGCCACATTAACTTTAAGGCTGATTACTCCCGATTGTCGCCGGCCACGCTTGAACAAGTGCTCAGAAGCCCTGATAGCTACGGCTACCCGGATTCCGGTCAGGGCCAGCACATCGTCATCGAACATACCAGCGTCAACCCAAACAAGGCGCTGCACGTCGGGCACATGCGCAACGTGATACTCGGAGACACGCTCTACCGCATAATGAAGGCGACAAACCATCGAGCGACTGTGCTCAACTATGTAGACGACTCTGGCCTTCAGGTGGCGGACATTGTGGTCGGCTTCAAGTTTGCCGGCTTTGCAGTTGAGCCGCCCGGCGGCAAGAAATTCGACCACTATTGCGGAGACGACGTATATGTCAAGATAAACGAGATGTACGGAAGGGATCCTCAGCTTGTCGAGAAGCGCAAGCTGGTGCTCAAAGAGATAGAAGAGGGCAAATCTGAAATTGCACATTTTGCAGCCGGCATTACCCGGCGCGTTTTGAATGAACAGTTGAAAACGTGTTGGCGCATGAAGGCGCGCTACGATTTGCTGAATTTTGAATCACACATTGTTGTTTCAAGACTGTGGAGCAAGGCGTTTGAGCTGCTAAAGAAAAACGGGATCACGCATTTTGAAGAAGAGGGCAAGAACAGAGGCTGCTGGGTAATAGAGGCCAAGGACGAAGAGGACAAGGTGCTAGTAAGGAGCGATGGCACCGCCACTTACATCGCAAAGGACATTCCATATGCCGCGTGGAAGCTCGGGCTCGTGGACGATCCTTTCTCTTACGATGAGTATGTTGGCCAGTGGGACGGCTCGACCCTTTACGCCACGACGCTAAAAGGAAAGCCTGATGGCATAGGGTTCAATGGGGGCGAGCGGGTGATAACGATAATCGATTCGCGGCAGGCCCGCCTTCAGAGGATAATATCCCAGGTGCTCTCAAAGATTGGATCTGGAAACAAGGAATACCTACACCTAGGATATGAGGCAGTGACCTTGAGTTCTGAAACTGCAAAGGCGTTTGGAATCGACATCGGTGACAAACAGTTCATGCACATGTCGGGCAGGAAGGGCATCTATGTCAATGCCGACTATGTACTTGACACTCTGCACACCAAGGCGTACGAAGAGGTCAAGATGAGGAACCCCTGCTTTGCAGAAGAGCAACTACACTTCATAGCGGAGGAGATCGCGATTTCGGCAATCCGGTACAACATGATTAAGCAGGACCTTGACAAGATAATCACTTTCGACGTGAAAGAGTCGCTGAGCCTTGAAGGCGACACCGGCCCGTACCTGCAGTACGCCTATGCTCGGTCACAGCGCATACTGGAAAAGTCGGGCCAGAACGTTTCGGGGATCAGCTTTGCCTTCGACAGGTTGGCACAAGAACCAGAAATCGCGCTGATAAAAGAGATAGCCAAGCTAGACCTCGTGGTAGAAGACGCGGCCAGGTCACTCTCGCCCAAGTCGCTTGCGCGCTACTCGTACAACCTTGCGACTGCGTTCAACGTCTTTTATGAAAAGGTGCCAGTGCTAAAGGAGGCCAATGCAGACGTAAGGGCAGCCCGGATTGCGCTGGTAAAGGCGTTTGGAATCGCGCTGAAAAATGCGCTCGGCGCGCTCGGCATAACGGCTCTTGATAGGATGTAGTCAGTGTCT
>JBFLWZ010000062.1:0-10295 GCA_040757615.1 Thermoproteota archaeon | reverse complement strand
CGATATGCAATGAGGACATGCAGATAATCGCGATCCTCAACCCGATCGAGGTCAGGCACAGGACTCTCAACGTTGGCCTGCGCTACGCATTCCCGCCGGCTAGAGGTGTTGACGTTTTCGATGTCACGCTGGAACAGATGATTTCACTAAGGGATGAAGCAAAGAACCTTGACGTCCTCAGGTGGATTGGCCGCAGCATCTCGATGCCCAAAAAGTTCGTCGAAGAAGTAGGCAAGCGCGCCGGCATAAGGGATAAGCTGGCGGGTCAGCTCTCCGACGAAGAGGTAGAAAAGATCTATTCAACAGTCAAGAAGCTTGTTGATGATGTCAGCACTGGCAGGAACCACGAGCCAGTAGTCATAATGTCCGGAGAAAAGCCAGTGGAAGCGCTACCGATAATCACAGAAGAAGCAGCAAAAATGAGTACCAAAAAAGTTGCGTCATACATGGACGCTGTCGACGAAGTGCTCAGCACAGAGATCCTTGACATTGGCCGCAGCAGCAAGACTGTCGAGCTTGACAGGCAGATTGCGGTGCTCGAGCATGACCTCGAAGAGCAGAACAAGGCAAAGGAGGCGGTGATGCAAAAGTCGGCTTCCATCCGCAGGCTGGCCGATCAGCTGATGGCTCTTTCGTACCAGAACCCGGACGACGGCAAGATCCACAATGTCCTGGCTGCTAACTCGGCTTCAATCGTGAAGGAAAAGGGCGTGAAATACATCGAGGTGGCCGGAGAGCAGGTGGAGATGCAGCCAAGCCTCGCAAAGGTAAGCTCGATGCTATTTGGGAGAGCAAAGGAGATGGAGCGGGGCAACGCGTCGATAGAGGAGGCACGGAGCAAGCTGCTGACGCAGATCGAAAAGTTGCAGAGTCAGGCCGCCGCAATCCACAAAAAAGTAATAGTCAAAGAGCAGGCTGCAAAAGAGTGGTACGAGCGCTACAGGTGGTTCATCACTACTGACGGCTTACTAGCAATAGGAGGGCGCGACGCCTCGTCCAATTCCGCTCTGATACGTAAGCACCTTACCGAGCACGATATTGTCTTTCATGCCGAAGTGCACGGTTCGCCTTTCTTTATTGTAAAGAATGCGGCCGCCCCGGTACAGGAAGGCAAGATCGAACAGTCGCTTGTCGAGGTGGCAAAGGCCACCGTCTCGTTCAGCAGGGCGTGGAAGGATGGGCTTTCTAGTGCAGATGCCTACTGGGTCATGCCCGAGCAAGTGAAAAAGGGCGCGCCAACAGGGCAGTTCCTACCAAAGGGCTCGTTTGTAATAGAGGGCAAGCGCAGCTACCTAAAGGGCGTAGAGATCAGGCTCGCAATAGGAATCGTGCGTCTAGATAACAGGGAGACGCTTGTGTGCGGGCCGGAAGAATCGATAAAAAAGAGGGCGCTGTACTACGCGGTGCTCCTGCAGGGAGGCATGGATCCAATGACTGCGGCAAAAAAAGTGAAATCTGAATTTGTAAAGCTGGCAGGTGAAAGCGACATCGCAGAGACGATCAAGCGCATCAGCCTTGACGACTTTGTAAGGGCCCTTCCGACCGGGCAGTCAAGGATATCGTTCTCTGCAAGGGGCCAGCCGGAGATAAGTAATTAAAGCCAGAAATCCGATTACCTTTCGTGGTAAGAAAGCCAGTCAGACAACACACCGACGAAAACATGACCACTAGGGTTCTTGTCAGGGATATCATGAACAGCCCAGTGGTCTCTGCTTCTCCCAATGACACTGTCCGCGACATTGCCAAAAAGATGAAAGAAGAAAAGATCGGGAGCATTGTCATCATGGACAAGGACAAGCCTGTAGGAATTGTTACTGATTGGGACATTGTTTCAAACGGCCTTACGAAGGATGCCAAGCCGAGCCAGATAAAGGCAAAGGATGTAATGCAGGACATCCATACCATAGAAAGCGAGGAGAGCATTACCGAGGCCGCGCGACAGCTGAGAAAGCACAACATCAAGCGCCTGGGCGTGGTATACAAGAAGAGGCTTGTAGGCATCATTTCTTCTTCAGACGTTATTGCAGTCACACCCGACCTTGTCGACGTCGTGTCAGAGAAGGCGGCCATTATCAGAGGCGAGCTCGGCATTACCCGGCCCACTGGCAACGTGTCCGGCTACTGCGACGAGTGCGGCGAGTGGTCAGACCTGCTGCAGCACGACGAGGGCACGTTCATTTGCGAAGTGTGCAGGGGCGAGTCTTCGGTTGGCTCGGAAAGCGCCTAGCTTTGTTGCGGACGCGATGCTC
Source organism: Thermoproteota archaeon (assembly GCA_040757615.1). Lineage (GTDB taxonomy): Archaea > Thermoproteota > Nitrososphaeria > Nitrososphaerales > Nitrososphaeraceae > Nitrososphaera. Next base: position 8,046 of record JBFLWZ010000062.1, on the reverse strand, counting down.
GGGAGCGTGGCGCGCAAGCTCCGCATTTTCGGGTTTGATACGCTATACTTCCCACACACACATGATGACGAAATCCTAAAAATCGGGATCGAGCAGAACAGGGTGATCCTTACTGCAGACAAGGAACTGTTCAAGCGCGTGGTCAAGGCCGGTGCCGACGGCGTGCTTGTCAGCGGGGCAGGCGACATCGAAGATCTGGTGCACATTCTAGCAAAAAATGGGGTCACTTCAGTCAGCCTTGACGGCATCGACTCTAGATGCTCGATGTGCAACGGGCTCTTGGAAGCAAAGACGCCGGAGCAGGTCAGAGACTCACTGCCGGGCAGGGTAGCCGAGCTGCAGAGCGAGTTTTACCGGTGCGCCAGCTGCGGCAAAGTCTACTGGGAGGGTGGGCACCTCAGGCGCATACGGACACTCGCAAAAAGCGTGGACAGCAAGCTAGGTTCGGCAACAGTGACGTAGGCTGTATCAAAAGGTTAAAATCGGGTGAGAAGGCCGAATTCAACCAAATGAGCTCAAATTCTGCTTTGGAGCGCACGATCAACAAGGTTTTGTCACAAAAAGAAGCAGAACTAGTTTCAAAGATAGATTCTGCATATCAAGAATCGCTGAACAACCTTGAAGCTTCTCGCGGCAAGCTAGAGGCAGAGCGCACAAGGATAATCGAGTCTGCTAAAAAGCAGGCCGAGAACCTGAAGCGCCAGATAGTTGGATCTGCCAGACTTACAGCCCGCAATCAGGAACTTTTGACGATTGAAAATGCAGTCAACAACGCCTTTGAAGAGGCGAAGAAAAAGCTGTCGACATCTAGCGGCAAGGACAGCTACATGGCGCTCATGAGCAGCATTATCGAAGAGAGCGTCTCGTCCGTCGGCTCTGGCGAAGTTGTAATTGAATGCAACAAGAATGATACCGAGCTTGTCAGAAAGATACTGTCTGATTTGCAGAGCAGGAACCCAAAGGTCAAGGCGAAGGTCTCTGATCATCACATTGACGTGCTGGGAGGAATCAGGGTCAAGTCCGCGGACGGCACGATGACATTTGACAATACTCTTGATTCTCGGATCGAAAGACTCAAACCTTTAATAAGGAAAAACATAGCCCAGATGCTGAGAGGAGAGGCTTAATGGTAGCAAAAGGGAGAATTGTCTGGGTTAGCGGCCCGGCAGTCAAGGCAGACGGCATGTCTGCAGCAAAGATGTATGAAACAGTCGAGGTGGGCGATTCAAAGCTCATCGGCGAAGTCATCAGACTGACAGGCGATGTTGCATTCATTCAGGTATACGAGTCCACATCCGGCCTAAAGCCCGGAGAGCCGGTGGTCGGAACGGGCCAGCCGCTTTCGGTTCTGCTTGGCCCGGGCATCATTGGCAAGATTTATGACGGTATCCAGAGACCGCTCGATGAAATCGCGGCAAAGTCCGGCGCTTTCATCGGCAGGGGTGTTGTAACAAGCCCGGTCGACATGAAGAAGAAGTACAAATTCAAGCCCAGCGCGAAAAAGGGTGATCAAGTTGGTCCTGGCTCGATCCTTGGCACTGTAGAAGAGACACCGCTCTTGACCCATAGCATTCTGGTCCCGCCAAACCACCCAGGCGGCAAGCTGACAGATATTGCCGGCGAAGGCGACTATGACATCGAGCATATTATCGCAACTACCGAGAAGGGCGGCGAAAAAGTTCCGCTAAAGATGTATCACAAGTGGCCGGTGCGCAAGCCAAGACCTTATGCAGAGCGCTATGACCCAACGGTCCCGCTGGTAACTGGTCAGCGCGTAATTGACACCTACTTCCCTATTGCAAAAGGAGGAACGGGCGCAATCCCTGGCGGCTTTGGCACTGGCAAGACAGTCACGCTACATCAGATTGCAAAGTGGGCAGACAGCAAGGTGGTCGTCTACATCGGCTGCGGCGAACGCGGCAATGAGATGACCGAAGTGCTTGTTGAGTTCCCGCACCTTATCGACCCGCGCTCTAACAGGCCGCTGATGGAAAGAACCGTTCTGGTGGCAAACACGAGCAACATGCCGGTGGCTGCAAGAGAAGCCTCCATCTACACTGGTGTCACAATGGCCGAGTACTATCGCGATATGGGCTATGACGTGGTACTGGTCGCTGACTCGACCAGCAGGTGGGCAGAGGCGCTCCGCGAAATGTCGGGCCGTCTCGAAGAGATGCCCGCAGAGGAAGGCTACCCGTCATATCTCGCATCAAGGCTTGCAGAGTTCTACGAGCGCGCAGGCAGGGTAAGGGCTCTAGGGTCACCGGACAGGGCTGGCTCTGTCACGCTGGTAGGCGCAGTATCGCCGTCAGGCGCAGACTTTACCGAACCAGTCACGACGCACACTATTAGGTTCATCAAGACCTTCTGGGCGCTTGACACAAGGCTTGCGTATTCGAGGCACTATCCGTCTATCAACTGGATGCAGTCATACTCTGGATACCTTGAAGACGTCAGCAAGTGGTGGAAGGAAAACGTCACAGGTGAATGGTACGACCTGAGGGCGGAATCATACCATGTCCTGCAGAGGGAAGACACTCTGAAGGAAATCGTCAGGCTGCTCGGCCCCGAGGCCCTGCCAGACGAAGAGAAGCTGGTGCTTGAAGTCGCACGCATGGTCAAGATCGGCATCCTCCAGCAGAACTCGTTTGACAAGGTTGACACCTACTGCAGCCCAGAGAAGCAGGTCAAGCTGGTAAAATTGATGGTCAAGTTCTACAAAGAGGCGCAGAAGGCGCTCAAGGCAGGCACTCCGCTTGCAGACATTAGGGCAATGCCGATAATTCCCGCACTGCTAAAGGCCAAGTTCGAGATTCCGGAAGAGCAGCTGAACAAGCTGGACGACTTGGACAAGCAGATCGATGACGGTTTCCGCAAGGCCACTGGCGGACAGGCAGCGACAAAGGAGGAGGCGAAGGTAGTTGCCTGAAACAGCTGGAGTAGAATACACAAAGGTAGCCGAGATCAAGGGCCCACTCATGGTAATCGACGGGATCACAAAGGCGTCATTTGACGAGTTGGTCGAGATCGAGACAGCCGAAGGCGAGCGCAGGCTTGGCAAAGTCCTCGAGGTAGGCTTTGGCAAGGCAATCGTGCAGGTGTTTGAAGGCACGACAGGCCTTACGATCACCGGGACAAAGGCCAAGTTCCTCGGCAAGACGATGGAGATGCCGGTTTCGCAAGAGCTGCTTGGCAGGGTGTTTGACGGCCTTGGAAGGCCAAACGACGGCTTGCCAGACCCGATCGCGGACAAGTTCCTTGATGTCAACGGCGAGCCCATGAACCCGGAAAGGCGCGAATACCCGACGTCATTCATCCAGACAGGCGTATCGGTAATCGACGGCATGCTGACTCTTGTAAGGGGGCAAAAGCTTCCAATCTTTTCCGGCTCTGGCATGCCACACAACATCCTGGCGGCACAGATCGCCAGGCAGGCAACAGTAGTCGGCACAAAGGAAGACTTTGCCGTCGTTTTCGCCGCGATTGGCGTGCAGTATTCTGAAGCACAGTACTTCAAGCGCAGTCTTGAAGAGTCTGGCGCGCTCAGGCGCTCTGTGCTGTTCCTCAACCTTGCAGACGATCCGGCAATAGAGAGAATCATCACGCCTAGAGTAGCACTAACAGTTGCAGAATACCTTGCATTCGACTTGGGCATGCACGTGCTTGCGATACTGACTGATATGACCAACTATGCCGAGGCTCTCCGTGAAATCAGCGCGGCAAGAGAAGAAGTGCCGGGCAGAAAGGGATACCCCGGTTACCTATACACCGACCTTGCAAACAACTACGAGCGCGCAGGCAGGATCAAGGGCAAGAACGGCAGCGTGACCCAGGTGCCAATCTTGTCAATGCCCGCAGACGACATCACCCACCCGATTCCTGATCTTACCGGATACATCACGGAGGGACAGATCGTGCTTGGACGCGATCTGTTCAGAAAGGGCGTATACCCGCCGGTCAACGTGCTCATGTCGCTATCCCGGCTGATGAAGGACGGAGTCGGTGAAGGCAAGACAAGGTCTGACCACATGGAAGTCGGAAACCAACTCTACGACGCTTATTCAAGAGCGCAAGAAGTCAGGGCACTTGCAGAAATCGTCGGCAGGGCAGGCCTGACGGGCGTCGACCTGAAGTACCTTGACGCAGGCGACATGTTTGAGCAGCACTTTTTGAAGCAGGCTCCTGACGAGAACAGGGCGCTTGATGAAACGCTCAGCAGGGCGTGGGATGTGCTGTCAAGCCTTCCAGAAGGCGAGCTGACCAAGATCAAGGAAAAACACGTAAAGCAATACTACAAGGGCAAGTAGAAATGTCGTTTGGGAGAAGGGTCACAGCAACAAAGATCGAGCTGATCAAGATCAGGCGTTCGATGCAGGTTGCCAAGATGGTGCACAAGATCCTCGACGACAAGCGCGAAGTGCTGCTCAAAAAAATAGACGAAATGATCGACGAGGCAAACAAGGCAAGGGAGGATATCTGGACACCTCTGGGCGAAATCTATTCATCGGTGTACCAGGCATACATGAGCCTTGGCACCACCACGCTTGAATCGATATCGGATTCGACTCCTTCTGTGATGGAAGTCGATGTAAACGTCAGGCGTATCGTAGACGTCAAGATACCGACGCTTCAGGTCAAGACAAGAGAGGGTGGCCAGTCGCTGTCCTACGGTTTTATAGAAACAAACGCGTCCGTCGACAAGGCGGCCAAGCTCATCAAGAACATGCTTCCGGGCATCTGCAAGGCAGCAGAATATGAAAACGCGATATTCAGCCTTGCAAAGGAGCTGGAACGCACGCAAAAGCTGATCAACGCTCTTGAATACGTCATTATCCCGCAATACCAAGACGCAATATACTTCATCAAGGCGACGCTTGAAGAGCGCGAGCGCGAAGAGTTTGTCAGGCTGAAGAAGGTTAAAGTAGTGCTTGATAAGAAGAAGGTAGCGGAAGCGGAGGCGACATCGACATGACAGATTCCATTTCAGACTATTTCGAAAGGGCCAAGGCCGAGCTCAAGTCAGAGCGCGACGCGATGGTCCAAAAGGTCAAGGAAGAGGTTGCCGCAAGCAAGCGCAAGGCTCTCTCCAAGGCCTGACCCTTTTTCTTAAATAACTTATCATATATTTTATAACACCGTTTTATACAATATACCCCAGTGAAGCAGAGATTGAACAGCAATAGCAACATTGACACCGTATTACTTCAACAGTTTCAGAAGGAGATATTGTGCAACGTCCCACATCTGGAAGGAGCCAAAGTTGTCAACGCGACTGCCATGAGGGATATCACCGAAGACCTGAAAACATGCGCAAAGAACGTCTTTGGCATTGACCTGACAGACAAGGACCTGCGCGTTTTTGGCAAGTTCGATTCAAAGCTGCTTGCCGGCTCGATCAAGGCGAGACCAGCAATAAACATCCTGCGCGACGCCATTGCCACCGGAAAGGTCAGGAAGGGTCAGACTGTGTTTGAAGCGACATCGGGCAACTTTGGGATCGCGCTTGGATTGATCGGCAAAAAGCTCGGCATAAACGTCGTCACCCTTGTGTCCAGAAAGCTTCAGGAAGGAGTTTTTGAAGAGCTGAGAAATGAGAACATCCGCATCCTCAACCTCGACATGGACATCTGCCCTGCTCCTGGAATGAAGGGAGACGCCAACCTTATGGCGGCCAAGGCAACAGCTTGGAACATCCGCTCGCAGCTTGCCGAACTGGGTTTTGATACCGCGGTTTTTGACAACGCGCGTGCAGAAATAGAAGCGGTTTTGGCAAAGCAGGACATTATTAATCTGGCAAAACTTCTTGCCAAGATCTATGACGGCTGCTTTTGCCCGGAACAGTACGACAACGAGCTGAACGTAGAAGTGCACAGAACTGTTACAGGTCCAGAGATTGAGCAGCAGTTGCGCGAACAGGGCCAGTCGCTGTCAGACTATAGAATCGTCTGTACCTTTGGGACCGGCGGCACCTCCGGCGGCCTGAGCAGGTACATGGAGGAAAAGTACGGCAAAAAAACTGTGCATGTTGTATTTCCGCCCAGCGACCAAGATGTCGCAGGGATAAGGACAAAGGGCAAGGCATCTGGCTTGAAGTTCTACGAGCCTGACAGGTATGCAGGGCAACACGAAGTGGACTTTGGCCAGGCAAAACGTCTGCTAAAGTTCTTTGTAGACAAAGGATACGATATGGGGGAGAGCAGCGCGCTTGCACTTTATGCCGCAATGCAGATGGCGAACTTTGGTGGCGGAGGCAGGTTCGTCGTTATAGTCGCAGACGGGATACAAAAGTACAGGAAGAACCTTGAAGCCATGCAGCAAAAGCAAAAGCGATTGGAAGTTCAGCTACAGGAAGCTGTTTCAAACATTGGAAATTATGACAGAGTCGTATGGATACATACGATGTACACCCCGCGCAAGGAAGGGATAGAAATGATAGCCAAGACTCTGGGCGTTGACGAAAGCAAGATCTATGTCCCAAAGGCAAGCGAAGTGGAACAGCTGCTGATGACTCAGCAGATTCCAAAGGAGATGGAAAAATCGCTTGGGGGACCCGACTCAAAGCCACTGCTCGTTTGCATGATGGGAAACACTTCGCTCCGGGTTGCCCAGGTGCTTGGCCAGAAGGGTATCGGCGCCGAAAGCCTGACTGGAGGCATCAACACGCTTTCACAGGGGAAAGGCAAGCACATTTCAGAACTGGTGCAGATGGCTACAGAATAACAGCAGGCCTTGCCGCATTATTTTTCTGTACAGTTGATTTGTTGTTGGCTGTAAAAAGCGTCAAGCAATCATGCAGGGTAGAGCCATTGCTTCCGCTCATGGAAACATTCAGGCAGATGGTCAACGACTGCATCAGGATTGGCCTTGAGAACAATGCTTCAACACTGAAGCGGCTTTCAAAACTATGCTACTACCCCCTATTGTCAAAATATGACACTATCTCCTATTACAAGCTCCATGCAATTTCAAAGGCAGCAGGAATACTGGCAAATAGAAAGCAATCAATAAAACGAGGTCGTAGAACAAAGACTCCATATCTAAAGAAAAGGATTCCCATTTCATCCTATGGCTTCAAGATTGTATGCGGTGTGTTGAAAGTGCCACTTGGCAACAGACAATATTTCGATATTCCCTCTGAACAACTACGTCAAAGGCATCCTGTCGGACCCTGCAGTGACAGTACGTTCTTTCACGCTTACTGCCAACAACACGGTGAGCATCTGCTACTGCAAAGAGGTGGCAGAGATTGAATGTACCATGATAGCAGGAGTTGACAGGAACCTTCGCAACCTGACTGTGGGCAACAATGAAAAGGTGATGCAGTACGACTTGTCGAAAGCAGTTGACATTGCAGAGAATACGCGCTCGATAGTCAGGTCATTCAAGCGAAACGATGTTAGAATAAGAAAAAGTCTGGCGATGAAGTATGGCCGACGCAGACAAAATCGAATCAATCAATTGTTGCATCATGTTTCAAAGCAGGTTGTTGCCAAGGCAAAACAAGAAAGGACCGCCATCGCATTTGAGAAATTGACGCACATCCGCAGGATGCACCGGCGCGGCAACTATCAAGGAAAGAATTACAGGGCCAAACTGAACAGCTGGCCTTTTGCAGAAATGAAGCGCCAGATCACATACAAGGCACAGTGGGAAGGCGTGCCGGTTATCCAGTTATCAACCTCTCAAACCAGAGGAACGTCGCAGCGCTGCCCTCGATGCGGAAAGAGACTCCAAGAGGACAGGCTACGCAGGCGAGAACTATACTGCCAACATTGCAAAAAATGGTTCGACCGCGATGTAGTTGCTGCGATGAACATAGCAAAGAAGAGCGCTGCTGAAGTGTTCCAGCGTTCACAAGGCGATGCAGGTGAAGCAATGAAGGGGAACCCTGTTTTCGCAAAAGAACCGGTAATCCTCATAGTCGATGCATCGAAGTTGAGTCGTCAACGAGACTTGACAGAACCAAGAAAATAAATCTAAAGTACTTGGGAACCCTTGACCACCCAGTGGCAAGGGAGCTTATGGAAAATACCCGAAACGGAACAT
>JBFLWZ010000061.1:0-10325 GCA_040757615.1 Thermoproteota archaeon | reverse complement strand
CCATACTGTCGCTCGACCACATGGGAAGGGTAAAGCAGCCCTGCTGCATAGGAAGCGCGGACGCAAAGAGCATGAAGCCGATATGCGAGGAGTGCGGGCTTGGATGCTACTCCATCCTGGTGGCGCAGGGGATAACCGGAAACTGAATTCTTTATATACGAGCCACTAACGCTTATAAAAAAGGCGAATTCCTATACGTAAGAAGAATAACAAATTGGCCAACACCTCATTTCGAGTACAGTCCCACAAGTTCAGCCAGGACAGCATCCAGACTACGCTTGTCTGCAGCAAATGCGACGAGGTATTCTCCAAAGAGTTCCCGCTTGACCTAGAAGGACAAACCATAGAGTTCAAGTGCCCCGTCTGCGGAGCGCCCGGCGAGGCCGACCTTCCATATAAGAGTGCAGAGGAGCGCGAAGAGCTCGAAGAGGACTTTGAAGAAGTAGAGGAAGAGGAAAGCGGCGAAGAGTTTGAGGAAGAATACTAGCCCATTCGCGTGTCGACCTTATTTATGAGATATCTTTTGACCTAGCTGCCTTTTTTTGCTCCCAGCCTTCCAAGCTGCGCAAGTAGCGCAGCAAGCTGGATCTCGGGGTGCGCGCCGGCAGAAAGTCTGTAGTCGTATTCTGCCATTATAGCGGCAAACTCCTCAGGCTTTTCAAGCTTCATTTCATACGCTTCTTGGTTGATATACTTCATGAAATCAGTCTCTGACATGCCGTACACTTGAGTCAGCTCAAGCAGCTTTGCGCGGGCCTCGTTGAACTTGCCAGACATTGCCAGCTTTAGCACCTCTCCCACCCTTGACCTGCCGGACAGTCCCATCGCAGCAGCGACGTTGGCAGAAGAGACCGATCCCATGCCAGCCGCCGCCTGCATGATGTTGATAGAATGTCGCATGTCCCCGCCAGTTGCATCATAGATCTGCGCGATCGCCTTTTCTTCAAACTTTACCTTTTCCTTTTCGCAGATCATTTTCAGATGATCGATGACGTCTTCCCTTGGCAATCGCGTAAATCTGAACACGACGCACCTGCTCTGGATGGGCTCAATTATCTGCGAAAGGTAGTTGCATATTATGATGAATCTTGTCGTCCTAGCGCTGTCCTCTATTATGCGCCTGAGCGCAGTCTGCGCCTCGGATGTCATTTCGTCGGCCTCGTCCAGTATGATTATCTTGGGCCTGCCAAACTCTTTGTCGCTTGCCAACTTGATGGACGCGGCAAACTCTTTTACGCGCTCGCGCACCATCTTGATCCCGCGCTCGTCAGACGCGTTAAGTTCTAGCGTGTTCTTTTTCCATTCTTCTCCGAGGAGCTCCATCGCGATGCAGAGCGCTGTAGTGGTCTTGCCAACTCCTGCAGGTCCAGCAAAGAGCATATGAGGTATGTCAGGGCTCTTTATGAGGTTGCTAATGCCCTTGATTATCTCCTTCTGGTCAACTACCTCCTCCAGCTTTTTCGGCCTGTACTTCTCAGACCACATCAAGTTTGCCAGATCCGTCTTTTTGGCCGACATAGTGTGAACCATGAAATGCTTAAACCATTAATATCTTGCTATCTCACCTACGATTTTACTATAATAACAGCTGGAGCTAGCTTAGAGCTTAACAAAAGCTATCCCGGCACGACATATAATAGGAACCTCTTTCTTACCAGCTCCCCAACATGTCAGCGGATGCCCGGGTGGAGCCACGCATAGAAGCTATACAGAACGCCTACCAACTGGGCTACCTTGCAGAAGAAGTCCGCGTGACTTTTAAAAAAGATGTCAAGATGGCGGTGGGCACGATCGCGATCGATGCAAAGGAAGGCGACATGTCGTCGCTCCAGCGCTGGGTCGCCAAGATCCTTGCAGAGCAGGAGGCAGTCGAGATCCAGCCAAGCGATCTGGCCGGCTATATCTCGCGCGCAATGAACCGCGAGCGCATTGCTAAGCCGCACGACCTCTCTGGAATCGATGTTGACTTTTACGTGCGCGCCAATGACTACCTTGAAGGGCTCAAGGACAGGGAGCGCGAGAACCTGCTTGTCTCGCTTAACACGTTTGTCGCTACTAGGCTTGAAAAAATCGTGAAACTCGCAGCCGCCTCGCCACTGTCGCCAGAGCTTGAAGCCAGGCTGTCAGCCGAGGAGAAGGAGCTTTACAACCTGATAAACAACGCGTCTACAAAATTCAAGAAAGGAGTGCTGAAGAAGTTTGGCTGAGCAACAACAAACTGCGGCCGCGCTTGCAAACGACTTGGAGAAGTTCCTAAAGGCGTTCAAGGACCGAGACGGCAATTACAAGTATTTTGACAGAATAAACAACATGATGGCGCTTGGCGCGCAGTCGCTCGTCGTGGATTACATTGACATGGACTCGTACAACCCGACCCTTGCAAAAGAGATAACGTACCACCCTGACGAATATTTTGCGGCGTTCAATGAGGCCGTGCTCTCGATAATGCGAGAGATCCATCCTGACTATGAACAAGAGATCCGCGACAAGATCCGGGTCAGGATAGGCAACTATACTGTCCAAAAGGGTCTGCGCGAAATAAACGCCGATCTGATAGACAAGCTGGTGAGCGTCTCCGGCATGGTCGTGCGCTCGTCAGAGATCAAGCCTCTGGCAAAAAAAGTTGCCTACCGGTGCACAAACTGCAATACGGTAACAGAAGCACAGCTGAAGGGGCTCGTGCTGAAAAAGCCGCAGAAGTGCCCTGCCTGCTCTGAAAAAGAACTAGACATGGATCCAGAGACTAGTATATTTATCGACTTCCAGCTTGTGCGGTTACAGGAACTGCCGGAAGACCTTCCCGCCGGCCAACTGCCCCACTATGTAGAAGTCACGGTCATGGGCGACCTTGTTGACCAGTGCAGGCCTGGTGACAGGATAATGCTAACTGGCATAATCAGGATCGAGCAAGAGCCGGTCGCACCGGCGGCAAAAACCAGCCTCTTTAGGCTGAGGATGGAAGGAAACAACATTGAATACCTTGGCGGCCGCGCCGGCAGCAAGGACACGAGATCAGTCGAACGCGTAGTGATAAGCCCGGAAGACGAGCGCCAGATCCGGGCGATTGCAAGCAAGCCAGACGCCTATGAAAAATTAATCGCGTCATTTGCTCCACACATTTACGGCCACGAGCCGATGAAAGAGGCAATGCTGCTCCTGGTCGTGGGCTCGGTGACAAAAAAGCTCGAAGACGGATCAGTGAGAAGGGGCGACATCAACGTGCTCTTGGTCGGCGACCCTGGTACCGCAAAGTCCGAGATGTTAAAGTTCACTGCAAAAATAGCTCCCCGCGGTCTTTACACTTCGGGCAGAGGCTCGACTGCCGCAGGCCTGACGGCAGCTGTCATTCGCGACAAATCCGGAATAATGATGCTTGAAGCCGGTGCCGTGGTGCTGGGCGACCAAGGCATAGTCTGCATCGATGAATTTGACAAGATCAAGGCCGAGGACCGCTCGGCTCTGCACGAAGTAATGGAGCAGCAGACCTGCTCGGTTGCAAAGGGTGGCATTGTTGCCACGCTGAACGCAAGGACATCGATCCTTGCTGCGGCAAACCCGATGTACGGCAAGTACGATTCGTTCAAGAACATCACGGAAAACGTGAACCTGCCAGTCCCACTATTGACTAGGTTTGACTTGATATTCATTGTGCGCGACATACCGCAAAAGGACAAAGATAGCCTGATTGCAAGCCACATCTTGGAGATCCACCGCGACGCCGAACATGCCGCCAGGCCGCCGATAGATATCGACCTCTTCAGCAAGTATCTGGCGTTTGCAAAACAGATCGAGCCCACACTTACTCCTGAAGCAATCGATAAGTTCCGCGACTACTACATGAAGATGAGGAACGTCGAGTCCGAGAGCATGATAACAGTCACCCCGAGGCAGCTCGAAGGTCTAGTCCGGCTTGCGACTGCGCGCGCAAGGCTGCTGCTAAAAGACAGGGTGGACATTGACGACGCCAACCGGGCAATCTACCTCGTGGATGAGATGTTGAGAACTGCCGGCGTGGACGTGAACACCGGCAAGACTGACGTCGGGGTGCTCTATGGCAAGCCGCAGAGCGTAGTGTCAAAGGAAAAGCTGTTCATGGATGTTTTCAAGGGACTGGCCGGGGAGCAGAACAGCGACGTCGCAGACAAGACTCTGGTTGAAGAGCTGGTCAAGACGGGCAAGTTTTCAGACGAAGACGCACGAAAATTCATCCAAAAGTTCAGCCGGGAAGGTCAGATATTTGAAAGGCAGCCTGGCTTTTGGGCAAAGGCATGAGTGCATTTTTAAAATAGCTGTATTGCTTACTTGTTAAAGTGTCAGCCGCCATCACCGACGGAGCAGTAAAAGCGCTCCTTTCGCACCTTGGATATTCCTCCCTTTACCCTCCGCAGCAGATGGCTCTTGAGCGTGGCATACTGGAAGGCAAGCGGCTGCTAGTGACCACTCCAACGGCAAGCGGCAAGACTCTGGTTGCAATGATGGCCATCCTAAAAGCGATCGAAAAAGGTGGCAAGGCCGTCTATCTCACGCCACTCAGGGCGCTTGCAAGCGAGAAATACGATGACCTAAAGGTGCTTGAAAAGCTTGACCTTGGAAGAAAGGTCAGAGTAGCAGTCGCAACAAGCGACTACGACTCTTCTGGAAAAGAGCTGGCCGGCGCAGATGTAATTGTCCTGACAAACGAAAAGATGGACACGCTTTTCCGACACAACGCAGAGTGGCTCGGCGAAGTCGCGCTTTTCGTGTCGGACGAAGTCCACCTTATCGGGGACCGGGAAAGGGGGCCGACGCTTGAAATGATGCTGACAAAAATCCGCAAGCACTACCCTCAGTCGCAGGTGGTCGCGCTTTCTGCAACAGTCGCCAACTCGGACGAAATCGCCGACTGGCTTGGGTGCGAGCTGGTGGAAAGCGACTGGCGTCCCACAAAGCTGGTCGAAGGCGTCTATGAATACGGCAGCGCAAGAATGAACGACGGGAGCAAATTGAAAATTGAAAGCTCGGGCGTTTCGTCAGCGGTTGACCTTGCCATCGGTTCGCTGGACAACGGCGGTCAGGCGCTCATTTTCGCAGAGACCCGAAAGCGAGCCGTCTCACTTGCAGCAAAGGCGGCAGAGGGGGTCTACAGGCGGCTCGACAAGGCCGCAAAAGAACAGGCCGCAGGTGTGTCTGCAGAGATACTCAAAGGAGACGACAGCGAACTGACAAGGACACTTGGGCAGCTTGCTGCAAAAGGCGTTGCGTTCCACCACGCCGGCTTGGGGCCATCAAGCAGAAAGATTGTGGAGGACTCGTTCAAGAGCGGCATAATCAAGATCCTGACGGCGACTCCTACCCTTGCGGCAGGCGTAAACCTCCCTGCAAGAAGGGTAGTCATTGCAAGCATCCTGCGCTACGATTCCGACTATGGTGGCAACGTGCCGATAAGCGTGCTCGAGTACAAGCAGCTGTGCGGCAGAGCCGGCAGGCCGAAATACGACACTTTTGGAGAAGCCATAATGGTGAGCGAGTCGGGCGTGAATCCCGAGGAACTCTATGACCACTATGTGCTTGGTACTCCCGAGCCTCTGCGCTCGCAGCTCTCTAGCGACAGCGCGGTGCGGTTCCACCTGCTTTCCACGATTGCGACCGTGCCAGGGATGAAAAAACCCGAGATCCACGAGCTGTTTTCATCCACACTGTTTGCCCGCCAGTACAGGAAGGCGGCAGTCGAGTTCAAGGTAGAGTCGGCGCTTGAATATCTGGAGCAGGAAGATTTGATAAAGTCAAAGAACGACCGGTACATCGCGACCGAGTTTGGCAGGCGCACGTCGCTCCTCTACATCGATCCTGTCACGGCAGTCGCGTTCAGGAATGCGCTTGAGAGGCTGGAGCGCGGAGAGGACAAGCACACCCTTGGCTTTTTGCATCTGATAACGTCAAGCCCTGACTTTTACCCGAAGCTATCATTACGAAAAAAGGATCATGAAGAAGTTGCGCTGCTGATCGAAGGCCGAGGGAACGAACTGCTCTACCCTGTAAGCGAATACGACTGCACGCGCAGCTTTTGGGCCCTGTGTGAGTGGGTGGAAGAAGCAGGAGACAAGTCGCTGAGCGACAAGATGGGAGTCGAGCCAGGCGATATGCACAGGATGGCCGAGATGGGGGAGTGGCTCGCTTATTCGCTCTATGAAGTGGCCAAGCTTATCCGGCGGGAGGACCTGCTGGCAGAACTTTATAACCTCCGCACCCGGATACGTTACGGCGTGAAACAGGAGCTGCTGCCGCTTGTTGCGCTTGAGGGCATCGGTCGCGTTAGGGCCCGGGCGCTTTATGCTGCAGGTCTCACCGACGTCGGCAAGATTGCCAAGGTGCCGCAGTCCAAGCTTGCAGGCATCCCCAAGATAGGGCCGGCAGTGGCGGAGAAGCTGAAGGATCAGTTGAATAGAAAGGGGCTGGGGCAGCAATAGCAAATGCTGGACGTCGCTAACCTGCTAATCTATGGCACAGCCATGTCGGCCATATCGTTCTTTGTCATACTGCTCCTGATGCCTGCTGCAATCCGCTCGCTTACCGCAAAGGGCAGAGTTGTCCCTGACGCGCACAAGCGTGACAAGCCTATGATACCAAGGCCGGCCGGGCCCGTTATCATGGCCGGAATCGCGGCTGCAGAAACCGTGCTCTATGTTCTGACAATGAATACCGCGGTGCTTGCAGTGCTCGTATCGACCGTGATTGCGTTTGTGGTAGGCTATGTCGACGACAGCAAGGTGATGCCCGGCTGGTTCAAGCCAGCGGCGTTGCTTGGAGCGGCTATTCCGATCATTGTCCTTGATCTTTACGTCGGCGGCGTGCACGGCGACTTTCTGAACCTTATATTTGGCAGCGCGTTCATACCCTTGCTCTACCTGCCGCTCATACTTGTCATCATCCCTATCACCGGCAACACTATCAATTCGATAGACGTGCTCAACGGCGTGGCAAGTGGCTTTGTCATAATCGCGACAATCCCACTCTTGGCTAGCATCGCGATTTTTGGCAGCCACGAAGTCTTTCTCGCTGCCCTCCCGCTCTTGTTCGGCACAGTCGCATTCTACAGGTACCACAAGTTCCCAAGCCGGATATTTCCCGGAGACTCGGGCACGCTCCTTCTTGGCACTATGTATGGCGCGCTGGCGATCGCTGGCAGCTCTGAAATAATAGGAGTCATTGCACTGCTGCCAGCAGTCATGAACTCGTTCCTGTTCCTTGCAAGTGTCAAGCGCATAGTAGAGCACAGGGATGTAAAGGCGCGGCCGACCATTCTGCGGGACGACTTTAAACTGGCCGCGTCGGCCGACAGAGCAGCGCCGGCAACTCTTGTGAGGTTGATAGTCGCCGACGGGCCGCTGGGCGAAAAAGAGATCGGGTACAAGATATTCAAACTGGCCGGCTTTACTGCGTTTTTGGCATTTGTTACCATAGCGATCCAGTACTTCATACTGGAGATGAGATGATGGGGCTGGGCGGGCTTGCACTATTTATGGTGGGAATGTGGGCGATGATACTTGCAGTAGCAGCGTTTCTGGTCGTCTTTGTCGCGCCGATAGACATGACGCTGTTTGACGGCAAGGGTAACCGGCTCACCGTGTCCGCAGTGCAGGCAGCAATTGCTATTGCGGTGGTGATCGTGCTGGTGCTTGGACTGAGCAGGATGAAACGGGTATATGTGCATAGAAAACTCGGACAGTAAACGCTTACTCTAGAGATAGATTTCATAACCGTTATTATTTTCTAAAGCGTTTGCTCTTTGAGAATGGATAGGGATTGTCAGTGAATTCTTTTGTCGTCGCATTTGCATTGTTGCTGGCCATGGGTATGCCTGCAGCCGGGGTTGCCAGCGCGCAGAGCAACAGCACGATCGCCGACAACTTGACTGATTCTTTACTAGACAATGCGACGTCGATAATTGATGACGCGACTTCAATCATTGATGAAACATCCGATACGGATTCTCCATTCTTGGATGAAAGTTCCCCTGCTAGTGTCGTGATAAACGAAGTTGAGCTCAACCCGCGGGGAAGCGACGCGGGCAATGAGTGGATTGAGATCTACAATCCCTCTGATACCGACGCAGATATCAGCGACTTTGAGATAACGACCTCTTTCAAGTCCGCAACGATACGGGTGCCTTCAGACACCGTGATAGAAGCCAACAAGACATATGTCATAGTGTTTGACGGGCAAGTTCTGTCAAACACTGCAGAAAGCCTCGACCTTGCAGATGACTCTGGGGAGATAATAGACAGTACGCCGTCGCTCGTTGACCCTGGAGACGATGATTGGACCTGGCAGCGGATGCCTGATGGCAGCAACGAATGGGAGTTTGCGGAAGACACACGCGACGAACTGAACGACCCAGAAGGCCAGGCGAGCGCGACCCGCACTGCGCGCTCTGGCTCTGCAGCCTGCCAGGGAACGGCTGGCTGCGCCGAAGGCATTGCGACAAGGATTGTGGACGGCGACACGCTTTACGTGAGGATCAACGCTACGCTGTACAAGATAGACCTGGCGCTTACAAGCGCGCCACAAAGGGGCGAAGAGGACTTTATGGAATCAACGTCGTTTACAAGGGACCTGTGCCTTGGAAACACGGTGCTGGTTGATCAGGACGACAAACTGCTCACCACTAGGACAAGCGTGATAGCAGTGGTGTACTGCGGATCAACAAACCTCAACAGCGATCTCTTGGACAGTGGCCACGCGACTCTTGACACCGACCAGTGCGAAACAAGCGAATTTGCGACACAGCGTTGGGCAAGGGACCACGGCTGCTAGGTCTGTTCCTCTGCCGCAGTTGACGGGTTCAGCTTGACTGCGTACTGCCGGCGGGCCTCGATCACGTTTATCTGCTCCTGAAAGAGCTTTTTCATCCCTGCCATGATGTCTTCCTGCCGGTCAAACGGCTCCCGCCGCGACTCTGCCATTATGCCATTAAAGTTTGTCACTATCGTGTTTGCCAGCCGGATGAGGCGCTCTCCATCCCTTTTTGGAACGCTCTGGAACATGGAGAGGAACCTTTCCTCTTCTGCCCTCTTTAGCGTATCTGCCTGCGCCTCCTTTGCTCTAAGCTCGTCCTCCTGCGTTGGATAAGACATCAGTGCAGCGTGGGCCGGTATTGCGTTTAACAATATGCGAACAAAATTCTACAGGAAGAGCAGGTCACCCTGCATCTTTACATTGGCCACCGGCGCTATGAGCGACTTTATCTGCGCGCAGCAGTGCAGGAACTTGACGCCTTTCTGAGTCGTCCTGTAGACTAGGTTGTCGTCGGAATCCTTGCCTGCGTCGAGCAGGCTGTGGTGCAGGAGCGTGTTGAAGTAAAAGTTCATCTGCTCCGAGCTGAGGTTTGCGCGGGACATGATGTGAGTCTTTTTGACCCCACTTGTCGCCAGCACGAGGATGTCGTATATTATGTCAAGTTTGCTTCGGTTCTTGATCTTGGCCTCCTGTCTCAATGCAAATCGCTAGAAATCTCAAGGTACTGTTTATAGACTCTACGGTGCAACTTTCTGTATGGAGGTTCCGGATAAGTATTATTTTTGTCATTTTTATGATAATTGCACTGTAATTGCCCTTTGTGGTTATATTCAACCCTGACAGACTAATTATTTGAAAACCTTATATTGCAACTTTCTTTACAACGTGGCATGAAGCGTGTAGAGGCAATTATAGCTGCCGAGAAGGTTAGCGCTGTTAACGAAGCTCTGAAAAAGGCTGGCGTGGGCGGGACGACAATCCTTGACGCAAAAGGAAGAGGAAGAGGTGAAAAACCGCAGGTCCAGACCGGCAGGGGAACAAAGAGGCTCGCCGCTGAATTCTCTGTTAGGGCTAACATCATGACCGTAGTCGACGACTCGGAAGTGGAGAAGGTGATCAAGGCCATACTCGACACCGCAAGCACCGGATCGGCCGGCGACGGCAAGATTTTCGTGTCAAGTGTCGCTGAAGCGATAGACATTGGAACGAAAAAGCGCGGCCAGACGGCCGTCGTTTAACCTCATTTCTTGAAGAATTTTTTAGTTTCTCCAAGCGTCAGCACTTCTGCTGCCGCCACCCTTATCACGACCGGCAGGTCGCACACCGCCTTGCCTATCGCCAGGCAGTGCCGCTGGGGGAGCGTCCTGACTATTGACCGGATGGTGTCGTTGTCCGCAAGCGACACTTTAGATATCTTGTCAAGGTCGCCGTCATTTGTGAAGTTGAACAAGAAGATGTTGTCCACCTGTCGGTAGATGCCGTCGCTTATCGCGTCAGGTTGGTTCGTGATGAACGTGGTGTAGATGCCAAAGTGCCTCATGCGGGTGATG
>JBFLWZ010000060.1:0-10655 GCA_040757615.1 Thermoproteota archaeon | reverse complement strand
GTTAACCTGATTCATTGTAACAGGCGTCTGCGGCGGCGCCTCCTTTGGCTGTGTCGGTGCATTGGAAGAGGCTGCCTGCGTCGCCACTCCACTGACCGTCTTGACTGCTTCCTTTACGGCCGCGGTCTTGGGGTCATCCTTTTTGCCAAATTCAAGCAATGTGGCTCCACTTTCGACATATTGAGTGCTGCCTGCTACACCTTGCTTGCCTTTTGGCAGGCGGATCTTTCCGGGCATTTTTATGAATTTAGGAAGGAATACCCCGCCTGCTGCCGCTAGCGGGGGAATTATTATCATCGGGTTAAGAGGGTCTGCTAGAAGGCTGTTCAAGTCCAGCAGGCCCATTAAGGTCTCAGGCGAGGAATACTGCAACCATCCATAGAATGAGGCGGCACCTGCGCCTGCGAATATAGCACGAGTTCTCACTGAATTGAGATTAAAAAAAGGAAGGTGGAGGTTCATTTTTGATGAACTCACTCCAGTTATGTCAGGTCTTGGTACGTGTCTGTCAGTGTCGGAACGTCTCTCGATACAGTCATTGGCGAACCAATGCTTGGTACGACCTCTGTGGTGAGGGTGTCGAGCTGTTCTGGCATGTCTGCGTTGCGGAAGACTATTGCCAGCGTGGCTGATTCAGACTTGTCCAAAACGTCATTGTTGTTCTCATTGACAGTCCAGTAGATGATAGCTACCGTTTCGCTTGGGTTAGCCGCGTTTGCTGCTGCAAGCGGGTTCTCATCCAAGATGCCAGCCGTTACTGCTGCTGCCAGTGCGTCTGAAACGCTCGAATAGGTCGTGGAGCTCAGTGTGCCGTTGTAGATGTTGTCGTAGTTGAGGCTCTTTGTAAAGTACCTGACTGCTGTCAGTGACTCCTGCAGATCCACGTTATTGCTGCCAGAGGCAACCTTCAGTGGGATGGTCAGTACGTCAAGTGCGCCTGCAGTAGCGTTGAGGTGTCCTGCAACTGAGCCGCCGACTTCTACCACGCTGCTAGATGTCTCAAGGCCCTGTCCGATTGTTTGTTTTGCTTTTTGTGTAGTTGAGAATCCCATGTTGAGGACGACAAACGATAAGGCCGCTGCCACGATCACGAAAGCGATCAGGACTATAGCCGACTCGATGCCGATGACTCCCCTACGGGACTTTCTGAACTTCCCTTTGTTGTTCATTAGTGCATGCTATCTGACGCGACGATAAAGGCTGGAGCATGTAGAAAGTCCTACCAGCGTAGTCAGAGTTGGATACTTTGTCATCGAAAACTCTTATTTAAGAATGCTCTCCTATTTTATCATAGGATAAATCTCTAGAACATTGTCATAGTACCAAATTACATACAACATCTTATCTAACGGCTTGCTAAAACCGCCTTTGCATCATGACGTCAAAGCATGATAACGTATTGGATGTGTTCACCACACAAGAAGTCCAGGCACTGACAACTTCGCAAGACTACCTAGAATCTCAAATAAAGCAGGAATTGATTAACGAGCTGAAAAAGCTGGATATAGGCGCAAACGAAGCCAAGATCCTGATCTTTCTCATGTCAAATGGGAGCACGACTGCAAGCGACATTGCTAGACACACCGGCATCCAAAGGACCGATACTTATCATTACCTCTCGTCGTTGCTGGCAAAGGGGGTCGTCCTTTCGAGCTTCGGCAAGCCACAAAAGTACTATGCATTGTCTTTTGACGAAGTCATAGACTGCCTAGTCCAGAGCAAGTATGACACTCTCAAGACAGTTCTTAATGCAAAGAAGGAATGTCAAGAAAAGCTCGACAAGATCATCAAGGTCACTCAGCCTGAGAAAGAAGAAAATGGATATCAGGTACTCAATGAGGAGGCGCTTTACTCAAGAATTAAGAAGATGCTTGGTGAGGTGAGCAGCAAGGTGACGGTATATCTCTCACAAAAGATGCTGGTAAAATTCTACCATGCCGAGATTGCAGACGCGATGGTCGCACTGCCAAAACGCGGTGTGCATGTAAGGATCCGAACAGAGACGAAAAACCAGATCGAAGGATTGGAAGGACTCGAAAGCATGCCATTCCTTAATGTTCTCCACCCTCTGCCCGTGAACTTTATCATCTTTGACGACAGCAAAATGATAATAATAACCGAAGACAAAGCAGGCAGCCAAAACATCACAGGATTTTACACAAACAAGTGCGCCCTCACTTCGACATTTGAATATCTCTTCGACAGGATGACGTAAAATTAGACAATTGCTGCAGCAACTGTCTAATTGTTTGAAGCAAGGGCATACCATGGTCATCGCCTGGAAGAAGATGCAGTCGTTGTATTAGGTTATACACGCAAATCGATAAATCGCATTTAAAGAGAGAGATCTCCAGTGTTTGAAGATCCGTGCCCTCGAGACGAAGATCTCCACTAATCTATCTTTTTGCTTGCTTGGCAATCTTGGGTAGTCTTCTAGTTCCAACACAGTCGCATCAACAGGCTGATGCTGACGTAGAGGTTGAATGGGCAGAAAAGGATCTGGCAATGCCATTCGTTTTTGATCCAGAAACTGATTCAGACGTTGTCGCAAAAGCTGTGAAACTACAACTCTCCATAACCGATCCGGACCTCAACAATGTAACTTCAAGCGCCGAAACAGTTGTCCTCACTCCGCTCAATGATGAAGATGACCTTACGATGTACATAAAAGATGCTGATGGGGATGTTTTGATAAGCGAAGATGACATAACAGAC
Organism: Thermoproteota archaeon; assembly: GCA_040757615.1. Taxonomy (GTDB): domain Archaea; phylum Thermoproteota; class Nitrososphaeria; order Nitrososphaerales; family Nitrososphaeraceae; genus Nitrososphaera. Next base: position 7,940 of record JBFLWZ010000060.1, on the reverse strand, counting down.
TGCTCTGGATTCGACTCGGCATCATTTACTGAAACCGGTGCAAATACTGGTATTTTCAAAAAAACTTTTGACGTGGCCGGGAATGGGTGCGGGTTGGATCCAAAAGACCTGGTAGGTGCAAAGCTCATAGCTGATTACCGGGGCGAGACCGATTCTGCAACTTTTAATGCATATAGTGGCAAGATCGAATCCAGCGAAAAAGAAATTTCTGCTGGCCTAGAAGTGACGATAACTGTAACCGACGAAGATCAGAACAAAGACGCTAACACGGCTGAGGAAATAAAGGTGAAAGTAGAGCCTACAGGTTTGGACGCGGTGTTTATTACCCTTGACGAAACGGGCAAAGATACTGGCAAATTTTCAGCGAAACTAAAGGTCGGAAAAGACTTTGAGATAGTTGAAGATGGGATACTCGTCGAAAATGTGGCAGTGACCTATTATGATCCTGCTGCATCTGACGGAAGTGATCAAGAAAAGACACTGATACTGTCGCCCGAAAAAGAAAGTGCGGCCCTTACGATCAGCCCTTCGGACAGCATAACACCTTGGACAGAGATTGAAGTCTCACTTGCAGACAAGGACCTTGACAAGGATCCAGACAAGAAAGACATTATCGATATCCCTGTATTAACAATATACACGGATAATGATGACATAGACGATGATGAAATAAGTCTCGGCGATCAGGGGCTTAGAATGGAAGAGGCGGACGAGAATAGCGGCGAATTCGTACTCACAATTGATCTGGAAATGGCTGATGAAAACAGAAATACATTCGAAGTGTCTCTTGACAGGCTGCAGATCCCTGCAATGCCCGGTGATATGATCGTGATCTCGTATGAAGACAAGGATCATGGTGAAGGAGAAGATGATTCTGTCGAACTAGTAATCGAAGTAGAGTCGTTTGATCCAGAGATTAAAACAGATAAGGATGAATATCTGCCTGGCGATACGGTGACAGTGACAATAAGCGATGCGGATGCCAACATCGATCCCGACGTAAAGGACACTCTGGATTTCAGAGCTTATACCGACAAGGAAATCTTTGGGGAAGAGTTGTCTGCAATTGAAACGACGGCAAACTCCGGGAACTTTACGTTTAAACTGGGCATAGTCGAAGAAGAGGAATCAGATGCCATCAAGGCGCAAGTTGGTGATATTCTGTTCATAGAATATGAAGACCTGCTGCCTGCAGATTACAATATGCGCAAGCCTGACCGAACATTTACAATACAGGTGCCTATCGGCAAACCCATACCTGTGTCAGAAAATACCGAGGCGGAAACACCTGTTACAAAGGATTTCGATGGTAACAAGCTTGACAATGTGACAGCCGGGCGTCAAGTGTGGCTTTCCACTGAAATAGAGAACAATCTTGAAGTGGACAAGGGGCTTGTAGTATTGCTTGAAGTTAGAAACTCCAACGGAGTTACAATATTCTTGGAATGGCAGATAGCAATGGTTGGTCCAAATAGCACTGTGGAGGTAGCACTTCCATGGATTCCTGATGCCAGCGGAACTTATGAGATAAGGACGTTTGTGCTGAGCAGCCTGACGAACGCGCCAGAAGTGCTGTCTGCAGTAAAACAGTCACAGGTTACAGTCAGCTGATAATCTCATGGCATTATGGGAAATATTGCATCCGTTTTACTTGCGCATGTAATAATTTTTGGCGCTTTGCTTTATCTTGCTACTATTTTACGCACTACCTATGAGGTATCGTACAAGGAACGAAATTGCACTTTGCATTCTAGCAAGTGCAAAAGAGCGAAAAGGCATCACCCGGATGCAGCTGATGTTCTACGCATACCTTTCGTTTACCCAACTGAAAGAATTCCTGCTGCTTCTCACAGAAAAAGGCCTGCTTGAATTCGATGCCCACACTAGCACATACCATATTACCATTAAGGGCGACAGGCTACTTGGGAGCTATCAGGTTCTGAAATGATATCTGGGCAGTGTGTCAAGAAGAGATCTCGTCTAGGATTACAATTGCCCATGTATTTGGATGCGCCCTTGCGGGGGCAAACCTAGCATTCATCTCAACTCCGTCGACTGATTCAACCATTGTTCCCGACTCTCCAGATAGCGCCCTCTGGACGCTTTTTAGCTGTGCAAAGGACTGCAACTCCGTCAACTGGCCAGTTCTGCCTGTATCTACAATCTCTGTCGCATTGTGATCAACCAATAGTATACGCGACTCGCCAGCTATTTCCTCGAGGTCAGATTCAATATCTCCGAGGTTCACTATTGCGACCCAGTAACCTACAGTCTGCTCGTTTTCAAAGACCGGCACGGCAACCGCAACTGCTGGCACGTGGACAGCCGCGGACATGAACACCGAGCTTACATATGGCTCGCCGGTGGCACTGACACCCTTGTACCAATCTCTGTCAGCATAATTGAGCCTTGGCAGCTGCTCCTGTTGTTCGTAAGGCTCTCCGAGGTACAGATCCCCGCTTGGAGTAAGGAAGAATATGCTGGCAAACTCTGTATGCCCTGCTAGCAATTGCCTTGCAACCTCTCTTTTATCGACATCTGCGTCCTCGGGAATACCCATCTGCATTACATCAATGGAATCGACATAGTCTGTTCTCTTTACTTCGTCAAGCTCGCTTGTTTTCTCCATGGCAATGATGGCTTGATTGATCCTATTTTCAACGGTGGCAACGGCGACACTCGCTGGGTTTTCCATCTGGATGTTAAATGACTCTGAAAATCCAAGCAACATCCCTAGAATTGCGAAAACTACGACTAATATGACAATGGTTGAGCGCATCCGAATAATAAGCGATTTCTGCTTGTTATAAACTCAACTATGGTAGTACAGCACAAGGGTCCTCCTAGACGGCGGCCTCAGTTCATCAGGGTGGGCCTGATCCACGTATCGACCAACCTTGGTAAATTACAGGGCTATTACGACAACATTCTGATCTTTGTTGCTGCCGCCATCTTCCGCTTAGCATGCTGTGCTTCATAGTGGTGTTTGTACTCCGCTTTGTCGCAGAAGGCAAGGAAGCAGTACGGACAGGCAAACCAGTCGCTGCTCATGCGGGCATTACATTACTGTAGTATTAATGAAATGTGGTGTTATCTCCGAGCCGATGGTTATCAAAAACAAGTTATAGATTCTTGTAAAATCAATTAATTTCAGATATTGCTATATTTTTGGATGTGCTTTAAACTGCAGCAATTGCTTTTGCTTCCATCTTGTAATGACTGCATTTGGGATTGGAAACAAATTTCATAACGACCAAAACTCATTGTGAGTCGATTATGAGCGTATCGCGATTCAACTGCTCCCTAATACTGTCCGTGTCACTATCATGATCATTATCTCCGACCAACACAGTTCCAGAATCTTCAATTTCTACTATATTTGTCCCGCTTACTCCTCTTATTTCATGGTCATCGAAAGTTTGATTTCTTATTGTAATTGAAGAACCATCTGTCATATAGTATTCAAATTCTATATCCACAAAGTCGTTGTTCTCCAAAACATTGTCCTGACTCCTTATCGCCGCAATGCCTTGCTCCGCCCTGCTTATGAAGTTGTTATGTATGATGTTATCCTTGGTTTCGCCGTCGTCAGGGTTGTCTGGATTGAATAGCGATATGCCTATTTCACTGGCATGTATTTTGTTGCCAACGATCTCGTTGCCTGGAGACTCAGATACTATGATACCAATAACCTCGTTGTACACTGTATTATTTCTCACCAACGAATCGAACATGTTTCTTGAAAGAAAGATTCCTGCCTTGCTGTTGTTATGTATTTGGTTATCTTCAATAATTATATCGCTGCAATCAAGCGAACATATGACTCCTATGGGATTGTGGTGGAGATAGTTGTTAGTTACTACCATATGATTTGTCCCTGTATGAGGATCTAGAGCATATTTTACATTATCATGATATTCGCTGCCGTTAACTATGATGTCAGAAGCCTCTCTAGAATAAAATGCCATCCACATGTGATGGAATCTGCTGTTTGCAATCGTGATATTGCGTGAAGGCTCGCCAAAAACATCAAAACCTCTTTTTCCAGGGTCATTGTATCCCAAGTAGCCAAATTCAGAATATGTTATCAAAACTCCATCACTATCCTTGATTTGTATAAATGCGCGCTCATTCGAGCCATCCAAGTTCTGATTTATTTCTTCGCCCTCGCCGCTCCAAGACGTTATTCTCGAGTTGTTGACATTTAGTTTTCCATCATCTATTGTGATGCCGTGAGCATCCATTATTTTCAGCCACGCGCCTCCAGTATCAATAGTCAAAGTGGCGCCATCATTGACAAGCATGTCTGCATCTAGGATCCACTCGCTGCCATTGGTCGTCAGCGCAGAGTCTCCATCTTGGTTATCTGCTATGTCTCTGTAAATTGTTTCTAGGCGGGAGTTGCATTCCACTAGGATAGTTTCAGTCTCGCGATCGTATGAAGCGCATGTATGAGTATCAGACTCCTGTGCAAAAGTCGCAGCAAATGGAACGAGCGTGAAGAATCCTGCCCCTAAGATTAGTTGCAAGATGAAGAAAGCCCTCATTATTTTTGTCTACGAAAATAATTGCTGACACGTATTCTTATGGAGTGTTTTAGATAGTTCGGAAAAATAGCATAAAGTCAAAATCTGCATCTTGCTCATTTGTTTATATCTAGTATAGTTTTCAGAGTAGTGATTCTATAATCTACCGCTCACATAAATAGTCATTATTCAGAAAAATGTATCTATGGAAGATTTCAAAAAAAAGATTATTACAATAATTCTGGGATTGCTCTATATTACTACCTGCTTCATGACCCGTGCTATCAATATTGATGCTTTTTCCCCTATTCAATCACCTTATCCAAATGGACACAAAAACCCCGACTTTGCTGCCAACACTGGTGATATTTTATCAGTATCTTTACCAATTTCTCGAATCCTTCCACATGCATCAAATGATGCACTTGTATCATCGATATCTGAATTCATGAATGCTATTGATGAGGCACAACCTGGTGACCAAATTATCCTAAATGATGGCAAATATGATACCAGTAAGTGGCTGGATGACCATTCATCCGACACGATGCTCATCAAAGCAAAAGGCACGCAGGATGCTCCGATAATTATAGCAGCTGAAACCGTTGGCGGCGTAGAGATTACTGGGCCGGCAGGGTTTGAATTTGAAGACTCCGCCTATCTTGTCATAAGAGGTTTCAAGTTCCTACATGACCAGATCGAAGACAGCATCAGTATAGAATGCAGTGATTGCCAACACGTACGTTTTACACAAAATTACTTTGATCTTGCAGAACCAAATGAGTCGTCTGAATGGTTAGGAATAACAGGCAAGCATAGTGAACATAACAGGATTGACCACAATACTTTTACCAACAAGGAAACAGCTGGAAACTTTGTTCTTATACTTGGCAGCGGCGGCAAGATGTCGCGATATAACAAAATCGACCACAATTACTTTACAAATCACACATACTCTTCAGACAATGGGGGGGAATGTCTTAGAATAGGAAACAGCGCCTATGCCACCAGCAATTCCATGACCACTGTAGAATACAATGTCTTTGAAAAGTGCAAGGGGGATGCGGAGGTGATCTCTGTAAAATCTTCCTACAATGCGATCAGGCTCAATGTATTCAAGAGCAATGAAGGGTCAGTGGTTCTGCGACACGGAAATGAAAATCAAATCGACGACAATGATTTTATCCAGAATAAAGGTGGCGTCAGGATATATGGACACGGGCACAGCATAACCAACAACTATTTTGAAGGAAATCATGGAGATGGAGTACTGCAGACTCTGATAATAGGCAACGGAACAGTAGAAGAAGACAAAGAGGGCTCAAATGATGAATATAGGTTGACCGAAGACGTTTTGGTGCTGAATAACACGTTTGTCAACAATGAATCAAACATAGTATACGGATATGGTTCAGGAGACCTTGCACCATCTAATGTCCAAATCGACGACAATACTGCAAGTGGAGATAACGACCAAGTGATCGAGTATGTAGAAAAGGAATAGCATCCCCTGGGTAGCTGATTCTTCCACAGTCGCAATTGCTATCCTGTAAAGTCAGGGATCAGCTTTTCCTTAGGACTCCTCTACGAGGAGCTCTTGTGTTTCAGTTTCACCTTGGGGCACTATCCTTATCAAATCGCCTCCGTACAACAGCACGTATAGGTAGCCGTCAGGTCCCACTTCAATATCCGTAATGCTGCCAAACCCTGTTCCAAATGTCACGCTGTCAAGCTCCATGTCATCGTCTGCTACTTTGTCAGCAAGCAACCCATCCAATACGAGCTCCGTTCTGCTTTCGTTTAAGTCGAAATGGTACAGCGTGCCTTGATTTATATCGCTTACAAAAAGATCATTTTCATATTGCTCGCCAAGTACTGTAGAATTAAAGAACTCGATTGCTGTAATGCCTACTGGTTCTTGCCATACAAATTCCGGATCGCTGTACTGCCCTCTCCCATCAAAGTCTTCCAAGTCTTCATCTTCTACGCCTTCGTTTTCTTCTGCCGATAACAATCCCTGCACGTCCGCCCATCCGCTATTGAATCCCGGTTCTATTAGATTTATCTCATCGCTATATTCGGGACCATTTTCTGTGTCCCAGAGATTTCCAGTTACAGGATCAATGTCCAAGCCAAAGCTGTTTCTTATTCCATAGGCATAGTAGTATTCTCGCATATCCGAGGTGTCATCACTTGAACCTAGCGGAGGGTCTGGCAACGGGTTGCCATCGATATCTATTGCAAGTATTCCGCCTGTCCCGTCAGGTGGAGGTCCATCTTCATAATTTTCAGATTGAGTCTTATGATGATCCAAGTCTCCTATCATAAGGTAGAGAACAGGCGTTGTGGAATTGTCGCCATTGGTGATGTTGTTAACATTTTCGTATGATATCAATAGTGGACCACCATTGTAACGCGGTCCGGGCCTAGCCGGAAGATCCAAAAGCAGCTCTGGGTTTATGAGCCTACCGCCATTTTCATCGTCTACAAATTCATATCTGTAGAGTCGATTGCCCGCTGGTACTATGCCTGATGCATCATCACCGTCCTGTCCTCCGCCAGATTCTGTGAAATAGAGAAATACGTAAGTAGTGCTTGCAGTCTTATGGACTGCCATGCCGAGCAAACCCCTTTCGTTGGTATCGTTATTGTTTGCTACTTGGACGTCGAGCACTGGGGTATCCTGAATCTCGCCATCGATTATTCTGAGTACTTCGCCAGTATTCTTTTCTGTGACCAGAATATCATTAGGACCAAGAAAAGCCATTGCTGTTGGGTAATCAATATCATCGTCAACAACACTTTCAACCTCAAGGCTTGGATCAGATAGCAGCGTCGAAGCACTAACAGGCAATGGCTGGAAAGATTCCGGATATGGACTGCCATTCACAGATGGGGCTAATAGGGGAGCAATCACAAGAAATAACGCACTATACAACGAAAACATTCGTATTTTTGTAGACAATGCAACAACGTGAATCTACATTGTGGCTTTATGCATTATGAAGTATCACGCAATATGATTACTTGAGCAAAATCATTTATGGTCTTGTAGAAAATGCGCATTACAGATTAATCATCGAACTCGACTCTATGTGATCAGCAACAGCTATGAAGATCAGGTTCAAAACTACATGCTTTTCATTCGCTGGAAAAAACAGATACTCAAAAGTTTGCTTTTGCAATTACAAGACCTGTCATATGCTAGTCTGAGTACAAAATTGACTGGATCCTAATCAATTATGATGGATGTTATTTTTTGCTCTTACTATGTCAAAAAGAAAAGAGAGGGATTTGCCCTTTCGGCATTGTTTCTAATAGATCAGTGCACTTGCTATCCTGTTGCGTTGACCCTGGTGCCAGTTGCCATAGACGTAGCATTTTGCTGTCCTGCTGTCCCAGTTCCTCCCCCCG
>JBFLWZ010000059.1:0-10964 GCA_040757615.1 Thermoproteota archaeon | reverse complement strand
CTTCCCTCAGGCTCGCCGGCAGCTGGGTTATTCCTAGCTCGCGCCTCCTCTTGGGGTTCATCTTGAAAATGTCTTCATTGACAGGATCGCCAATGTCCTTCTTTTTCTTGATGCCGTCAAGACCTGCAGCTAGTATTGCAGAGAATGCAAGGTACGGGTTGCACGACGGGTCCGGCGCCCTGAACTCGATGCGTTTGAGGTTTGCAAATTTGGTCCCTTTGTAATGTGCAGGAATTCTGATTATCGCCGAGCGGTTGCCGGTGCTCCACGCGACATAGACAGGAGCTTCATAGCCGGGCACGAGCCTCCTGTACGAGTTTGTCGTCGGCGCGACTATGGCTGCAAGAGCCTGCGCGTGCTCTATGATGCCGCCGCCGAAATAGCGCGCAATCTGAGACATCTCTGCGTATTCGTCTGCCGAGTCATAGAATAGGTTCTTACCCTTGTTCCACAGGCTTACGTTGACGTGCATTCCAGAGCCGTTGTCAAGCGCAATCGGTTTTGGCATCATGGTCGCGATCATGTTGCGCTTTTTTGCAATGTTCTTCACGATGTACTTGTAGCTCTGCACGGCGTCTGCGGCATTGACCAGAGTGTCAAAGCGAATGTCTATTTCGCACTGACCTGCAGTTGCAACTTCGTGGTGGTGCGCGTCGCACACTATGCCAAAGTTGTTGGTGAGGACATCGACGCATTCATTGCGGTACTCCATCAGGGTGTCTCCGGGCGCGCTTGGCAGGTATCCTTCCTTTAGCCGGAGAGCATAGCCCACGCTGTCTGTGGACCAAGGAGCTTCCCGGGATTGAATATGGTAGCTCTGCCCCTGGTACGGGGTCATGGTATTGACTTCGAGCTTGTCAAATACGAAAAACTCTACTTCCGGCCCCCAGTAAGAAGTGTCATAGCCCTGCTCCTCGACGTACTTTTCAGCCCTCTTGGCAATGCCCCTTGGATCGCGGGGGAAAATCTCGCGCTTGCTTCCGCCGCTCAGGATGTCGCAAATAAGCCGCGCAGTCCGCGGCTCGATCCATGGAACAGTTGCAAACGTGGATGGGTCGGGCCTGATGATAAGGTCGGATTCGTGGATCTCGGTAAAGCCCCTGATCGACGAGCCGTCGAGCTTGGGCAGTCCATCGGTAAAGTCCTCCACCCTGAACATCTTGGAATCCATGGTTGTGTGGTGGAAGCGGCCAAACAGACCAGTGAACTGCAGGTCAACGAACTTTATCTCGTCTTCTTTAAGCCGGCGCATCACCTGCTCGGCTGTAAATGTTAATGGCTCGATCTTGCCGTCAATCAATTTATAAGGCAACCGGAATACACCATCTGTAGGCACTTAAATGCCACAATTTAAGGATTGTCAAGTGATCCGAAATGTCAACATCTGGCCAGCAAAATAGCAGCGAAATGGACCCCGTGGACAGCAGCGGCCACCTTGCGCTCAAGGACATTTTCAAGCTCCTAAAGAAAGAGATCGAGCTGCCGATGCTCCAGGCGATCGAGCCGGACACCTTTCAAAAAGTGGCGACATCGCTTGGCAACCTGAAGGGCCAGGGCTTCGAAGGAATCGAAGCAAAGGTGAGGGACAGGACCGCAGAGCTGCTTGCAACAGCCGCAAAACTGCTGATAGAGGCTAGGCAGGCCAAGATAAGCGCAGGCGAGGGGCTGGACTACTCCAAGCTGACTGACGAGGAAAAGTACGTGCTTGACGGCAAGCGCGAGTCTGACAACCGCATGAACGAAGTGGTGACGGCCACTGTCAAGGGGAGGCCAAAGGTGCTCGAGTCGATATCATCTAGGATGCGATCAAAGCAGATAGTGGTGAGGTTCCTAAAGCCGACCGAAGCGTTCGTCGGGATCGACATGAGCAAGTACGGGCCGTTCCAGCCGGAGGACGTTGCTTCCCTCCCGTTTGAAAATGCGCGACTGATAATAGAAGGCGGCGCCGCAGTCGAAGTGCACGTCGAATAAAGATGAAAAAATATCGCACTTCTTAATAGCGATACACCATGATCCACTGCAATGGAAGAAATCATTGACCAGCTGGCCCAGCGGGTTGGATTCAGCCCCGGGCAGGCAAAGAACTGTCATGGCAACCGTTTCAAAAACATTGCTTCAGAAAGCAGAGCTTGGCAAGGCCCAAGGGCTGCTGTCAAAGCTGTCGTCAGGCATAACCAGCATGTTCTTGGATAATGAAAAGCAGCAGTTTACAACGACCAAACAAGATGTCAGCAATGAAGAAGTGATGCAGCAGATAGATCGCGAAGCCGGCATCAACGACAGGAAAAAGTCGCAAAAGGCCGTTGAGGAAAGCGTCAAAGTAATGCAGGAAAAGACGGGCGAGGAAGGCCTGCTCGATAACGTGATGGGCAAATTCAAGAACGTCGATCTCAACCCGTTTGATTAACAGGACTGTAGGCCGCCAGCTAGAGGGGGTGGCAATAATCTAAAAATTCTTATTTCGCGCCAGTCTACTGTCTAATGGCGATGGTTCACCTTGGCATAGACATCGACCTGTATATCTTGCTCACGATCTTTCCAGCCGCCGCTTTCTTTGCGGCCGGCTATATCGCCAAAAAGACCCGGATGCCGCAGGTAAAATCATACCTGATACAGGCGATAATTTGCATAGCTTTTTCCATCGCCTATTTTGTCGCAGTGCCAAACGGCGGCGCGCAGGGGCTTGCGATAGTGCTTGGGATGTTCGGCGCGCTCTTGCTGTTCATGGCAAGGAAGCAAAAGATACAGCAGCCAGAGCAGAGCGTCTAGCGCAGGTTCAGCATTTTGTTGGCGCGCTCGATCCTGCTATCCATTAGGCCTTCGATCCAGGAATGGAACTCGCGCTCGGCCACTTCAAAAGAACAGTTGTTCTTGCTCATGTATTTCTGGACGAACTTTACCTTGGTCCACAGATAGGCCAGCTCGTCGCTGTCGTCAAGGCTCATGAAAGCTCGATCCTAAGGATGCAAACATCATACTTAAGGCTGACGCCTATTGCAAAAGCATATTACATTGTAGGAAACTGATCGATTACGTAATGATAAAAGGCAAGGTTGCGATAGTCACAGGAGCGAGCAGCGGGATCGGGTACGCCACCGCACTCGCGCTTTCAAAGGCAGGCGCCAGGGTGGCCGCAGGCGCAAGACGCGTCGAGAGGCTAGAATCGCTGCAAAAAGAGATCGCAAATAACGGCGGCGAGGCATTTATCCAAAGGCTGGATGTCACCAAGAAGGCCGACTGCGACGCCTTTGTAGACGGCGTGGTCAAAAAGTGGGGCACGGTGGACATACTTGTCAACAACGCCGGCCTAATGCCGCTCAGCTTTTTCAAAAACCTAAAGGTCGACGAGTGGGACCAGATGATAGATGTCAACATCAAGGGGGTGCTCTACTGCACCGGAGCGGTAATCAACCACATGCTATCCAAAAAGTCAGGACACATCGTCAACATTTCTTCTGTGGCCGGGAGGACAGTGTTCCCTGCAGGGAGCGTCTACTGCGCGACCAAGCATGCTATAGTGGCGTTCAGCGAGGGGCTGCGACAGGAAGTGAGCCAGAGGGCAAACATACGTGTCACCTGTATCGAGCCGGGCGTCGTGGCTACAGAGCTTTTGAACACGATAACCGACAAGTCGCTGGAAAAGTATGTCCAAACAACAAAGCAGCAGGAAGCAGTGCAACTACAGTCAGAAGACATTGCAAACGCGATCCTGTTCGCTGTGCAGGCTCCGGATCATGTGAACGTGAACGAGATACTCATAAGACCCACAACACAGGAGCGCTAGACTCCCTTCAAGGACTCGCGTGAACTACTACCGGACAAGTCCGATAGTAATTCACGGTCAACGATCGCGCTCTTTGGACTGACCAGCTCGCACGCATTCTTGGATGCCCCGATGAGTCTGGCCATCAATAACGGCGACATTCTTGTCCAGCCGACATGGTATGCCGGGGCATACCACGACGAGCAATACTTTCCAACAAAAAGGGTGAGGTAAAGCTCGAACTTGAGCGGTCCGACGACAGCGTGATCAAAGAGGAGGATTTTGTGCAGGCCGGGATCGGGGCGCAGTCGCCGAACTGCTGCAAGGACGGGCTGGATTACGGCTACAGGGCAGACATCCTCTTTACAGAAGACGGGCGGTATCTTGTAGCGAGGGCTTGGGAAACTTGCGACCAGAACATGGGCTGCTCTGCTTTGCCTTGAATGTCTGCTATGCATGAAGCAATATCGCCGCTACCAAGAAATCTGTCATCAGTCATGCTTGCGATGGAATGAGCCGATGACGACTCGACCGTGAACTGGTACTACAACACAAACGGCAACTGGTCAAGATACAGCTCGTTTGTCTCTCCTGAAATAGAGAATCCCTACTTTAACTTGGGCGTGCTAGATGTAGGCAGCCCGTTGTTCAACCCTGATTCTGGCAAAGCTTACTTTTACCAAGCAGGAGTCTACACACCAAATCCAGACCTGAAATTCGGGGAGATTACATTTGACTGTCCGTCGTACTACGACAGGCAGGGAGAAAAAACATGCTCCCCGCTGGCAGAAGTCAGTAAAGGCAACTCCCACTGGAAGGTCTTATGGAAATGGGGGCTGCCAGATGACAATGCAAAGGTCAGAGTGCAAGGGACAGCCATGACGATCAGCTAGGCAGATCTGTTTTCTTCCAGAATGTCGATGTGCCTGCGAAGGCCGTGCGCCTTGATGTAGCGGAGGAGCTCGTCATGGTTGTGCTGCTTGAAATAATTCATCATCCTCTCCAAGGTTGCGTCATCATAGAGAGGGGTGCGCTTTTCCTCCGACATACTTTTAGAAACGCACGCATCGCTAAAAAGTTTTTACCTACTATTACGATCATTTAGGTAATGGGCAAGCGAATTTTGATCCTTGGAGCCGGATTTGGCGGCCTGGCGGCGGCAACCGAGCTTCGCAAAGGGCTCGGTCAGGACCACCGCGTCATCATAATAGACCGGAAAAAGTCGTTCATGATGGGCTTGGTAAAGCTGTGGATACTGGAAGGAAGCCGCAAGCTGGAGGAATCACAGACCCCGCTTGAAGGGCTCAACGCAAAGGGGATCGAGTACCTCAACGACGAGGTGACCAAGATCGATATTGCGCAAAACCGGGTGCAGGCAAAAGACCATGGCTGGATAGAATATGACTACCTGATAGTCGCGCTTGGCGCTGAGCTGGCGCCGGATAGGATAGCCGGGTTTGTCGGAAGGGGCTATAACCTGTACGACGCGCAGCAGGTTCCGGGATTAAGGGAAAAGCTGCTCGCGCTTGAGCGCGGCAGAGTGGCTGTAGCGATAATGGGCATGCCTTACAAGTGCCCGCCGGCTCCGTATGAAGCGTCCATGTTAATCGACAGCATGCTGACAAGACATGGAACCAGAAACAACATCGAGCTTGACATTTACTCTCCAGCTCCAATCGCACTGCCAGTCGCCGGCCCACAGATAAGCGCAAACGTAGTAGACATTGTTTCGCAGCGCGGCATACGGTTCCACCCGTCGCACAAGCTAAAGTCGGTAACAGACAACAAGCTAGAATTCGAGAACGGAAGCAAGGCAGATTACGATGTGCTTGTAGGCATCCCTCCTCACAAAGTGCCTGAAATAGTCCGGGAAGCTGGCCTGACAGATGGCGACTGGGTCGCAGTCGACAGGAAAACAATGAAGACCAAATTCAAGAACGTCTATGCAGTAGGCGACGTGACAGAGATAAAGGCAGGCTCACTTGCCCTGCCCAAGGCCGGGATATTTGCCGAGGAGGAGGCAAAGGTGGCCGCCAGGCAGATCATAGACGAGATCAGCGCTAGGCCTGCTGTCGCGACATTCGCCGGCCAAGGCTACTGCTTTATGGATGTGGGCAACAGCAGGGCCGGCTATCTGGAGGGCGACTTTTTCAACCCTGCAGGACCTTCACTCCGGCTCGAGGCTCCTTCAGAACGGAACTTTCAGAAAAAGCAGGACTTTGAAAGGACCCGGCTAAAAGAGTGGCTATTGTAGCTTTTTCTCAGGCTTGCTCATCGTGTAAAAGCCGTGGGCAGATATCAGGAACGCCGCAAGCGACATCTTGGTCGCAAACACCAGGTTCCACGGGGTCTTGGGGTTCGGGTACGGCACATTCTTTTCGTCAAATTCAAGCACGCCCTTTATTGCGTCGGCAGTAATGAGCGAGTTCCACACGATAAAGTTGTAGACAAACTCATAGAGCGCGACGATGGCAATGGCAAGCACTATCAGCTGCAGTATCGACTTGAGCCACTTTGGAATGCCTGTGACCTTGTCGCCTCCGAGCTTGACCACGCAATACCAGCCGACCACCGACACTATCATCAGGTAGGTGACGAGCTTGGCAAGGCCGGGGAAGGGAAACTCGGTATCGACCAGCACCTCGCCAATTACCACCCTGCCGGTCTGCATGTACTCGCCGAGGCTGACATAGATCGCGTAAAACGTTATCGACGCCATGACGGTGGCGCAAAAGTAAAAGATTCCGAGATAGACTTTCCGCGCTTTAAGGTCGTCACTTTCAACGGTCGTGCGCACGACCCCTAGTGACAGTGTTCCGGATATATTGATTACTTTAGAGCCTTTAGCAGTCTGTCTGCCGGAAGGGTGTTGAGTATATCCTGCCGAGTTGCCCAGCCGCGCCTCGCCTGCCCGATCCCAAATGTAAGGTACGCGTAATGGATCGGGTGGTGGGCGTCAGAGTCTATAACCAGCTTGACCCCTTTCTTCACGGCCATCCTGACGTACTCGTCCTTCAGGTCGAGCCTGTCATAGTGCGCGTCGATCTCCAAGACTGTGCCGGTTTCTTTGGCGACGTCGATCACCTTTTCAATGTCAACGGGGTAGCCGGGCCTCTTGTTTATCAACCTGCCCGTCGGGTGGAACAGAATGTCGACACTTGGGTTCTCTGCCGCCTTTACCAGCCGCGCAGTCTGAGCCTCTATTGGCAGGTTGAAGTTAGAGTGGATCGCCGCGCCAACGATGTCGAGCTTGTCTAGGACATTGTTTGCTATATCAAGCGAGCCGTCCTTCATGATGTTGACCTCTGCAGACGCAAGCACCCTGAAACCTTCCAGTCTGTCATTGAGCTCGGCTATCCTGTTTGCCTGATCCAGAAGCTCTTGCTCGTCAAGGCCGCCTGCAAGAGCAAGGCTCTTTGTGTGGTCGGTCAGCGCGATATAGTCTAGCCCGAACGCCTTTGCACCCCGCGCCATCTCCTCTATAGTAGCGGTGCCATCGCTGTTTTCGCTGTGCACCTGCAGGTCCCCTTTCAGACTGCCATATTCTACGAGCTCTGGGATCCTGTTCTGCCGGGCAAGCTCTATCTCACCGGCGTTCTCCCGCATCTCTGGCGGAATCCACTGCAGGCCAAGCGCGCCATAAACTTCCTCCTCTGTTTTCCCGACGACCTTTTTGTCGCCCCTGTAGACGCCCCACTCGTTCAGCCGCAGCCCCTTTGCAATCGCTATCTTGCGGAGCTCCACCGAATGTTCCTTGCTCCCGGTGAAATACTGGAGTGCCGAGCCCCAGCTCTCCTCCGGTACCACCAAAAGGTCGGCGTCTATGCCGGCCGCCAGCTTTACAAACGCTTTGGCTGGGCCCCTACCAAGAACTTCCTGCACTTCCGGCATGCTCGTGAAAAAGTCCATCACCGGCTCCGGGTCGTTTGCTGCAACCAGATAGTCGATATCGCCTATCGTCTCCTTCATGCGCCGGGTAGAGCCCGCGGCAACCGCTTTTTTCACCCCAGGTACTTCCGATAGGGCTTTCTCTATCTGCTTTACCAACGGCCAGACCTCGCCTATTATTCGCCGTCCCTTGCTCTTTCTGGCAAACTCGATTCTCTTCAAAATGTCTTGCTCTTTCTTTTCGGTAAGGCCTGGCACATTGCGCAGCCTGCCTTCAGCCGCGGCCTTCTCCAGCTCTGCCAGATCCTTTACTTTCAGGCTGTCATAGATCGCCTTGATCGTCTTTGGCCCCATACCTTCAATGTTTGACAATTCATCGATGTTTATCGGGATCTTGGTCTTCATGTCCTCCAGCGCCCGCACCTTGCCCGTTTTGATAATCTCTTCTATCTTTGCCGCAATGGCCTTGCCTATCGACGGGATTTTGAGCAGCCCCTCCAGGCCGTTATTATTGTAAATATTCTCGATATCTTCCTGCAGGCTGGCTATCGTGTCTGCGGCCCGGTAGTATGCACGGGCGCGGAACTGAGAGTTTGTGTCGTCCTCACCCACCTCTGTGAGAAAGCCGAGGTCACGCATGGCTTTTGCAATATCTGAATTCTTCAATCAATAGAAGGCTCAGCGGCCGGCTTCTTAACATTTATCTGCCAGATCGGCGCATCAAGAGTGCTGTTTACTGCGGAAACGGTGATGATGATCGCTTTCTAGCGCTGAGCTGTTTCCGAATCTTGATAAAAACCGGCATGGAAATGGGCGGGGAAATGCCGATTATTAATGCCCACTCCCACGCCGAACCTTGTGGATGTGGCATGGAAAGAAAGCGATTTTAGTTTTGGTAAAACACCTACATGTGCCATCATAACCGCGTTAGAGTGATACAAAGCGCTGCTTATAATGCAGGCGAGCTGTGATAATTAGGTGGCGCTTTTGAGCAGCATTAATCATTCTAACCGATGTTATTATTGCTGTAATGGAAATGCTTGAATCAATCGCATGGATTGCACTCGGGTTCGTGCCCACACTGGCTGCGATGGAAGCTGCTTGGAGGATAGGCAAGAGGAGACTTGCGCTGGCCGAGGCAGGCGTCCACTGATGGACTATTACATGATAGCCGGCGTGGCCGCGGTCGGGCTAGCCGTCGGGCTGGTTGGCATGAGGCTCGCAAAGGACGAGATGCAGCTGAGGCGCAAGAGGCTGCTGGCGGAAGAATAGCTAGCGCTTTAACTCGTTGTTTATCGAGGCGACTACTATCGCGGCTCCTTCTCCCAGTATCTGCTTCAGCGCGTTCTCGATCTGTTCGAGAGAACAGTTGCCCTCAAGTGGGATCTTGAAAGTGTGCGTCAGATGGTAGAGTAGAGCCTTTTTCGAGTCTTCGCCGAGCATGTCGAGGGATCTGTCTATCGCCCTAGCCATTTCCGTCTTGTGCATGTAAGTAAATTCCGGAAAAAGCCTATGTAATTCGATGTGAAACTTTTTACAGCGTTTGGTGCAATTTTAGCCTGCAAAAAATCTGGCCTTCTGCCAGTTTTTCTTGACCGCAAGGATCTACCCCTTGACGGGCAGATAATAGCTTCATGGGGCAGGTCTTTGAAATCCACAAGTACAAGGGGGAGCAGTTCATGTACATAGTCGCCCGCACCAACAAGCATGAGGAAGGCTATGTTCGGGGCGATGTGGACAGGATGAACAACATGCTGACGCCAGAGATGAAGGCCGAGGGCATCCGCTACGTCTTTGCTCTAGGCACCGTGGAGAGCATGAACAAAAAGACCGGCGACAGGACGCGCAAGAAGGAAAAGGGAGTGCTTGAGGAAGGTCCCCGTGCCAGCTAACAATTTATAGCAATTGGGGTAACTGCTAGAGGATGCAGAGGCCAGACTGGGACACATATTTCATGCTGCAGGCAGAGATCGCCAAGCTCCGCTCAAACTGCCTGACCCGGCACATCGGCGCAGTCATTGTCAAGGACAACCGGCAGATAGCGACCGGCTACAACGGCACCCCGCCAGGGATAAAGAACTGCTTTGAAGGCGGCTGCCCACGCTGCATGGCCCGCATAAAAGGAGAGATCAAGTCGGGCGAGGGCCTTGACCGCTGTTTGTGCACGCATGCTGAGGCAAACGCGATAATGCAGTGCGCCCTTTTCGGAAACGCCGGGAGCACTAGGGGGGCTACGCTATATTCCACTTTTGCGCCCTGTATTGAATGCAGCAAGATGGCGATCAGCGTCGGGATAAAGAGGATAGTGGTAGTTGCAGACTACCCAGAGGACGGCACGCAGCTCTTGAAAGAGGCCGGAGTCGAGCTGGTCAAGCTCAATCCCGAACTGCTAAAGCCCTGGCTCACGATAATCCCAGCAGACCCGGAATCGTCGGCGAAGGCAGTGAGCAAGTAGGTGGACGTCCACATCACCCAGTTCAACGTGCAGCTCTACTTTAGACAGCCGTTTGACGCGGACAAGCTGAGCGCCGCGTTCAGCGAATCAGAGGGCTTTACTGCAAGCCAGATGCAGCAGGGCAACAACCATCCGATGCAGGACACGGCGTCATTTTTCAGGCAGGGCTTTAGAATCGCGCCAGTGCAGTCAAACGTGCTTCCTTTTCGAATTTTGCAAATAATGAGCTACCCAAACGCACTGCAAAACCCCGATCAGGAGACAATATCATGCCTCCACTATGTTGCAGCGGCGCTCAGGCAGCACCTCAATACCGACATTGAAAACGACATTTATGCTGTGAGGGTAGTCTTCCACGCTATAGTCACAGGCAGCAGTGAAATTCACCGCATCCTGACAAAACTTGACAGGATAGACGGCATACCTTCATTGGCAGGCAAGTACGTCGGGCACAAGAATCCGATGGACGCGATACAGCTGACATCAAGGACAGAGGGGGAGCTGTCGCACAAGTTCTGGAACGACATGAGGATCAGCCAGTTTGACACACATTCATACGTCGTAACGATATTCAACGAGACCGACTCGCTTGCGGCCTCGCTTAATTTTATCGGCCAGGTCAAGCAGTTCGTTGCCACACTGATGCGAGAGATGGAAGCGGCTGCAACCGGGAATTGAAGATCAGGACAGCCAAAAGATCAGACAAGGAGGAGATCCTCAGCTTTTGCGTAAACACATTCAGCTGGGGCGACTACATCGACAGGGTTTGGGACTATTGGTTCCGAACCGGCAGGCTCTTTGTTGTAGAAGACGGGGGCAGGAGCATTGCCATGTCACACGTGGCCGTTTGCCCAGACG
>JBFLWZ010000058.1:0-11055 GCA_040757615.1 Thermoproteota archaeon | reverse complement strand
AACATAAATATAGGCTGTCGAAGACAGCCAGAAAATTTTGGTGAAAAAAGTGGTCAAAGATATTTCCATGTTTGGCGACCGTTGCCCACGTTGCGGCAAGGGTTCTATGGTGACAGACAACTCTAGCGGAGAAATGTTTTGCGGTAACTGTGGATTTGTAGTCAGTGAAAGGATAGAAGAGCTAGGGCCGGAATGGCGCGCCTTCTCAAAGGAAGAGCACGAAGACAGAAGCAGGGCAGGCATTCCCACATCTCTTGCAATGCACGACATGGGGCTTGCAACAATCATCGGTCCTGTCGACAAGGACGCGTCAGGAAAGCCGCTGTCTGCCTCCATGAAGAGCACCATCGAAAGGCTCAGGACTTGGGACAGCAGGAGTCAGGTACATGAGCCGGTCGATCGCAACTTCCGCCAGGCGTTCTCAGAGCTTGACAGGCTAAAGGACAAGCTGGCAGTCGGCGACGCTGTCATCGAAAAGGCTGCCTATGTTTACAGAAAGGCGCTTGAGAAAGGGCTCGTGCGCGGACGCTCTATTTCTGCACTTGTCGCAGCGGCACTGTATGCGGCATGCCGCGACACTGAAACTCCAAGGACGCTCAAGGATATCGCAAACGCAAGCAACATCAAGAAAAAGGACGTTGCAAGATGCTACAGACTGCTCATCCGCGAGCTTGACTTGAAGATGCCTGTCGTCGACCCCGTGAAATGTGTCGCAAGGATTGCAAGTAAGGCCGGCCTGTCAGAAAAGACAAAGCGCAAGGCGCTTGAAATCCTGAAAAAGGCCGAAGAGGGCAAGATCTCTGCAGGCAAGGACCCGATGGGCTTGGCGGCAGCTGCACTGTATGTTGCATGCGTCATGAACGGCGAGAACAAGACTCAGAAGGATGTCGCCGAAGCAGCCGGCGTCACCGAAGTGACGATCCGGAACCGCTACAAAGGGCTCAAGACGCACCTCAGGCTTTGAGGGAGTCTACTAACTTTTTTCTCTCTTCTATAAGTTCCTTAAGCGCATCGATTACATCGCGCATCTTCTGTGATTTTTCGGCATCGATCATTCCAAGGCAGACGACAATATCAGAGTCGATCGAAAGAAGCTGATCAAGCTCGCTTTCCCGCACAATGCCGTTTGGCGTCAGCACTTTTGTATAGCCATCAGACACTACCTGAGCAACTTTTGTCAAAAGATCGTCTAGCTCAGTGCTCAGCTTGACTGACTTTTTTATTTCGCTCACTCTTGCCTTGATGTTGTGGCTGATGAGCCTGTCAAGCGACCGCATTTCCACATAGCTGGATCTGCCTGTGGCCATGCCCTTTTGCACAATCGAAGCGATCCTCACCGTTTCATCGAGGCGGCTCTCTAGCCTACGCTGTCGCCTGAAATTTTTGTGCACCACGCAAATTCTAGTCCGGCCGGCTTAAATGCCTTCGTGTGAAAATATTAATTCAAGAAAAACAGTTCTGCAGAACGATTACTGGACTTCGATCGCTTCTTCGTTGAATCCCATCTTGACAAGGTAGCTCTTGACATCATCGCGGTGGTCGCCCTGCAACATGATAAAGCCATCCTTTGCAGTCCCGCCGCAAGCAAAAGTGCTCTTCAGCTCTTTCACAATTTTCTGCATATCACTCTGTTTCGGATTGATGCCTTCAATAAGGGTCGTTGTTTTCGAAAATCTTCTTGTTTCAAGGCGGACGACAATTCGAGCTTCTTCTTTATCTAGTTCTCCACAGGCACAAAGGTCGTCTGGGAGACCGCATTTTTTGCAGATAACCGCCATCGAGTAACACATTTTTCGCAACTCCTATTATTAAGCCTTATTATCTCATGCCGCGAGCATAAAGAAGAAATTTGTCGCCTGCCAATAAGTCTGCATGTCTTCAGAGGACAGCTCGGGCAGGATCAAGTCAGCAGCCTCTCTTCTTGTAAAGGGCGGGACCCTGATAAACGAAGCATGCCCGAAATGCGGAGGCGTACAAGTGCGTTTTGCCGATAAGACCACCTGCATCAACTGTGGCAACGAAACAAAAACTAATGCCACAAAGCAGGCAGAGCCGGAAAACAAGCCCACACAAATCCCCACAACGCTGACCTCTGTCTCTTCAATCATTGAAGAAAAGATTGTTGCCCTCGCAACAGAGATAAGGTCCGAAAACGATCTTTCCATCCAAAAGCAAAAGGCAGAGCTTTTAGAGAGCTACCTCCGGATCTTGGAAAAGACAAAGAGCCTGATGAGCTAACCAGCGGAATGTATTTAAGCGCTTGAAAACTATCAGCACCTAAGATGAGCAGCAAGAAAAAGAATGCTCCGCTACCGGCTTCAAGCGCCGGTCTTCTCAGGTTCTTTGAAGACGAGACCAGGGGCATCAAGATCAAGCCCGAGATCGTGCTGGGCATAACCGGCGCAGTTATCGGTGCATCAATCCTCATTAGAGTTCTATTCCCTGTCGGTTGAGCGCCGATGCTTGCTCCCGGTCACGACGACGTATCTAATATTCACAGACGATGGTCTTTTGCCACAATAGGGCCATCATCCGCCAAGATGTCCTACGCAATCTGGCTTGGTTGCGCTGTCGGAATCATTGTCGTTTCTCATCTTTACCACCTTCAGGCCGGAGAGTACGGGCTGGCGATCTACCTTCCAACTGGCATGGCCGCGCTGGTGGGTTCTCACTTCATCGACTATCTGGCGCTGCACGGCACTCCGGTGAACAAGTTGGCAAAGGTAGCGCATGTATCTGCATTTGCCAACGGGCTCTGGCTGTTGACTGTGCTTCTGGGAATAGCCGCAGACTTTGTATTTGCCAAGCCTCCTGGCTTTGACTATATTGTTGCAGGCATGTTGCTTGCCACCGGGCTCCGAATTGGTATATTCACATCCGTATTTGGGGCTAGCATTGGGAGGGCAATAGCTGTGTCCTTCATACAACCAGTGATCTTTGTCCTTGCATTTGTGCCCATGTCGTACAATTCGCTTGCCATTTTTAGCTCTGCCGGGGCTGCTTTTGGCGCCGCCTTTCTCGCGCTTGGAATAACTTGGACGGTCATTGCGGATAGGGCGGGAAGGCCAGCGATAAAAAGCACGTTTGGCGTTCTACAGGCATTCATTGCCGCATGGACAGAGCACAAGGCAGACAAGATGGAAGAGATTACAGAGGCAAAGGCCCACGACGATATTGTCTCGACAAAGATAATCCGCTTTGGCCTCCAAGCGGCCATAGTTTTGCCTGACATCCACCCTGGACCGTTTAATACGGTAGGCGGGAGCAACCTTCCATTTGTGCTGTATGAAACCTTTGGAAAAAGCGCGCTGGTCATGCACAGCGTCTCTGATCATTCGCTCAACCTCCCGTCAAAGCGCGAAGTGGACCGATACATCAAAGGTTTGGAACGGGCAACTGCCATGGAAAAAGGCAGCACCTGTACAGTCCCGTTCCAAATCAAGATCAACAATTCAACTACGACCGGCGTCGCGTTTGGGAATGCAGCGCTGGTCATGCTATCGCTTGCGCCAAAGGGAATGGAAGACATACCGCAAAGCGTGCGCACCGAGCTAGAGTCATATGCAATAGGGCTTGGATTTTCAGACGTGATGGTGGTGGACTGCCATAACGCAATGGGCAGGCACCTTTCGGATTCAGACAAGGACGACCTTGTTGCGTCGGCAAAAAGGTGCCTTGAGCAATTGAGAAAGCAGCCCCAGCACGAGTTCAAGATCGGTTTTGCTGGCACAGATGACATATCACAGATGCCCGAGCTGAAGGGGGAGCTGGGGCAGGCCGGGCTCGCAGTTCTGGTAATCAATGTGGATGGCAGGAACTATGCTATAGGGTGGGCCGACTCGAACAACATGGAGAACAGACTGCGCGATCATGTAGTCTCTAAAGCAGACGGTGATGTCCACCTGTTAGAGCTCTGCTCTTCAGATACACATTCAACTTCGGGCAAGAGGACTAGGGAAGGATACTTTGCACTTGGAACCATCAGCAATGCAGACGGGATTGCCACAGCGTTTAGCCAGCTGTGTTCCAAAGCCGCCAAGCGGACATCAAAATCAAATTTCGAGTTTGACTCCGCACAGTCGACGGTAAAGGTGATGGGCAAACAACAGTTCGAAGACTATTCGAGCGCGCTTGACAGGTCGATGAACGTGACAAAGGTATTTGTCGCCATTACCGTCGCAGTCTATATCACAATGCTGGTACTATCCTAATGCGCGACATAGATTTCAGGCAGAAACCCTTCTACTTCTATCACAAAAGACCTGAACTTGTGAACGGGCACCACTGGGACCCCTCCTACAAACGCAACTGGGCCTGCGCGGAGAGTCATTATCACAGGCACCACCTTTGATATCGTCCTGTCAAAGCTGAGCAGGCGTTCGCTCCTCGCCACCTGCTTTTTGGCAAAAGCTGCTATAGAAGACACACTGCTTTTTTTCCAATGCTTGCAGTCGACTGCTATGGCAAACCTTGAGTTGGTTCCGACCACATCGATCTCCATCCTCGGCTTTGTAAGACGCATGTTAGTCTTTGTGCAGTATCCAAGCGAAGCAAGCACTTCTGATGCGAGCTTTTCAAAGTCCTTCCAAGTCAAATGTTCGGACACCTGCTCAATGTCGCATCCAGATTGTACCGCAAGCATGGCCGCATAAAGCCTGCCGGTCGCTCTAAACTTTATCTCGTTTCCTGCAACAGTGCCAATACCATTTGATTCTAGAAAATCAATAATACTATTTGCCACAGACCTGCTCGCTATCCCGGACGTAGATTGGAATTTTTGCAGCGTGGTCTCAGGTTCCATAGCCGCAAGCGCCTTCACAAGCAGATCGCAGTTCACTCTGCGTTTTATGACCTACTGATATTTAAGCCCAGCAAGTAAAAATAAAACGGCCTACATTTTCTAGAATGTGCCAGACTGGAAGGATTTTGTAGCACTCTTTTGCGCGCTGCTAGTGGTGATTGGCGCAAGTGCATTGGCATCCGCGGCCCAGACTTTTACAATAGTCCGGGGCAAGGTGCTTGAGAAGGGAATTGCTACGCTTGACCTTGGAGACGGGAAGTCATATACGACACCTACAGTCTCTGTGCTTCTCGAAAACAATGACAGAGTCTTTAGGATAGAGCAGGGGACAGTGGTCAAGTATGCAGTGTCAGAGATTGACGCCCAGAGGGTGGATGTCGGCTCAAGCGTGGAAATGCTGGTATCGACACATCACCATCTGGCAAGAGTCGTTGGCATTGGGCGCTAAAGCGCCCTCTAGGGATGACCGATTCTCGATCTGATAAATTCCAGAGTCTTGGAAGAGCTGGACTCTTTGACAAGCTGTCTTGCATCTTCCGGTGTGTCTATGTCTGACATCAATCTTCTTGAGAAATAGAGTTTCACGACCACTCCTGACTTGCTTGCAGACTTGATATGGGTCTCATAGCTGTTATTGTCATAGTAAGTTTTTATCGCGGAAGGCGGCTTTCTAAGCAGCAGATTGGTTCCATCGTACCGGAACGAAGGGCAGATCACGATGCAGTTTTTTTCATTTTCTGCCATGTCGCAGGTCATATCGATGTCGAGTGGATCCAAAAGCGGAAGATCCTGCGGGATCACAATGGTCGCATCTGCACCTTGGTCATTGCAGTAGCGGTCGGCCAGTGCTACGGCCGAGTTGACACCGCTTTCTCTGTCTTCGTGCAGGAACCTTGCACCTCGCTTTGTAGCTATCTCTTCGGCGCGCTTGTCGCCCGAGACCACGACTGTGTGTTGGAGAGACCTTGCTCTTGCTAGAGCCGACAGCGTATCATCCAGCATCAGTCCAGATAGCTGTACGCGATCATCGGCACCGAGCATAGAAGAAAGACGGGTCTTGGCGTTTTCAAATTTTTTTACTGGAATGATGGCAAATGTCTTCATCATCGTCTTTCGACCTTGCTCAAAATGTATCTGCCGAGCTTGACTTCGTCATGTCTCGTTTTCATGGTTATGTTTGTTTCGTAAACCTGCATGTCGAGGGTCTCTATCCTGGCTGCCATGTAATGATCGCTTTTTGAAATCACAAAAGTGCCGACAAAATCGCGGTAGTATCTGGCAACTCCGAAAGGAGAGTTTTCGATGCCAAGCGCCTTCATGTATTTCACTGCAGGTCCGCTCACTGCCTTTTCGCCTATGAGCGGAGACACTGCCACGACCTTGTGCCTGTTGTTAGCAAGTTCTTTTCGCAGATCTGGGACTGCGATGATTGGGCCTACGCTCGACACAGGGTTTGCCGGCGCAACTATTATCATATCTGATTTTCTTATCGCGTCGATTGCACCTGGGCTTGCAACCGCCCTGTCTGCTCCTGCGTAGCGCACGCCTGTGACCTTGGGTAATCCCTTGTTCTTGACCCAGAACTCTTGCAAGTGCGTTTCTCCCTTGGGCGTCGCGATCCTAGTCGTCACCTCGCTGTCGGTGGCTGGGATTATCTTGGCGGAAATGGAATAACGATCTCGCACAAAGTCCGTGATTTCTGACAGGCTCTTGCCTGCCTTGACCATGTTTGTCCTCAGCAAGTGGGTCGCAATATCCAAGTCGCCAAGGCTGAACCATGTTGGCGCACCGAGTTTTTTTAGTTGCGCTAGACAGTTGAATGAGTCACCTTTGATTCCCCACCCACGCTGCACGTCGAGCAATCCTGCAAGACCGTAAACTATTGTGTCAATGTCGGGGCACACGTACAGTCCGTAAAGCCAGATATTGTCTCCGACATTGGAAATCACAGTCATTTCCTTTGCCAGCCTGGCAAGTCCCCTAACAAGTTTTACAGAGCCTGTGCCCCCGGCAAGAACAGTTATCAATTACTATTGTAGAAATATTGCGTTTTATTATATGTGCCGAGAAGATAAGGATTATAAACCAGACGAAGTCAAGTTCTCTCGTGAAGTACTCCGCCACCGTACTTTCTGGAATAATTGCCGCACTTCTGATTTCAAGTTTTGTTTCTCAGGCATACGCAGCAGACGTGCACGCTTTTTTGGTTCCATCGCGTAATAGTGCAGAGGGTTCGTTCATTGGTGTAAAGACTGTTACGCTAAGTTATCAACAGGGCAGCGCCATAGCGCAGGAACTTAACGGAGAGAATAGGCGTATTTCATTTACTGTGAATGGCACAGCCGGCCAGCAGGATTCTGCAGGTGTTGGTGAAGCCATCAATGCGATAAACGCAGCTCTGCTTGAAGCACAGAGCCCGGTTCAAGCCTCTGCAGTCACCATATCTTATACCGCAGTACTCAGAGGAGATGCATCGCGTACAACTATTTCTTACAAGACGGAGATCAAACCACTCTTGGAAAACTATCTCCTTGAGGATCAAGGCACAAGTCAGATAGTTGATCTTGAATGGAGGGGTCCTGTAATCGACAGCCCTATTGTTGTGAATGCTCCTGATGTCGGGGAAATAGATGTCAATCATCCTAGCGGCCTACTTCAGGCACTTTATCCAAATGTCGCAACCAAACTCTTGAACACCGATGCCAGAGAAGTCTTGGCAGATCCTATTCTAAACTTTGAAGAGTTTGATGCTCCACTATCTTCATGGCACCAGCTCTTTGATCCGGTAGGTGCCTATGGAGAAAGCGTAGGCCTGCAAGGAACCGAAGGTGCACAAGTACTTTCTGTATACTCTTTGGGCGAGAGTAGCCTCAGGGAAGGCACTCACACTGCTGTAGAGAAGGATGCTTCCGTTAGCGTCGACGGAGCAAACGTCCAAGTGCACTCTACAACACCTCCCCCCAACGGCCAGATCACGGTTGCAGGATATTCTGCCGTGCAGGAATCAGAAGGGACTGAATTTGCAGTAGTCACCCTTGAAGCGCCTGCAGGAGTGCAGACTTCAACGGGCGGATTCCCAATTCAAGTGCTCTTGGTACTTGGCGGCATGATGGGCGCAATAGCCATCTTTATCCTCTTTAAGGCAAGAAAGTAGGGCAAGAGCTGCATCTCCCTACCACTTAATTTTATTTCACAAGCAAGTACATACAATATCAATCACAATCTCTATTATCTGAAATCCAGCTTGTCTACTCAATGAGAACGGAAGAAGAGGCAAAATACGACCTCAACGAGCGAATATTCGAACTGTACGACAGCGGCATATCTGTCGAGGTCATCTGCGACAGACTCTCAACCACGCCTGACTATGTCAACTTTGTTCTTAATGGCGTCCAGACCGAAACCTAGCCCTCTTCCCTGAGGTAATAGCCTGCGTCGGCTATGGTTGTTATGGTGATCCTTCCCTTTTGCAACAGCGATCTACCGGCGAACCTTGTTCTGCCAATTCCTATCGCTTCTCCATTGTCGTTCAGGATTGCTACAAGCTCGTTTTCATCTAGCATATCTGACGCCTCCTTTATCGAATCGCCCATAATGTCTCTGCCATAGAGGACCAGCTTTTCCGCGTTTTCGTTCACCGTGACATAATACTTGTTTCTCTTTCCCGATCTGACAAAAAGATCCACGCCGGCCATCGATGGCACAAACTCTTTTTTCAGCTCTCCGATTGCAAGGCCCATTGCAAAAGGCTGCGTAGCCGCCAGTTCTTCAAGATCCTTTGGAACAAGACATATTGTCTTTTTACTATTTTCTTGCACAATCAGCGACTTATCCTTAAAGAATTCAAAGACTCCCCATCTGTCAAGTGCTCTGTTTATCACTGTCTTTTCCTCACGCGTGGGTTTTCGGTATATCAGTTGACCCTCAACCTCGCTATGAAAAAGCCTGTTGTGTCATGTAGGTGCGGATATAGACGGCGCGTGTTTTTTAGTTGGCTGGCAAATGTCATATCGCCAAATTTTGTCAGCCCACTGCTGCCATATTTCAGAGGTTCGACTGTAACGTTGGCAAATTTTTTCAGCAGCCGGTCGACCACCATTTCATTTTCTTCGGGTGCAAAAGAGCAGGTGGAATACACCAGTATCCCCCCGGGCTTGACTGTTCTGGAGGCTGTTTCGATCAGCTTGTCCTGCCTGCTAGAGCAGAAGTCGACATCCTGTGGCGTGTGGCTGGTCTTTCTTGTTGCATCCTTCGCTATCACGCCCTCGCAGCTGCATGGAGCGTCTAAAAGTACCCTGTCAAACTTTCTTTCAAGTTTTTCCACGTACAGTCCGTCCATTTTCAATATGCACGTGTTGTATACCCCACAGCGCGCAAGGTTGAACAACATCGATCTTGCTCTCCTCTCGCTTGGCTCGAGCGCAATGATCGAGCCAGAATTTTTCATTCTCTGCGCAATGAATGTTGTCTTGCCTCCAGGGGCCGCAGCGATGTCGAGGGTATTTTGGTTTTCACAAACATCTAGAGCATCGACTACCATACAAGAACTAAGGTCCTGTATGTAGTAGTGACCAAGAAGGTATTCGTTAGTTGCCCCAGTCGCCATGGGCGCTTTTTTAACGACAAGCACTTCGGGAATTGCTGTCTTTTCTAGTTCAAAGCCTTTTGAGCGTAGCCTTGTTTCAAGGTCTTCTGCCTGTGTTTTGAGCGTGTTAACTCTGATGTACTGTGTCGGCGGCCGTTCCATCTTGTCAAGAAAATCCCTTATCTTTGGCACATACTCCAGAAACCGTCCTACGAGCCACTTATCGTACCCGTACTTGGAAGACAGGTAAGACGACTCGGCCGACTCTGGAAATATCAGTGTCAACTTGATGCAATTTTACTATTTGTCATTTATATTATCTGTCGGCGCTGGGCAGGCCCAATACTTTCGTAGGTGAACGGTAGTTGCTTTCAAATGCGATCCCTTCGTTTGTTGTGACCTTTACAGTGGATACTTTGTTTCGGGGTCGGGATGGAAATAATACGACTGCCCGGGATCAAGGAACGGCGTTTGCTGTATGTCGTTTGTGCCCAGTTCGACCACAATGCCTGTCAATTGCTGGGTACCTACATTGGTCATCCTTACCCTGTACTGGATGCCAACGTCAGTGGTATCCTTGATGACATCAACTTCAAGCGCAAAGGGTGGTCTAGTGAACTGCTGGTAAGCAAAATGGCCTGCGATGGCAACGGCTGCAGCGATGCCAATCACAAACACACGTTGCATACAACGTATTATGGATGGATGGTAGTGAACTGCTATCGGACAAGTCCGGCGGTGGTCTTCTCGCCTGTTTCTATAAAACTACAGCACGTCTTCGCGGACGCTGCGACTTTTGATGTAGCGTAGTAGGGTGTCAAGATTCTCCTCTACCTTGTAGTAGCGGACCATGTTTTCAAGGGTAACATCATCATAAATGTGGTAATGCCGTTTCTTTTCCTTCTCTGAATCGGATCGAGCTATGCGCCTGCCACCCCGCCGATTAAAAGCCAAAGCTGATTGATAAACTTTTTCAGATATTTTCTCTGTACAAAGATTACATTCCTGAAGGATTCTAAAACGAATGTGACTTGTATATCTATCCTTTAAATCCATTAATTGCCAGTTGAAGGTTGAGCTGATGCACCCAGATGACCTCAAGGTTTTGTGGTTTTGTCGCGAATGCGGGCGAAGTTTTGTGTTCCATTCAGACGTGGAACTTCACAAAAAACAATTCGACCATTCAATGTTGATGCTGTATAATCTGCAGAATAACGGAAAAGGGCCGTTCACCCGGGGACGGATGTCGCTTAGCTTCCGGCTCAAAGACAGACCTTCGCAGATCATAGTCGAATACGAATACTACCCGTCAATTGACAAGATCAATTACATCAACGTGCATTACACCAATGCTGACCTGCGGTCAAAAGTGGAAAGGGATCCCGCGATGATGAAAAACATCGACAACTATCTCAGGAGGACCCTGAAAAAGAAGTTGCCAGTCGGGCTCTCGCGGTAATTCTCTTTCATTGCGATCGGTTTTTGAAGAAGCATTTTTTACCCCGTCTTGATTTAGAAACTCAAAAGATTTTCTTGTCGTATGTTTCAAACGCGGTCAAGGTCGCGATTTATTTGTGTCGGTATTCGGTAAGGTTTTAATAAAATCATATAATCCACAAGGATGGATGCAGCGTCAGACCCTGACCAAACCGGTGGCTGTGCCTTTTGT
>JBFLWZ010000057.1:0-11322 GCA_040757615.1 Thermoproteota archaeon | reverse complement strand
GCTTTCACAAGGAGGAGGAGCTGAACGACCCTGAATTCAGCAAAAAGCTTGCGTCTCTTGCAGACATTTACGTCAATGACGCGTTCAGCACTTCGCACAGAAAGCATTCTTCCACGTACGGCGCAGCATGGCTCTTTGACACCCGGCTCGCAGGCTTTAACCTGAGCAAGGAGGTAGAGTACCTGTCGATGATAAGGGAGAACCCAAAAAAGCCCTTTACACTCGTGGTAGGAGGAGTCAAGATAAAGGACAAGATAGGTGCACTGGAGCATCTGCTGCCAAAGGCAGACAAGGTAATCATTGGCGGCGCGGCCGCCTACACCTTCCTGAAGGCAAATGGGATCAAGACGGGAAAATCCCTTATCGATGAAGAAAGGCTTCCATGGGTCACGAAGGCTCTCTCGGCATATGGCGACAAGATAATGCTGCCGACTGATCATGTCTGCGCCACCTCGCCAAACGATAATTCAGTCACCATGGTGAGAGGCGATATTCCGGATAACATGGCCGGCTTTGACATTGGCAGCGAAACGATAGAGCGCTATTCGGCGGAGGTAGGCGGGAACCGAGGCGGCACCATCTTTTGGAACGGCCCGATGGGCATGTTTGAGATAAGGGCGTTTGCAAACGGGACTGTGAACATTGCCAAGAGCATGGCCCTTGCATTCTGGCGCGGGAGCAAGACCCTCATTGGCGGTGGTGATACACTCGAGGCAATGAAAAAAGCCGGCGTAGCGGAGAATGAGGTGAGCCACGTGTCAACAGGTGGCGGAGCAACCCTTCGCTACCTTGCCGGCGACGAGATGCCCGGCGTTGTCATCCTTAACGGGTACTGAGCTCTTTTCGTGGAATGAGCGACCTTCCCCTTGGCCATATCTCTCTCTTTAGCACGTCCCACTCGACCGATATCCTGCCCGGGCCGGTAATAAGCAGACTAACTGCCATCACCAAGAGTAGCAGGTCCACCTCAAACCCGCCTACAAATCCTCTGGACAGCTTGATCACAAGCGTGGTTAACAGCATAAAGATGATGTACAGGACGGCGGTTATCCTCGTTATCACTCCGGCAAACATGGCTATCGCCCCACCGATCTCAAGGATTGCTACAACGAACGCGGCTTCTGGCGGCAGGCCAACCCTGCCTACAAAGTCCTGCACCTGCCCAAAGTCTACTAGGCTTGGCATACGGTGAGCAAGAAACGTTATCCCGATCATTATCCGGAGCGGGAACGGGCCAAACTGCAATAGCTTTGTACTATCCACATCCGAAGGTAATCGTGCTTTCTAGATTTAAGATCATTGGTACAAACGCAGAACACTAGACTACGTTGACAGTAACTGCCTTTAGCTGCGAAACTTCGTCGTTTTCCGCTCCGATCATAAGGATGTACTCTCCAGGCACAAGGTCTTCGGCTGCTGTCAGGGTGTAGGATATTTGTTTTGAGCCAGTCGACAGTGACACCGATTCTTCGCTGAATATTCCTGTTGAGTTGCCAAGCATGCCATTTGGAGTGAACGTACTTGACGCTATCATTCTGCCGTTAAAGTCACCAGACGCATTTATCATGACTCTGATCTCTATGCTATTGCCCCTTGCTACTGCGACTTGATCAGGAGCAGAGATTACCACCGGAACCTGCTTTGCAGCATCCAAGCGGGCAATCTTGTTTTCAGTCCATTCAGAGAACCATATCTGGCCGTTCTGTCCTGCTGTAAACTGCATGGCGTTAGCGATGCCGCAGCTAGATGCACCTGGCGCGCATGCGGCCCAGTTTGGATTCTGAGTCGGTATCCAGTACTCGGTCAGTGTGAGTTGTTCAGGGTCAAAGCGTGCGATCTTGTTTCCCGTGTGTTGATTGAACCAGATCGAGCCGTCCGCTTCTTGCAGCCAGTACGGCCATGTGTAAGCATTGGCAGGCGTCTCTCTGCCAAAAATTCTTGGTGATGCCACTGAAGTGGTAAATTTGGTCAGCTCATCAGTTGCAGGATTATATCTAAAGAATATGTTTGTGCCATGATCGCCAACCCAGACATTGCCTGAACTGTCGATTGCTCCTCCAACAGGCGAGCTGAGATCGGCAGGGAGGTTGACTGTCTTCACAATTTCGCCCGAGTCAATGTCGTACTGAAACAGCTGGCCCTTGCGTTGGAATGCAAGTAGCGAGAGCCACACATCATTTCTTTCGTTATCCACCACCATCAGACCGGCGGTTATGATGCGAGGATCGATCCCGGAAAAACCGTCAAGTGGCAAGGGGATTTCGGTGATGCCATCAGAAGTGCCGTTTCTCATTTCCGCGACATTGCCGAAAAAGAGCGCCTTTGAGTTTATCCCTATAAAGTAGATGTTGCCATTTGTGTCAAAGTCCATTGCGGAAGGGTAGTGGGCGGGAACTGGGAACATGTCAAACGACTCTGATGCCTTGTTGAACCTCCAGAGTGTGTTATTCTGATCCGTGAACCAAATGTTGCCGTTGCCGTCCGGCTTGACCGTCCAGGACGATGACCAGGATGGCACTCTGGTAAATGGCTGGTCAAGTGAAGGCCACACTGGAATATTGTATTGTTCAAAACTATTGTTAGAAGGATTGTAGCTGCCAAGAAGGCCGCGCTTTGAAGAGACATACCATACCTGACCGCCGTCGACTGCGATGCCGACAGGCATTTCGCATTCTTGTGGAAGTACGACCTCTGTGACATATCCGTTAGAATTTGCAGTAGCGTCAGGCCCACACCACTGTTGTTCAAATCTTCGTAGAGCCTCCTCTTCGCTATTGACGTTATCAATAGAAGTTGGAGGCGGGCGCGCGAAGACTGAAACAGAAACAGCTGCTATTGCAACTATGCCAATTATCGCATAAACAATGATCTTTTTTGACGACGAGCTCGACCCGCCGATGGAAGAACGAGAAGGTCTCGGCACGGGAGAAGAATCTCCTTTTCTACCATATATCTCTAGTGCCATCATCTATTGAATAGACAGAAATACCATTGCCGGCGTAGCTGTTCTGTTTGTCTGAAGAAAAAGCAGAGCGGCACATGCAGCATGCAGCAGTCGGCTACCTGTCGGTCTTAATCGCCTCTGCGCTCTTTGGATCAGTGTTCACCCTTGCAAAGGTCCCGCTTGACATAGTTGATCCGCTTGCGCTATCGGCAGTCGTTTACACAAACGCCGGCTTGGGCTTGATTCCGTTTGCAAAGGCCTCTTTCAGGCTTGACACAAAACGCGACTATTACTACCTCGCAATAATAACGGGGTTTGGAGCCATTGCAGCGCCCGTACTCCTGCTTTATGGGTTGGAGCAGACAGACGCGTCTGACGCCGCGATACTTGCAAACGGCGAGATCGTATTCACCCTGATACTGGCAGCAATATTTTTTGGAGAAAAGCCGCATGGGAAGCTGGGGCTGCTTGCAGTGATTCTAGTGGTTATTGGTCTTTTCATAGCTACCACAGACCTGAAATTGTCAGAGACGATAATAGAGTTCAATGCCGGCAACCTCATGATACTTGCTTCGATGTCCATGTGGGCCGTTGACAATAATGTCAGCAGGCGGCTTACGTCAAACGTCAGCCCAGCCAAGATTGCTATGGTCAAGTCGCTTGCAGGCGGCCTCGTCCTGCTTGCAGTCGCACTCGCTGTAGGCAAAGGACCCGTGATAGCAAGCATCGAACCTACCCTGTGGTTAATCATAGCGGGCATGTCGGTTTCTGGATTTGGAGGAGCGCTCTTGCTCTTTCTTCAGGGCATCAAGAGAATAGGCACCGTCAAGACAATGTCCGTGTTTTCAATGACCCCGATATTTGGAATTGTAATTGCGGCACTGGCGCTCGGAGAATCAATAAGTATCTTTCAGGGAATCGCGACCGGCCTGATAATCCTTGGCATCTTGCTTGTAAGCAGGCACTAGAGAAGCTTCAAGTCGCTGGTTACCTTGTCAACTAGTTCTGCAGGTGCGGGGCCTATTCCTATGCAGGTGGTGGTGCCTGGCGGTATCTGAGTAAGCCCACTATCCTGCACCTGTACGACAGGCAGCTTTAGGCTTTCGGCGCGCTTTCTTACCTCCATCAGCTCTGCCATGCTCTGCACCTTGACTACCACCTTGGCCTGCCCACCTTCAAACCACGAATCAAACCATTCGCGCTTGTGCGCCTTTGTCCTTTCAACGCCCATGACGGCTGCGTGCGCCACTTGGGCGGCTATCTTGCCCGTTCCCATGTGAAGGTCCCTGCGGACCACCATGACCTGCTTGAACTCCACTGATTTTTCTGTCATAGTTTAATTAACAGAGTGAAAAATACATTGCTGGTCTTTTGCGAGATGCCCGGTTATGACGTAATAGTGGCAGGTGGGAGCGTTTCCGGCCTGCTTGCCGCACGAGAGGCAGCCGCAGGCGGTTTGTCGGTTGCAGTGCTTGAAGAAGATTCGGAAATCGGGACGCCTGAACATTGTGGAGGGCTTGTGAGTATCTCAGGCATCCAGAAACTCGGCATGGTACCAGATGCTAATACAGTCGAGAACGCAAAGATCGCAAGGGCGAGGATCCTGTCCCCAAACCACGGCTTTGAGATCAGCGCAGAAAAGCAGAAAGTCATGGTGCTTGATAGGCGCGCATTTGACAAGCAGATTGCGTTTCGAGTGCAAAAGATGGGAGCAGAGATAAAGGTCAAGTGCGCGATGAGGTCCTTTTCTAAAGACAGCCAAGGTTACATGGTCAAGACCTCCGAAGGCGACCTTGACTGCAGATATTTTATAGACGCAAGGGGCGTCGCTTCGATAATCGGCAAGAACAGAGAAGGCATCTTGCAGTCGGCGCAGTACGAAGTCTATGCGCCGTGGATAGAGCTGGACACCATCGAAGTGGCGTTTAACAGCCAGCATTACCCTGGTTTTTTTGCGTGGATAATCCCGACTGCACAGGGAAGTGGCAAGGTGGGCGTAGCAGGCAGAGGAATCAATGCGGCAAGTGTGCTTCAGTCATACATTGACAGCAAGGGCAAGTGTTCTATTGTACGTAAGGTCTATGCACCGATATGGGTGAATGGCCCGGTAAAAGACTTCATTTCAGACGGGGCGGTCATTGTGGGGGACGCGGCTGGGCAGAGCAAGCCGACGACTGGAGGTGGGATCTATACGTGTGGCATGGGCGGCGTCCTTGCAGGGAGGGCAGTCGTAGATGCAGCAAAAGAAAATGACGACAGCCTGCTTGAACACTATCAGAAGAACTGGATGTCGATGTTTGGATCTGAATTTGAAAAGATGCTGCTAGCGCGCAGGCTGTTGGAGCGGCTGGACAACAAGGCCATAGACGAGCTGTTTTCTGCAATATCCCCGGAAAAAATCGAAGAGGCGTCGGAGAGCGGCGACTTTGACTTCCATTCTGCAGCTCTCACCAAGATCCTCAGCGCAAAGAGCGCCGCGCGGATGGCAAAAGCGTTCCTTGGCAACGAAATCAGGCGCCTTATCGGAGACAGCTAAGCAAGATATAAATTCGGTTAGCCTTAAGAGAGCACACATATGTCAAAGCCCTTACAGTTGCCGGTCTGCACTTCATGCAGCAGACCGATTATGCCTAACGATGAATGCGTCAAGTATTACTGTCCGAGCTGTGGTTATGTCCTGATCTGGCGATGCGAATCGTGCCGCGAGTTTGCAAGGCCCTACAAGTGTGTGGGGTGCGGCTTTGAGGGTCCATAGACATGGCGCGACTGGTAGCTAGAATAAGGGTAATGCCGGCGGACGCAGAGTCGAATCTTGACACAGTAGTCCAGTCTATCAAAAAGTCCTTGCCGCAGGGCATGGAGATGAAGGGTCATGCGATGGAGCCAATCGCGTTTGGATTGAAGGCCATCGTGGGCGACTTTTTGCTCGATGACGCAGAAGGCCAGATGGACAAGCTTGAAGAATCCATAAAGAACGTTGAAGGCGTCGGAGAAATAGAAGTAATGAATATCAGCAGGCAGTCCGTCAAGATGAAGTGATTGCCGGAGGCTAGGATTTGAAAAAGGCCCGCACAGGGGGCGATCAGTCGTCACCAATTCAGCTCAGGGTAGCCGAAGCGAGGCACCGCGACGTTGGCAAGCGGCGTGCGAGGATTGACTCTAGCCACATGGAGCAGCTCGGCATACAGTCTGGAGAGGTTATCGAGATTGCCGGCAAGCGAAGCACTGCAGTCACTGCGTGGCCGGCTGACGAAGAGGAAAAGGAAACTGACATTATCAGAATTGATGGCCAAACAAGAAAGAATGCGGGTGTAGGGCTGAACGACCTGCTCAGTGTCAAAAAGATCGACTGTAAGCAAGCCAAGAGCGTAACATTGATGCCGCTTGGCGACAGCAGCATAACAGTAGACAAGGAGTTTTGCGACTTTGTAAAGAACAGGCTCAAGGGCTATCCAGTGACAGAGGGTGACGAAATTTCAGTGGTTATTCTCGGAAACCAGATGGATTTCAAGGTGGAGAGGGTTGCGCCAAAGACCATAGCGAGGATCGAGCGGCCGACCAAACTGACCATCATGGCCGAGACCACAAGCGACAGAAAGCCCCGCGTGACGTACGAGGAGATTGGAGGCATGAAGGAACAGATAAAGCGGCTACGGGAAATAGTCGAGCTTCCGATGCGCCACCCCGAGGTGTTTGCCCGGCTTGGAATAGAGCCCCACAGTGGCATACTGATGTACGGATCGCCGGGCTGTGGTAAGACACTCATCGCAAAGGCGCTTGCCTCTGAGTCAGAGGCTAACTTTTTTATAATAAACGGCCCCGAGATTATGAACAAGTACTACGGTGAGACAGAGGCCAGGCTGCGCGATATCTTCAAAGAAGCACGCGAATCTTCGCCAAGCATAATATTCATCGATGAAATCGATGCCATTGCGCCAAAGAGAGAGGAAGCATTTGGAGACGTAGAAAAGCGCGTCGTGGCGCAACTCCTCGCGCTCATGGACGGCATGTCCGACCGCGGACAGGTGATCGTCCTTGGCGCTACCAACAGGCCGGAGAGCCTAGATCCAGCCCTCAGAAGGCCCGGCAGGTTCGACAGGGAAATTGAGATAGGAGTTCCAAACGCCGAAGGACGGCTAGAGATTCTGCAGATACATACGCGAGGCATGCCGCTATCAGACGACATAGATCTTCAAGACCTCGCGGCCGAGCTCCATGGCTACACAGGCGCGGATATCAAGGCGCTCTGCAGAGAGGCTGCCATGAAGGCCCTTCGACGTTACCTCCCGGAGATAGACCTCGAAGGCGACAAGATATCTCCAGAGATCCTTGAAGGGATGGTGATCACAAACCGTGATTTCAAGGAGGGCATGAAAGAAATCGTACCGACGGCAATGAGAGAGTTCTATGTTGAAGTCGCACGTGTAAAGTGGAACGACGTCGGCGGCCTTTACGAGGCAAAGCGCACTCTGCACGACAACCTCATAACAGCGATAAAAGAACCTGACAAATTTTCGAAGATGGGCATAAAACCGCCTCGCGGTGCACTTCTGTATGGGCCTCCTGGAACGGGCAAGACGCTTCTTGCAAAGGCGCTGGCCACAGAGAGCAATGCCAACATCATCATGGTGCGCGGCCCCGAAGTGCTCAGCAAGTGGGTCGGCGAATCAGAGAAGGCTATTCGTGAAATTTTCAGAAAGGCCAAAGCGTCGTCGCCATGCATCGTGGTATTTGACGAGTTGGACTCGCTTGCAAGGCCAAGAGGGCAGGAGGAGGACATGTCTGGCAACGAGAGGGTTCTCAGCCAGATACTGACAGAGATGGACGACTCTGGCAGCTCCGGCGTGGTGGTCGTTGGAATAACCAACAGGCCAGACCTGATCGATACATCATTGCTCAGGCCGGGCAGGCTGGACCTTATCATATACGTTGGCCCGCCGGACGAAAAGGCGCGGCAAGAGATATTGAGGATAATTACGCAACCGATGCCGCTTGGCAGCGATGTCGATCTTGCAAGCATTGGCCAGTCCACAAAGAGCTTTAGCGGGGCAGACTTGGTCGCGCTGTGCAGGGAAGCTGCCGTCAACGCGATGCAGGGCAAGTCAGACGTTGTTTCTAACGCCGATTTTGCAAAGGCGATAAGGCTTGTCAGGCCATCTATAACAAAGGATGTCGAGGATTGGTACGAGTCCATAAGGAAAAACATTACATACGCCATGCCCAAACCAATAGACAAGACATTCTACGGCTGATTACAGGTTATTACGGCAAAAAAGCCCGCCCTCTTTACAGTAGATCAAGATTTTGTCATTTTGCAGGGTGTCAAAGCCCCTCTTCGTTTCTGAATGTACGTACATACGCACGCACGCACGCACGCACTCTAATTCTAGTGCCCAGCCAACAAATGCCTTAGGAAGGGGTAGTTAAAAGAACGAGTTTGCCTCTATCCTATATTTTTCACTCTACAGGTGCATCCCGGGCGTTTTTGTGGTGCACATGAATAGCAGAAAGATATGGAAGAATCATCATATCACTAGAAAAAATTTTTGATCTACTGTTTAGAGATGGGATGAATCGCCATCTATATTAGAAACATTGAACACTATCATGGTAGAGTCGAGGACTCGAAATTTGTCCAAACTGACTATTAAAGCAAAAGTGACAGACGATAGCAAAACAAAACTGGAACTACTGAATAGAGAATATGGCAATTTTCAATCATATACATACACAGCAAAAGAAAGGATATCGATCTGTATTCTGCAACAAAACAACAGGCAGACAGGTTGATACAAAGAATACTGAAGAAGGGGAAGATAAACCCAAAGAAGCAATATCCATTGATTCTGCGAAGAGATTTGATAGACGTACAAAAGGATAGCAAATTCCCCTGTGTATACTGGATGAAAGTGTCTGTATACCCAAAAAGCATCAATCTGGGAATACAAACAGATTGCAAGCATGACCTGACAGAGTATGAGCTGAGGGAGGCAAAGGTGATCCAGCAGCAAGCAGGTGAGTGGTACATATTCCTGTGCATAGAAAAAGAAGCAGAGCAATCAAAACCAGCAACCACCGTTCTTGCAATCGACCTTGGAGTGCGACACATTGCAGTAACTACAAACACTGCAAATACAAGACCTAACTTCTATGCGCAGAAATTGCGGCAGATAAGAGGATTCCACTTTTGGCTGAGAAGAAGGTTAGCGAAGAAAAAGGCGTTCTACAAGATAAAGGCGTTAAGAAACAGAGAGTTTTTGCAGGTGAACCATGAACTGCACAAGATAAGCAAAGCCATTGTTGAGGAAGCCAAGAGGACAAACGCTGTAATAGTGGTTGGCAAACTGAAAGGAATAAGAAAGAGAATCAAATCGGGATGGAGAATGAGAAGATTGGCAAACAACTTTCCATATTACCGACCGGTACAGTACATCAAGTACAAGGCAGAATGGCTTGGCATAAAAGTGATGGAAGTAAGCGAAGTTTGGACATCACAGACATGCCACAACTGCCGTGTTAGAGACAAAACTGCAAGAGAGACTCAAGGACTATTTCATTGCAGGAATTGTGGATTGCAAGTAAACGCCGACTACAACGGTAGTATGAACATTATGCAACGAGCACTAGGAATACATTCTAGTGCAGGGGGCACGTTGACAAAATGAAAGATGATTTTGTATGATGATACCTAGCAAACTAGACACAAGTGTTAAGAGCTAATCCTTCGTGTCACGAGTATGGAACTAAGCTGTCGCGATGTTGGCGTAGATTGTGACTTCAAAGTGACAGGTGCCAGCTCGGAAAACGAGATAATGCAATTGGCTGCGATTCACGCAAAGATGGCACATAATATCGATCCCTTGCCGCCCGATCTGATAGATAAAGTAAAACAAGGAACAAAACGCTAAAAGAAACAATCTCGTTTCATTAAGGGAAAATTGCCAGTAGCGCTGCCGGATTATTCAAATGAAAAAATGCTTCACACCTGTATAAGTAGTCAATATTTTGTGCTATTGCACATCCTCTGAATAGATAAAAATCTCGCCACACTGTTTGCAGACACAGAACCTGTCAATTAATTTGCACTTGGTAGTGGAAGGACAGAGGTCTAAAACGCAAACAACCCAAAGCGGCTGACCTTTGGCTGGATAGTATATGCGGCTTCGGCCTCTGACCGGATTGAAATCCGAGCTATGTATTTAGATAGGAGTGTGCAGTCATCCAAGTACTTGAGTCCCTTAACACTATATTCGGCCAGCTGCTTGGCCTTGAATGGATTGAACTATTCCTGTTTCACATGTTGCTATGTGCATACCCAAGCTTCAAGTCTAGGGGCTGCAATACACCAAAAACAAGACATTCTACGGGTGATATGATGAAATATCCTATCCGGAACCTGATGTATGAAAAGATAAGGCAGGCAGGTACCATTACCGACGCCGACCTTGTCAAAGAGTTGTCAAAGGATGGGATAACGCTTGCCGACTCGGACTTTAATAAGACCCTTTTAGATCTAGAGATATACGGCCTTGTCAGGGTCTCGTGGGTGACAAAGGACAAGCGCAGGATCGAGTTGGTCGCCGATTCAGGCACTGCTAGCTGATAAGCGATATCGGAAGTGGATAGTAGAACAGCGCGTCAAGTGCCAATGCGACAAATATCACCACAAGGTATGGCGCAGTGACCTTGTACGCCTTCCATGCAAATTCCGGCGTTGGGTTCTTGGTCAGCTTGTAGTGGTAGGCAAGCATCAGTCCGCCGGAAACAGCGGCAACAGCAGTGTATAGGATGCCAAGCCCAAATAGCGATAGCATTATTGAATACGGAAGCAGTATCGCAGTGTTAAGCAGGATGTAACCTGCAGTCTTTTGGTTCCCTATTAGAACAGGAAGCATCGGCACCCTGACGCTTGCATACTCTTCCCTTGCCCTTATTGCAAGACACCAAAAGTGTGGAGGGGTCCACATAAACACCAGCCAGCCGACCAGAAATCCCAAAAGATCCATGGATCCTGTGGCAGTAGCCCAGCCAGCCATTGATGCAGCGCTGCCTGCAAAGCCGCCGATCACAATGTTTGAGGCGTTGCTGCGCTTGAGCCATGCGGTGTAGATTATCACGTAAAAGAATATCCCGAGCGCGATCATGCCTGTCGCAACGGGGTTGAGCGTGAACCACGCGATTACTATTGACAGTATGCTTACTCCGATCCCATAGGCAAGCACGTTCTTTGGAGCCAGCCTGCCCGCAGGTATCGGGCGCTTAGCCGTCCTTTCCATGATCTTGTCGATGTCGCGGTCGTAATAGTGGTTGAGCGCGCTTGCGCCCATTGATGCCAGCGAGCCGGCAAGAGTGAGAAAGCCCAGCTGCCATGCGGTCAC
>JBFLWZ010000056.1:0-11567 GCA_040757615.1 Thermoproteota archaeon | reverse complement strand
GAAAAAATGTCTACAAGGACTCTTGGTCCTCCAGTAGAGGAACCAATAACTATGATTTTTTTATTGTGTAATTGTGAGGAGGACCTGTACTCAGCTGGGATGCTGCTCTTCAGCGGCACAAAGGCGTCCTTATCAACCTTCGCCGCAGTTTCGATTCTTGAAAGAAGATCCTGACGGATCGCTTCACGGCCGGGTGTATCATTCTGAATTGAAGGGATTGAAATGAAATCTATTGCTCCAGCGTCAAGACAGTCAAAAATAATGTTATTTCTGTCGTCAGCACCACCTCCATAGCTGCTGACCACGATTATCGGAATAGGCTTGCTTCCAGTCATCACCCTGTCGATAAATGTGACCCCGTCAAGGTTTGGCATTTCAAGGTCAAGAAGTATTACGTCAGGATCGACCTGTCCGAGCTTCCTGAGTGCGTCTTCGCCGTCCCTTGCCGTCCCGCACAATTCCAGTTTGTCGTACGATCTTATGATGCCACATAGGTATTCTCTGATCATGTGCGAATCGTTAACAACCATGACCTTGATTTTGCCGCTGCCTTTGACCAATTGAAGACTACCTGCTCCTGAGAACCCTGTTTACTACCGTTGCCACCATTCCACGGTCAAAGGGTTTCACGACATAGTCTTTTGCGCCCAGCTTGATGGCCTCTTGCACGATATGCTTTTGGTCTACAGAGGTGACCATCACAACTTTGGCAGAGGGATTCATCTGCAAGATCATTCTCAGCGCCTGTATTCCGTCAGTGCCTGGCATGTTGATGTCCATCGTGACAATGTCCGGCCGATGCTGATGATATGCAGTAACTGCTGCAGCTCCGTCGCCGGCCTCTACTATGTTCTGAAATCCGCTTGCCGCGAGTATGTCCTTGAGTACGACACGCATGAATGCAGCATCATCAACAACAAGTATCTTGGCGGATCCTCTATCCGACATCTCTTACCTCGCCTCCGCTACTTTTTGATTCGAACGCACTTCATCAGAGGATTTGCCGTTGTCATTTGTGTGGACATAAGCTGTTACAGGACCCTCGTTTGTGAGCAGGAGTCGGAGGTCCAAAAGAACGTACAGGCTCCCCTCTAGCTTCACAATTCCCTTGATGTAAGGCGCAGTTTCAGACAGCACTGCAGGTGCAGGTTCGATGTCACTTGCAGAGATCTCTATTACCCGGTCAACATCGTCCACCAAAAGGCCGATAACACTCTGCCCTACCTGCGCAACTATTATCCTCTCGCTTGCTCTGGCAGGATCAGAACCGATGTCAAACAGTTTTTTCATGTCAACGATTGTTATTATCTTGCCTCGGAGGTTCATCACGCCCCTTACGTGCGGTGGCGCTCCCGGAACCCGGGTCACGTCTTCTAAAGTCCCCATCTCCTGAACCTGTTCGATGTCAACTCCATAGTCCATCTTTTTCTTTGTGCTAGCGTCGGTTATGCTAAACACCACTATCTTTGAAATCATCTTTTGATCAGACTGGTTTTTTGCTAACAATCTTTACATTCCACCTTTCACGCTGTCATGACGTGTTTCTCTGGTCTCTGCGCCATTATTTGAGATCCTGAATTGTGAAAGCATTTCCTGTAGCGATTTGCCGAGGCTGCTGAGATCATGTATCGCATTGTTTATTTCCTGCATGCCTGCCGCCTGCTCCTCCGTTGCAGCTGCGCACTCTTCAGTTGCTGCAGCGTTTTCTTCAGCCACCGAAGCAATGTCTGCGGCCCTTTTGCTTACTTCGCCAACAGCTGTAACCTGATGCTGTAAAAGCACTGAAAGCTCTTTTATGGTGCCGTCGACCATTTGTGCCTTCTTGGCAATATCATCCAGAGCCTGAAGCGCTTTGTTGATTACTATCTTTCCTTCCGCAATCTCTTTCATGCCTTCTTCTATGGTCTCTACTGTCTGCCGGGCATCCTGCTGAACCTTGCCTATAATCATCTCTATCTCTTCTGACGACTTTGCCGTGCCTTCAGCAAGATCCTTCACCTCGTCTGCGACCACCGCAAAGCCCTTTCCGGCTTCGCCCGCCCTTGCTGCCTCTAGGGCAGCGTTTAGCGCCAGCAGGTTCGTCTTGCCAGCGATTTTCCTGATGACATCGAGCACGGAGGACACTTTGTCACAGCGCTCTGCCAAGTTGCGTATGTTTTCGGCAGAATCGTGAGACACGTCGATTATCTTGGCGATTTTTTCTTCAGCTGCAGTTGCGGCCTTGGAGCCGCCGGAAGAAGCGTTGCCTACCGCCGTTGACATGGCCGCGGCCTTGCTCATCTTGGCTGCAAGGGTCTTCATGCCAGAGTTTAGATCCTCCGTAAGCTTGTTAATGGCATCGATCTC
Organism: Thermoproteota archaeon; assembly: GCA_040757615.1. Lineage (GTDB taxonomy): Archaea > Thermoproteota > Nitrososphaeria > Nitrososphaerales > Nitrososphaeraceae > Nitrososphaera. The sequence continues at coordinate 9,221 of JBFLWZ010000056.1, read as the reverse complement.
CTCTGCCTGCTGCTGAGAGCCTTTCGCAATCTGCTGGACTGTGGTCGATATCTGTTGAACCGAAGTGCTTACCTGATCGGTGGAATTGGCCAGCTCTGTTGAAGTCGAGATTATGTCGATTGAAGCGGCCATTCCCTGCGATACGACATGCTTGAAAAGTACCAATGCGTTATCGACATTTTTTTGCAGCTCGCCAACAGGCCCATTCCCATCTAAAACGACATCTTGCACAAGGTTTCCTTCAGCTACCTCTTTCAGCAGCGCGCTCAGATCAGAGATTCTTTTATCGTCGCCGGCATGCATAATTGCTTCCACTCTTTGCACTTTTCTCTCTCCTCTTGCCAAGGCCGCTCACCTTTGCCTGCTGTCGCTCTTCTTTGCCAGCTTTTGTATTATCATCGAATGCCACCCAGACGAATAGGTTTCATAGCCAGGAGAAAACGCATGTGCTATGCAGCATTCATTATTTTCATAGTTTGTTATGACGAAACCCTTCTTTTCCGCAAGGAGGGCTTCCATTCCAGAGAATTGTATTCTGCTTTCAAGTATTTTCTTGCGCGAGTCTGCAAGTACTAGTCCCTCGCCGTCAATGATGCATATTCTTGAATTGGCTTTTTCTTCATCGTTAAGCGGCGTGTCTTCTATTATTTTTTGTGCCAGTGCTTCCCAGTTAAAGATGACTCCAAGGACCCCGAGAATCTTGTTTTCTTCATTTGGATCGTGAACAGGGCATGAGAATATCACCGTCATCTGGTTGTTGACAAGAGGACAGCGGTGAACCGTCTGGAAGCCAAAACCTCCCTTGGTCGCTTCTAGGGCCGACCTAAACCATACAGTCTCGCTCTGGTTCTTACCAATTGAGGCGTATTGATTTGGTCTGCCATTTGCTATCACGTTGCCGGTCGAATCGCACAACACGAGATCAAAATAGACGGTGTATGAATCGAGTATCACGCCCAACCTCTTTGAAGCAAATGTTGTTGCATCCTTGCTCTTTTCAACAAGCGCGCTTGTCAGGCTGCCGTCCTTTGCCCACCACCGGACGTCGCAGGAGCGCTCATACAGGCTCCTGTCGATAAGATCGATGTTAACAAGCGCAAGATCCGAAAGCCGGATGCCTCTGATGCTCGTGATCTGCTTTTTGATTATCTCTCCCATCTCGGCCATTGTGCCCATGCTTTCGTGTCGCAAGTGCTCAGTTGTGTCTTCAATCTTCTTTGAAAGCTTGCTCATTTCCTCTGCCACGACGCTGAACGTCTTGCCTACTTCACCTGCCCGGCTCGCTTCTATCAGTGCGTTTATGGAAAGAACTTGGGTCTCGCCATTTATACGGTCGATCTGGTTGATCGCAGTTTCAGTCTTTTGAGCAAGGACCTCGGTCAGTTCTGCGACATTTTCTAATGAAAATGATGATTTAGATTCTTTTTGCTCTGCTGCGCTCTGTTGCAGGGTCATCGCACTTTCAATCGCTCTTTCGAGCTAATAAGGTGCAGTCTGTACAACGTTCTACCATTACAGGCATAAGAACGTGTCAGGGCAGACCTTTAAGGTAGGCATTATAACAATCTTCATTCCCTTGGCAATCCACTACCGCCCTGAACCTTGCTACGCCCTCAGAAGAAACCAGCCCGTACAAGTTGTATAATATCGTGAAATAGAGAAAGAACAGGATGGTTCCCAAAAGCAGAGTCTCAGTTCTCGAAAGAGCCAGTCTCAAGTACTAAGAGAACAACCTTCTCAAAAGATAAAAGTATATTGTTGAGAGCATTGCTCCCCATCATTTTTACCTAAAAATATATGTGTGTATGAGGTACTACACCTCAAAGGTTATGGTTGACGAATTCAACGCCGGGATGGTCCTAGCCATTGTTACATTGGCTTCGCCTGTGCTAGTATACTTTGTACTTACAGGACTGCCCTCGGTCACTGCCACAAACCAAGTTTCTGTTGAACTCAACTCGCTTGAAAAAGGCAAGGAAGTACAATCGCCAAGCAATATGGATTACCTGAATGATGTCAGGTTTGTAATCAGCAACCCGGAGGAAAGGCTCCGCATTGCCTATGAACACTCCGCACAGGCGGAGGTGGATCGCTGTCTTGGCAGCGGCAACAACGAGATGTGCGCGGATACCTTGACCCTGCTTGTCAACAGCTGTGCTGACAGCTCTATGTATGTTGCAGCATGCGATGATCCTAGGCTTTTGAACTACATAGCGACTATCCTGAAGAATTAAACCAGCAGTTCTCAGTACAACTGGTATGAACATCTACATACAGTAGCTTATTAGAATTCGTAGACAGACAGACTTGTGTTGCATAAGCATTTGTATGTGAGGGACAGGACTTGTTTGTAAGCAAAATTCTCGCATCTGATCTAAGATATGCCATTCTCGACATGAGCGATTTGTTAGGAATTTCTGTCGTGGACCTCCTCCTGCAGCAACTTGAAAATCAAGGAATTCTTTCAGATGACAATTCAAAGACATATACATTTGACGAGCTTAACGATGCGATGGTTGTCATTTTTGGGGATGCTACGTCTCTTTTTATGTTACAGTTGGAAAAGAGACTTCAGGACAAGAAAAATTGAATTGGAGCCGTGCGCCTAAATCTAGTCGCCCTGCCCCTCGATTACCATCATTGTAAGACTCGACTTGATACTGGTCATAGAGCGGATTTTCGCGATCACCTTTTTTATGTCGCCCTCTGAAGGAGCGTTCACTTTTGCGATCACGTCGTAAACGCCAAACACTCCTTTTACTTCCGAAACTCCGTTTATCGATTTCAGTTCTTTGATCACTCCGTCTTCGGTTCCGAGATCGCAGTTGATTAGCACATATGCTTCAGCCATATCTATTGGAGAAAATCCGACTCTATTAAAGAATTGCTGGCGCGCAAAAAATACTTTTTAAATTACCGCACCAATGTACAAAAGACTTGAAATTCCTTTTTGTGTCACCCGAAGCTCTGAGCCTTGATCTTGCCTACGTCGTGACGCAGGAGGGAAACGAAGTAAAATTTTTCATTCACAGCGCGACCGAAAAGGACGTTGGGGACGGTTTTGTTGAAAAGGTGAATTCGTGGGAAGATCAAGTCGACTGGGCAGACGTAATAGTTTTTGACGATATTGGGTTTGGCCGGACGGCAGACAAGCTCAGGGCTGAAGGCAAAAAGGTCGTGGGTGGCAGCACATACACCGACAGGCTGGAAAATGAGAGAGAATTTGGTCAGCAAGAGCTCGCCAAGGCTGGCGTCTCGGTCCTTCCCAACTGGAACTTTTCTGATTTCGAGGAGGCAGTCAAGTTTGTCCAGAGTAATCCTGGCAGATACGTCATAAAGCCAAGCGGAAAAGCGCAGAACGAAAAAGAGCTACTCTTCGTTGGACAGGAAGAAGACGGTAATGATGTCATAAACGTCCTTGCGCACTACAAAAAGTACTGGTCCAACAAGATCAAGATATTCCAGATACAGCAGTTTTCCTCAGGTGTCGAAGTGGCTGCAGGAGCGTTCTTTAACGGCAAAGACTTTGTGAGGCCAATAAACATCAATTTTGAGCACAAGCGCTTATTTCCAAGCAACATCGGACCGAGCACCGGTGAAATGGGGACCCTCATGTTGTGGTTGCAGAACAGCAGGATATTTGAGCTGACGCTTGAGAAAATGCGGCCGATGCTAGCTTCTTCAGGCTATGTAGGATATATCGACGTAAACTGCATAGCAAACGGGACCGGCATCTACCCGCTTGAATTCACGTCTCGCTTTGGATATCCGACGATATCCATCCAGATGGAGGGCATCACCAGCAAGTGGGGCAAGTTCCTCTACTCGCTTGCAAAGGGCGACAATGTAGAGCTGAGCACCAAGAAGGGGTTTCAGATCGGAGTTGTTATCGCAGTCCCGCCGTTCCCATTCAACGATGACAAGACGTTTAGGAAATTCTCCGAGGATGCGACCATACTCTTCAAAACCCAGAACCTTGAAGGGATCCATCTCGGTGAAGTAAAGAGAGAGGGCAACGACTGGCGAATAGCCGGCAGGTCGGGATACTCCCTAGTGGTGACAGGATCTGGCAGCACCACAGAGGAGGCAAGGCAGCAGGCGTATAGGCGCGTCTCAAACATCATGATACCAAACATGTTCTACAGGACCGACATTGGCAGTGGATGGGTCAGGGACAGCGACCTCCTGCTCTCCTATGGATATATGCATTGAGAAACAAATGCAAAATGTATTGACCAAGCGTGTCAAGATAGATAACCCACCCGCTCAAATCAACATGCCGAGATTTTCTACAAATGTCAAGGCCCATAGCCGCATTGGCTGCAATTGCACTGCTTTCTACTCTATCGTGGACCCTCACAGTTGTTCATGGCTCCAGCACGTCTCAAGGCATAACCATGTCAAGCAATGAGACAAAGTATGTTCTAGGAGAGAGGGTTCAGCTGACCGGCAAAGTCGAGTTCCCACTCAACCTCAACAACCTCATGAGGATGACAATCTATACGCCCAGTGGGGAGATTTATCGGATTGACGAATTCGAGATAAACACTGACGGAGGTTTCACATGGTCTTTTACCCTCCCGACAACGGAAGCAGGCAAGTGGATCGTCAATGCAAGGTTTGACACAAGAGAGGCAGAGGTAGTGATAGATGCCCTAGTGGCAGACGTCTTTGACAAGATTTACATTGAAAGCGCAAACGTGCTTGACCTGTATGGCAATAACATTACTGCTACGGGAGGAAGTGTTGGTAAAAGCCTTACAATCAGCACTATTTTGGTCAATGATGAACAAATAGAACAGTCCTTTATGTTGCTTGTCCAGATCCTTGACCAGGAAAGAACTGCTGAGTCGATGATTCTGACTCTGGGTTCCTTGGAGGCAGGAGAATCGATCGAAAGGTCAGTATCATGGCTGCCGGAAAAGAAGGGCAACTATACTGCAGAGATTTTTGTATGGAGCTCCCTAGACGGTCCGATGCCGTTGGTAGAAAAACACTCGACGGCGTTTAGCATCAATTCCTAATAGCCGTAGCGGTGACAGCGTCAACAATTCTATTGGCGTCGAATCTTCTACTGATTAAGAACCAAGGCGCGCTATAGAAGATACATCCAGCATTCTCCCTCTATAATCAGTAGTATATCGATCTTAAATCAGATGCGACCTATCGTCTTGCATAAAGGCGAGGGCTTGATTGTTGTCCGGTGCAGCTGAAGATGGAAACTACATGGGAGTATTCAGGCGGGGTGCAAGGGGTACGATCGACATCATTGCCGATATATTGGCACTTTGCAGCACGTGGAACAAGAGGACCAAGATAATGTACAAGGCTAACCTGAGCCACCAGATGCTAAAGTTCTACCTTTGGCACTTGGTTGAGCTCGGGCTCTTGGAAGAGTCGCAAGACATGAAATTCAAGACCACCGAAAAGGGCAGGACGTTTCTATCACACTATAGGCAGATGACAAAGCTGTTGATAGGTCTTAGTGGCCACGTTGTGGTGCCCCGTGACGAGTGAAACAACATCCTGCTCATGCCCTTTTCGCTCTGACCTCAATGGCCGCAGAGTTTAGCAAGACGCCGCAGTGTGTGCAGCGATTGCAGGATGGATTCAGGACGTCTCTTACGGATCTCAAAACAATCAGCTTGCGTATGACTGCGCCGCACTGGTCGCATACAATAGTTACAGACATGCAGCGATGGATGCGCATATTGAATAAGTCAGGTATCCTTGATGATTCTTTACAACAAGTGTAGCTATTGTTGGCTCAACCTTTCAGGCACCCAAGTACAAAGCCGGTGGCAAAGCTGCCAGTCAGCGGGACGCCGAAATTCATGAGTGTCGGGATCACCTGCGTGTCCACCGCCGAAGCATAGCCGCCGGCGCTGGTTGAAAATTCCGAAACTGCATTGCTTGATATTGAGACCACTTGATTCCAGTCCACCTTTATCAATCCCTGATAGTTGAGGTACGCAAGGCCGGCAAGAAAAAGGCCGGCTATTGTCATTATGATCTTGATTCCCTTCTTCACGGCGTAGCCGATGAGGAATCCGGCTATTCCACCAGAAGATACCGATGCAGCGATAAAACCAATGTCGTACAAATCGCTTTATCATCTGTGATCCTGTTAAAAGAAATGCTGACAAAATGCAAAGACAAGTCTGTTGATCCGGAGCTGACAACAATTGACTTCAGAAAAATCTAGAGCAACACAAAAAATAGATTGGAAGGCTAGTCAGGTCTATTGGCCCACGTCACCACCGTAATTGTGCTCACCGCGGAACCGACCACGCCAGCAAGAATTGACCCGAGTACTACTTGGTTGACCACAATATCTGGCAGCAGGGTGCCGATCCATGACGCTACGCTAGGCACAGCCACATAACCCACTGAGCCTATCGTGAATCCCAGTATCCAGAAAATAAAGATCGCCACCCCTCTAGACATCTCTTTCTCCTCCGTCCGTTGAGTCCTGTTGCCTGTGATTCATGATCTGGCGACGTAAAACAAGTAATAACGTTGATAGTTAACTTTGTCAATTCATTGGGTGTTATGGGTACGGCCGGTCTGCATGACAAACCTGCGTCAAGATAGAAAATTAATTTGCACATGATCAGCATAAACGATTGTTTGGAGCTGGGTAAAATTCATGCGACATTGAAGTATAAGTTGGATGTTGATCTTGTTGTTTGAAATGATTTTTACAGGTGGTGATACTTGATGGAAGAAATAGTCTCCTTTGACAGCAACATGAAGCCATCGTGCCCAGAATGCAGCTCTGCATTAATCTTTGACACCTTCCACGGAGAGTATGTTTGTCAGTCATGCGGATATGTTGTGATTGACAGGATGAATTTTCGCGGGCATGAGACTCAGGCAAACAATCCTGACAAAAGGCAGAAAAGCGCGCGAGGTAGCGGGCACGCCAGCTTTTTGCTTGTCAACCGCGGACTGCAAACTGAAATCGACATTTCAAATAAAGACTATACTGGCAGACCCATTAGCTATGCAACCATACCCTCAGTTTCAAACATCCGCAGGCTGCATTCCAGACTGAAAACAACATCAGAAGAGAGAAGGATCGGTAGAGTACTGTCGACGATAGACAAAATATGCTCAAAGATGCTCCTTCCAAGGTCGCTGTCTGAAGCAGCTGCGAAGATATACAGGAGCTATGCATCCAAGAGCGATACCAGGGGCTCTTCGGTCACTGGAAACGCCGTTGCCGCTGTTTATCTTGCATGCAAGCAGTCCTGCGTCGCAAGGGGGCTTGAAGAGATCGTCAGTTCATCCGACTTTAGTAGCTGCAAGGGATCGACATTGAGGATATCATTCCGCTGTTGCAAAAAGATGATGATGTGTATGACTGACATTGCTGAAACGAGCGACGCTTATTGCTCCAGAAATGCGTTTGACTGCGTTTTGCCTATAAACAGGTACATCACCAAAGTGTCAAACAAGGCAGGGATCGACTGGCGGGTTCAGAGGCTGGCAATGGATCTAGCACAGCAGACTGGAGAAAACATCCTTTTTCTTGGAAAGGACCCTGTGGGCATAGCGGCAGCCTACCTCTACATATCGGCCTGCATATGCGGCCACAACATGTACCTGGCAGACATCGCCAACTTTTCCGAGGTCACTGAAATTACAATCAGGACGAGGTGTAGGGAGATACTGTCAAGCTTTAACCTAGAAATACGGGTGAAAAGGATGGACAGGGCCGCTGTCTGCTAGATCACCTGTTCTTCTTGGCTCTGAACCACTGTATGATCCCGTACATGATGCTTGACGAAAAGGCCACGATGAGTCCGGCGACGCCAAGATCGAATATCATTGACATGGCAAATGCTGGCGACCCATCATTTTTATCGCTTTGGTAACTCTTTTCCAGGCTCAGTGCAGCACTGTCGTGGCATACCTCGCGGCTGTGTGGATAAAGATAGGCGACTGGAAGACGAATATGAATATCGCCATTGCCAATGAAGACGACTTGACAAAGTCCTGTAAGTACTTTTTCAGTTCGCTGTAGCGATTCCTGATCGTCACTTCGGTGACTCCAGCAGCTATTGAGAGTTCTTTTTGCGTCCTGACCTCGCCGGCCTGCATGCAGGCAATGTATAGCACTGTTGCGGCTATGCCCATCGGACCCTTGCCGGCGGAGATCTGCATAGCGACGATATCGCGCATTATCTTTATGGCAGCCCTCTTCGTCTTCTCGCTGACTCCAACTTTGTTTGCGATCCGCGTGATGCACCTTGCGTGGTCTACCGTCGGGATCTTGGGGTCGAACACTTTGACGAGCGTCCTGTAGTCGCGTGATATCTTTTTGCGTGGTACGTTTGATGTGGCCGCAATCTCGCTCAACGTCCTCGGGTTCTCAAGCTCGCGGCACGCAAGGTAGACGCAGGCAGCAAGCACAGACGAGACAGTCCTACCCTTTATCATCCCAGCCCTGCTTGCCTTTCGATAAAAATAGGCCGACTTTTCGACTATCGCATCCGGCAGCCCCAAACTATCCTTTAGGTGTTCAAGCTCGGGCAGAGCCTGCTTTAGGCTCCTGTCATTGGCCGCCTGTATCCGGAAATCCCACACCCTTATCCTATCAAAGTTCAGCCCGTTTGCCTTGGAGCTTCCAATTGTCGTGACGAATCCTTTGTTATAGCGCGCAAGCGAGGTAGGCGAGCCGACCCGGCTCTTCCGGTAAAATTCGTCGACGCTAAAAGCGCGCCAATCCTGTAGGGCCGGGCTTTCGATCCTGTCGATCACCATCCCGCAGCGGCTACAAATAACTTCGCCGCATTCATGATCTGTCACCACGACCTCGTTCTTGCATGCAGAGCATACAACTGACGCTTGCATTTTGAGGTAGCCAGAATAGCGCATCGCGAACATATATAGCCATCGTACCAGGCTACTAGAAAATTTGTAATCATGCATCGACGAATCGAAAATCCTCTTTCACAGTCACAAGCACTACGTGTGTGTTTGTGCGTTCCACATATGGAAGAGAAAGATCCTTCTTGACAAAGTTTGAGAGCTCGGCGCGGCTCCTGAACTTGGCTATTATGGTCATGTCTGTAAGCCCGGTAGTATCATAGACGGCGCATACATTTGGGAACTTTGCTATCTGCTTTTCAAGATCGACTATCTTGCCCTTTGTCGCCGTGATGTCGATTATGACAGTCAGGTCGTAGCCCAGCTTTTCGTGGTCCAGCATAGCA
>JBFLWZ010000055.1:0-11673 GCA_040757615.1 Thermoproteota archaeon | reverse complement strand
AAGAAATTCTCATATACGTATCAGATTATAACGCTGAGAAGCGGGACGATAGACTAAAGAGATTAATCGCTGAATTTCAGCAATCACATAGCATCGAAAAGTTCGAGGACATTAAGCAGATCGAATCGTTTGTGAAGCGCGACATAACAGCTCTATTAGTTAGGCGGTTCAAGGAACTTCAGCGTAACAAAACCGACGTTCAAAGCACTACTAACACTCTATGCGATCCTAGCTCAGTTCAAAGATACTTGGAGGTGATGGCCGCAAAAACACCAGCTTCTTTGGGTGAAGCATATCCTGTTGCCAGCGAGATTATGGCGGTATGGAAAGCAATGGGTTATGAGATAAAGAAGACAGAGATTCAAGAAAGCGCGATAGATTTTGAGACTGAGATAAAACATTGGGCGGGGGATAAGAAAGCAATAATACGATGCGTTGATGGAGAGCTAACAGTTCAAGATGTTGAACATATCAAGAAATTTCTTAGAGAAAACAACGAATACCAAGGGTTCGTATTTACCTTTAACCGTATTTCACAATCCGCAAGGATGATAGCAAATGGAACTCCTATTGTAACAGTTCAAACTCAAGCGGAGTTCTATCGACGGTTGATGAATCCTGAGAAGTATATCAACTTCATACTCAACTCGTATTCTAATGGCGATATTCCAAAATATTATGTGAATCTTGATTGCTACAAGGAGCATTATGATGAAGAAAATTCTGTATTTCGTAAGGAAAGCTTTGGTGACCTAGAGAGTTATGTAGACAAGTGGTTACTTGATAAGACAAAGAAGCATATTTCGATCCTTGGAGAATTTGGAACAGGAAAGACGTGGTTCTGTTGGAAGTATGCTTACAAGAGCATGCAGGCTTATTTAGAAAATCCAGATATTAACAGATTACCTATTTTCATTTCACTACGTGATTATTCAAAATCATATAGTATTCAGCAGATGATAACAGACCTGCTCGTCAACGCTTATGAGTTTACGAGCACTGGAGCTTTTAGGGTATTTGAGGAACTAAATCGCCAAGGAAAATTTCTTCTAATTTTTGATGGATTTGATGAGATGGCACAGAAAGTAGACTATAGCGTTGTTGTGAATAATTTTTGGGAGCTCGCTAAAGTAGCTGTCCCAAACAGCAAGGTCCTACTTACATGTAGAACGACGCATTTCAGATATGCATTAGAATCTCAGAAAGTGCTCAGCGGTAAAGAGCGAGGAGGAACAATTCTACCGACCAATAAGACTGGCTTTGAGATACTTCACCTTGAAGAATTTTCTGAAGATAAGATAGTCGAAGTCATGGCTAAGAGGATCGGCGACGCTGATAGAGCTAGGGAATACTGGGATAAGCTTAAGCCGGTCTATGATATACCAAGTATAGCTCACAAGCCTGTGTTAATACCCATGTTGATTGAGGTGATGGAAGACATTGTCAAAAGTCCGAAGGTGAACCCTGCAATGATCTACCACATCTATACAGATCGCTGGATAGATAAGACATTACAGGAGCAGCGAGGATTTCTAAAGAGCAGGTGGGATAAGCTCTTTTTTACAACTGAGCTGGCATGGCACATGATAAGAACACAGAATCTTAAGATTTACTGGAAGGACATACCGAGCTTCCTAAACGAGTATTTTCAAATTCCATCAAAAGAAGTTTACTACTACGACCATGACCTCCGCAATAATTCATTTCTAAGACGCGACCATGAGGGGGTTTTTGAGTTTACTCACAAGTCCATGGCAGAATTCTTCGTTGCATACAAATTTGCTCTGGAGCTAGGCGCTATCAAACAGGAATATACCAAAGGAATACCCGGAGAAAAAACTAAGCAACGAACGATCGCACAGGTAGCGGAGACATTCGGTCATGCACTCCTTACTCCCGAAATCTCGCTTTTCCTTCAGGACATGATAGTCAACAAGGAAATATTGCGTGATCTATTTGCGAAGTGCAGGCAAACATCTGAAAATAGTGCGTTCGTTGGAAGCAACCTAATGACACTGCTATTGACTATGGGGCAATCATTCAACACACAAGACCTGTCAAGAATGAATATACCGGGGGCAGAACTAATGGGTTGTAAAATCACCAATTGCACGCTCGATGGAGCTAATCTATCAAAGTGCAATATGAAGAATGCTCTGTTGAAAGGTTCTAAAATCAATAGGTGTAATTTTACAGGAACGAATTTGGTGAATGCAAACCTTTCAGACACCATTGGAGAAGAGGTCAATTTTTCTGCGTGCAATGCTTCTGAATCAGAGTTTAGTCATACAGAACTCCGAGGTTCCATAATTTCAAATTGTAATTTTGAGGATGCGGAGTTTACTTCAGCTCATCTTGCAGAAATCAATGCCAAATCCACCGACTTCAGCGGGGCAAATCTTTCTGACGCAGACTTTAGCAATTCCACAATTGAGGATTGTATTTTTGATAACTGTAACTTGAATGGCACCAACTTTATGCGCTCTAAGATCCTAAAATGCCAATTTCACAATATTGACCCATCTGCTCATCCAAAGTTTGGTGAGTCTGACCTTTCAGAATCGATCTTGGACAATATCATAATTACCAAGGGCAAGCTGCTCAACATGAAACTTAATGGAACGAGTTTGATAGGCGCTGACCTTTCTGGTTCTAGGTTTACGGGTTCTGATCTTTCCTCTTGCAATCTTCACAAGGCAAATCTTTCAAGATGTGACTTGGCAGGCGTAAAAATGGATGGTGCAATATTGCGTGAAGCTAATCTTACGGATAGCCATTTGGAGGGAGCAATTTTGAGTGGTGTAGACATGCAATATATCAAAGCAGACACCATCCATTTGGATGAAAAGACTAATTTTCACGGAGCCAAGATCGATGAGAAAACCTTTCACGATCTTCCTCCAAAATTTAGAGATCTTCTTATCAGAGATAATCCCAGTTATGGAGAGTTTCTCAAACATCCAAAATATAGGAAATATGACGAATTAAACACATAGCTTCATTCTACATGCTTCTATTTACCTTCTCACATCTATCCCAAATCGGTGCCATGCCTCTACATAGTTATTCCCAAGCTCGTCCTGCAGATACATTGTATAGTGTTTGGCAGCCACGTCAGAAACGCGGCCCTGCAGAGCCTGAACGTCGTCCTTCTTCATGGTTGACAAAAGCACGTTGTAGTGAATTTTCCTTAGCGTCATTAACATGACCTGATTGTCTGTCCGGCTCTTGAGAAGCTGCGTGCAGAGAGTTTCGTCTTCTTTCCTTACTGTTTGCAGCGCCCTGAAGCGGCTGAATAGCTCGGTAGGAGCAATAGTCATGTAGCAGAATTTTTGACCGACAAACCTGTTGATTACAATCCATGTCAGACCGTATTGCGGTAGCTCTATTGCATGCAGGTTTCCGCAGTCGCACAATGGCTTTTCGCACACCGGTGTGTTATGCAGGTAGACCAGCTCCACCTGCCTCAAGCCTGTGAACAAGCCCATTCTTATTATCAAACCCAAGTCGCCGGCAGCAATGTCTAGCAGCTCCGGAATAAGCTTTTGAAACTGCAGCTTGCTTGCCAGCAACACCGCCTTTGAGTGCCGGTTAATGTCCTTGCCCATCTGGTAGCGTCGGATTATCTCGTCAATCAACAGTCGAACTTCTGGGTCATGGAACTTCAGATCCCAGTATTCACCAAAGCGCCTCATGGCACCGGTTATCCATTCCCGGACTGACGGCGATTCTGTCAAGATAAGCTCGGGCTTTGTGAAAAAGACCTTGCACCACTTTTCCCAATACTTGAACATGTCCCGACCATGCTTGTCATACAGGTGGTAGCGCTTGAGCAGGTAGTTCAAAAAGTCAGCCTTTTCGACGTTTTCATAGAATGTAACTGAGCCTACTTCGCCGGTGAACGGGTCTTTGATATTCCTGTCTTTTATCCGGTCCAGCAGCTTTTCAACCTGCTCGTCTTTGCTGTATTTTGGAAACTTGTAAACGGCATAGTCTCTCAAGAGCTGCCCGATGTTCTGATAGCCGTCAACCTTTAGACGGACATTTAGTGCCTGTAGCAGCTCTTCTGTTATTCTGGCGCCGACAACGACCTGCTTTGAAGAACTGCTTTCATTTCTTGCAATAATTGAAGGATTCGTAGTCATCAGCTTATTCACGGAATGGTTAGCTTTAGCTGTTTTGGAACTATCCGGGCGCCCCAAGCTCGGGATCGCGGGGGCAAATCCGTGTTTACATAGCCCGAGCGGTAGTTTACTGCACGGGCTATTTGTTTACAAAATCACGCTCGGGAGCCTAAATGTTTACAATTGTGTTTACATATCACTAGCGACCGAGCGTGGATAAAGTGCGAAGTGCGGGATTTGAACCCGCGATCCCGAGCTTGGGAAGCTCGTACCTTAACCAGGCTGGGCTAACTTCGCACAACTAAAAATCCAAGATGATGAAGATAAAAGCCTTTGTTATTTCGACACTGGTAACTCTTGGGCGGATTTCTGGCTGACCGTCTGGCTGCTAACTTCGGGGGATGCGGCGGTAACTTAGGAGGATAAGTACTCCACAAACATTATTCGATCGATTCAATCTCTTGTTATTGATGGTTGCAATTGGTGTTGAGGGGCTTGAAGAAAGGTACAGAATTAATGAGCCGATAGAGTTCTCAGTAATCATCAAAGGTTTTTTGAGCGGCAATGGATTTCGCGTGTAAAAATAATAAACGAAAAGGATGTAAAAAACAAGATTTACGACATAGCGTTTATGGCGCCACTGCCGCTGGAACCGCCAAAATACACTGAGCAAGTCCTGCATTTCCCACAGGAGAATGATCCACGGGCACCTATTCATGCGGAAGAAGCTGGAATTTTCACACTAACCGTAACCGTTGATACAGAAGCTCAAATGCCCTACGAAGTGAGTAGAAAGATTGTGGTCGATAGCTAGCTCTGCATCCTGATCCAGCAGCTATCCTTACCATTTGATAGCCAGCTAAATCCGTTGATTCTGAGAATGTCGCTTATCTCTCGCAGTTCTGGTAACTTGAAGGGAGATCGCTATCAATTTTATTCATGAAAATGATGCCCATCACCAGCCAAGTTACCAGTGTCGTTATTTTAGCTCAAAGATCTTGCCAGACCTGAATGCAATGGTCCTTGCAGAGGATCTGTCGCGGGCACCACGCTTGTTTGCGTCAGGGTTTTGAGATGTGCCGTGCTCGTCCACGATCTCGATGTCGACGCCGTCGCGGAACTTCATCTTCAATATACCTGCGATCTGTCTGGCCATAGAGATGTTGCCATCACCTATCTTGACCACCTTTTTGCGCGATTCAATGCCGCCAAGCATTGCCGACACGTGCTCCACCGCGTCCTCCGGCGAAGACTCTACTGCGCTTGCGATTTCATGGTGCAAGTATATCGCGGATATCCCGATCCTGCTTCCAGGGTCTATGCCAATTGTTAGCTGGTCGTCTGCATGTTCGCCCATTATGGTCTTTAGAATCCTGGCTTTTGATATTGCTTGATATTTTTCCAATTCTGTGTCGAGTATCACAGTGCCCTTTTTGCTGACGATGCTGGCTTCTGCCCGGGTCGTGATGATTACCTTGGCGTTTGATAGCGCGGCCTCTTCTGGCGATAGCGAGTCGAATTGCACTTGCATCAGTCTCAGCGCGCAGGTAATGTTGTAGTATGGTCGGCCGTGGACGGTTGCCACTGCAACCTTGCGGTGTAAAAGCTCCTCACTCAGGGGCGTTTCATCAACGATAAAGCTTTGGCAAAAATCGCTTTTAAAGCTTGTGGATTTTAGCTTGTAGCCTTTTTCGCCTTGGCCGCCGGCTTTGCTGCTGGCGCAGTGTCACCAAGGACTGTCTTGACGATGCTGTCGACCGCTGCGTCAAATGAGGCATTGATATTCTTTTTTAGGTTGGCAACATTAGCCCTTCCAGTCTCTCCGATCTTTTCAGACTCGGCCTCGGCTTCTGCCCGGGCGGCGTCGACTATTTTTTTGGCTTCTTCGTTAGCCATGGCTATTACCTGCTGCTTCAGCTTTTCCACCTCTTCGTTGGAATGAGCCATTATGCGCTTTTTCATTTCCTCTGCCCGCGCATATAGTCCGTCAATGTCATTTTCAAGCTCTGACAGCGCGCTGACAATAGTTTCAACTGCGGAATGCGAGGTTGGTGGAGGAACTTCAGCATGTGCGGTCTTTTCCTTTGCCAAGCTACTTGAAATGAAAGTAGAGGGATATTAAAACTAAGTGCTACGTCGTAAGGCCGAGGATCGCCTGCGCAATGTCGCCCTTGCTCTCTGTCAGGGCCTGGACGGCCTTCTCTCTTGACACGCTGGCCTGCTGCATAACCAGAATAATGTCCTCCTCCTTGAACGAGGGGACGTCGCGCTGCTTTTCCTCGATGTCGGTTGCGACCACCTGAAAAATGGTGCTGTCCTTGCCCTTCATCTCGATGACCTGCGGCTTGACAAGGTAGAGCTCCTTCTTGTCGGTCTTGATTATCACTTCCTCGACGTTATCCATCGTAGTCATGTCAAGGCCCATCTTGTCCAGCATGCGCCTCATTTCGCGGTTGCCGCCACGCATCATATGATGCCAGTTACTCTGTTCTACCTTTTAATCCTTCTCGAATCTTGACCGCGACGCCCCTGCTGTACTGCTTCATGAGCATAGACGGCAGGAGAGCCGTGCCCACCGCTATTGTTCTGCTACCGTCAATAACTGCCACGTCCGAGCCTGCCTTTACGTTAGAGCCGCACCAGTCGACGTGTCTGCAAAAAAGCGATCGGCCCTCGGTCACAAACGGAACCGCTTCCTGCACTGGCATGACACAGTTTTCTCTGAACTGCCTGCTGTTGTCAAGCAGGTGCTGAGCACCGGCTATGGTCAGTGCTATGCCCCCATCTGTCCGGAGAGTTCCTGCAAGTTTGCCGGCTACGGCAAAGTTCTTTATGCGTCCCGTGCGCCTTGAATACTCAAACTGCAATTCTGCCGGCAATGCTTCAGAGATGCCGGAGCCAAACAAGGCGTCCAGATGGCGGCATACCTTTTCACGGGCATCGATAGGAAGTGGGTTCAAGCAGATTCCGTTTTCCAGTAGCCACATAAATACAATGGCAGTTGCTGGCTGAATCTATATAGTCAAGGCTATGCATATATAGAACAAGGATGAAACTCATGTTAAATGGAAAAACATGGTAGCGAGGGCGACGGCAACGGGAAAGGCCAGTCGCATGGTGAAGAAACGAGAAAATTGCAATATACCGGCGGTTCCTCTTATATCGTGTCTCTGCCAAAAAAATGGATCCAAGACCTTGGCTTGAAGCAGGGAGACCACGTCCTCATACAGAGGCAGGGCAACTCTGTCCTCCAGATAGCGCCAGCCTCAAAGAGGGCGGCAAAGGAGCAAAGGGAGGCGACCATCGAAGTCGGCAAGGACAACAACCCGTACTTTATTGCGCGCAAGCTTATCGCGCTGTATTTTCTTGGCTTTAATGTCATCACCATAGTCCCGAAGGAAGACAGGCTGCTTGTGGAACAGAGAGAGGTTATCAAGAGCATTGTCAGGCGCGTGCTCATGGGCACCGAAATAATCGCCGATTCGGCAACAGGCATTACGCTGCAGGTGCTGATAAACCTGCTCGACTTGTCAGTGGACGCCGCGTTCAAGCGGATGCTCCTAATTGCCAAGTCGATGTACAGGGACACGCTCCTTGCGCTCAGGGAGAACAATGTCGAGCTTGCAGAGGAAGTGGTCAAGTCAGACGACGAGGTCGATAGGTTTAGCTTTTACATCGTAAGGCAGCTAAAGATAGCTATCAATAACGAGCACCTGCTCAAGGAGATAGGGCTTGAGGAGCCGCGCAACTGTCTGGGTTACAGGCTGATAGCAAAGTCGGTGGAGAGGGTGGCGGACCACGCGGTCGTCATTGCCAAGGACATTAGGGACAACCGACAACCGCTCAACAAAGAGATCGTGGAGAAGATAGCAAACATGAGCTACTTTGCACTTGAAGTGCTGGACGAGGCGTGTCTATCGATGTTCAAGCGCGACTATGAAGCCGCTGACAGGTCGATTGAAAAAGCTCGCAAGATAGACGAGATGGAAAAGACAATACTACGAATGGTATCCAAGCCCCGCGACATCAACGAGCTTTACAGGATCAAGCTGATAACCGAGAACATCCGCAGGGTCGCAGAATATGCAAGCGACATCGCGGAAATAGTGCTCAACATGACGGTGCAGCAGACTCTCAGAAAGGGCTAAATCCGCCTTTCCATTTCTGGATCACAATGTCGTACTGCGAGCTTTGTGGGCGCCCTGCAGCTGAAAAAAAGATGGTAGTGGTCGACGGCACAGTGTTCAGCGTCTGCTCTGCCTGCTCAAGGCATGGCAAGCCCTACGTGCCGGCGCAGATAGCCAAGAAGAAAAAGCCCGTCGCGGTAAAGCAACAGAAAAAGATCGGGCTTGCAGACGAGACTGTGCTTGCCCCCGACTTTGCCAAGAGGATAAGGGAAGCCCGGATGAAGTTGGGCCTGACCCAAGAGCAGCTTGGCATGAAGATGAGCGAGAAGGTTCAGCCGCTGAAAAAGATAGAAAGTGGCGCGCTCAAGCCTGACGAGCTCTTGGCAAAAAAGCTTGAGCGCCACCTTGGAATCAAGCTTTACGTCGGCGCAAACAGTGATGATGAATAGATGGCAAGCTACAGAAAGGCCATCTTGATAACGTACCCTTTTGAACAGGCGATAAAAGAGGCCGCAGCCCTTGCAGACGCGGCCGGCTATTCCATAGTGAAGACGGTGACCCAGCGCCAGATAATCAAGTCAAGGTTTGGCATCGGCCGGGGAAAAGCGGAAGAAGTGAGGGACATGGTGCAGGAGCTCAAACCTGATGTTATTGTGTTTGACGAGGTGCTAAAGCCTACTCAGCTTTACAACTTGGCGAGCCTCTGCAAAATAGAGATAATCGACAGGGAGCGGCTGATCCTAGAGATCTTTGAGCGCAGGGCCAGCACTACCGAATCGCAGATCCAGATCAAGCTTGCTCAATTGCGCTATGACATGGCAAGGGCACGGGAAAAAGTCCGGCTTGCAAGGATGGGCGAGCAGCCCGGCTTCTACGGGCTTGGCAAGTATGAGGCGGATGTCTACCTGCTTGACATAAAAAAGAGGGCAGTGATGCTCAAGAAAAAGCTGGAGAAAGAGGAGAGGAGGCGCCAGCTGCACAGGAACCAGAGGGCAAGGGCCGGCCTCCCGACAGTGTCTCTTGCAGGCTATACCTCTGCCGGCAAGACCACGCTTTTTAACACGTTGACGGGCGAGGCCAAGGCGACTGACAAGAATGTCTTTACCACCCTTTCCACGTTTACCCGGGCGGTCGACTTTGCCGGCAACAAGGTGCTGCTGAGCGACACTGTTGGCTTTATCAGCAAGCTGCCGGCGTACATGATCGACGCGTTCAAGTCTACTCTGGAAGAGCTTGCCTACGCGGGCCTCGTGCTTCTAGTGATCGATGTGAGCGAGCCAGTGGAAGAGATTGCCCGCAAGTACAAGAGCTCGCTTGAAGTGATAAACGAGTTTGAAGTGCCTGGCACAAGGATAGTCTATGTCCTCAACAAGGTCGACCTGACTACCCCGGAGGATTCGTTTGACAAGGCTGGCAGGCTGGGGATACTCGACACAAGGCGAGTCATCCCGGTCTCTGCCAAGACAGGATACAACATCAGGCAGCTGAAGAACTTGATAAAGTCTATGCTCTTTGATACAGGTGAGAAGGCATGAGGGTATCAGTCCTCAGGATCGGCCACAGGCTTGTACGCGACGACAGGGTGACTACGCACGCCGCGCTAGTTTCAAGGGCGTTCGGCGCCGACAGGATATACATGACCGGCGTGGACGATTCGGTCAGCAAGACAGTGGCAAGCGTCTCTAAAAGATGGGGAGGCGACTTCAAAGTAGAAGTCATCCAAGACTGGAAGGCGCTTGCAAGGGCATGGAAAAAGGAAGGCGGCAAGGTGGCGCACCTGACGATGTACGGCATCAATATCGACGATGCTGTCGACAGGCTGCGGAAGGAGAGCAGGCTGTTGGTAATAATAGGCGCTGAGAAGGTGCCAAAGGAGGCGTACGACATTGCTGACTACAACATCGCGGTAGGCAACCAGCCGCATTCAGAGATCGCGGCGCTTGCAATCTTTCTTGATAGGATGTTTGGCGGCAGGCAGTTGAAAAAAGAGCATGCCGGCGGCGAGCTGAAAATAGTCCCGGCAGAAAGGGGCAAGAACGTTCAGGAGATCAAGTAATCTTTTTAATCGCGTCTCGCCGCCTTGCAGTCGGTGATGACACTAACCTGCGCCGATCGCCCATTCAGCGAGATGAGGAAATGCACCTCAACTGAGACACACTTGTAGTAGTGTGTCTTTAGGTGCACATCACTGTTTCATCAGAGCCGCTATCGCCTTTGCGGCCTCGGACTTGGCAAAGAGCAGCTTGACCTTGTCATCCTTGCGCTTTTTCTCCGGGTTTATTTCTAAAATATTCAGCTGGCCGTTTATCAGGAACTCGATGTGGAGGGCTTTCCTTGCCATGCTTGCGTTCCTGATGCCGAACCTCTTGCCGACAAGGCTGTCTTCACTCTCAGGGTCAAGCGATGTGAGCCGGACTACCGCGCCCACAAAGAGGTCGAGCAGTTCGAACATCGGGTCGGGCCTGTCCTCCTTTTCCTTCGGCACTCCCCATCTGACCTTGGTCTTTGTTGCAGACGCAAGGCTGTCAAATCTTTTCACGAAATCGCCAAACACAGACTCCATTGTCACGTCGATGACGTGATCCTTTGAGCGGACAAACTGCGACGTCACCTTCTGGTCGGTGAACTCCATGTCGTGGTACTTGGCGTACAGCAGCGGCTGCCCGTACTTTACCACGTAGGCTTCGCAGCCGTCTATCTGGGAGACGAGATGCAGGAAGTAGTTGGCTGAAGCTGGGTTCTTTACACCCGCGTTCAATTTTGATATTATCATGAGCTTAAGGAGATCCCTGACAAAGTCATCGGCATAGCGGGGGAACTCCTCGAAGTCATATCGAACCTCCTCTACTACCAAGCCAAGCTTGCTAACCGGGGAATGAGCATTTAATGATTTACCATTCAATTATGCATTTTTGAGCACGAAATGCACAATTGGAAAAAATATGCATTCTCGCAAGGTTGAAAAAGCTTGGTTGTTCATTGTTAGCGCCACCGTTTTGGAAAGATGCTTGGATTTTCTATTGAAGAATAAGAAGTAATAGTTCTGGACTGAATTTGTGCAACCAGAATCGCTTTGACAGGAGTCCGAAAGTGGGTTTACAGGTTCCCGATTATTGATATAGACAGGCCAGATAACAGTGGGACTGTGAGGTTGTCGGTAATGCGCAGTTGGAGAAGCTCAACTGTCATGCCGATTGTTGCCGCTATTAGAGCGGTTGTAGGAGAAACGAAGATTGCGGCTCCAGCAAACGCGCAGACAAGACCCACTGCACTGCCTTCAACCGTCTTGCCGCCGGTGTAAGGAATCTTGTTCCTTCCATATAGCCTGCCCGCTATTGATGCAAAACCATCTCCCAGTGTAACAACGGCTATTGCGGCATAATTGAATGGCGCAGGGAATATCAAGAGGGATGCCAAGACCC
>JBFLWZ010000054.1:0-11680 GCA_040757615.1 Thermoproteota archaeon | reverse complement strand
TACTGGCCCATCCTACCTTACAGGGTTGCTTGACTGTGTCGGCGAGATAAAGCGTCTTGTGTATGACAGGATGCGTTCTGGCACTGAGAAGGATGCAGAAAAATTATTTGCGACGATGGAAGAGATCTATAACGCGATTTATCCCTTTGCAGTCTATGACAATATTGTTGCCGGCCTGCGCAAAAAGCTAGATGTGGCAAGGATGCTAATCGAAGACATCAGAGCGGTAGTCACAGAGGAAAACAGGAGAAAAGCGCTCATTAGTGCAATAGATAGTTTGGAGAAAAGGCGCAGCTGAAACTCATTTATCTTTAGATGCCCAATCCGGTCGCAGTGACGGAATTCTCAAAATCTGTAGCAACCTGCATCTCCGATTGGGGCAAGAAGGCGGCTAGCTGCAATGGTAACACAGAATGTCTGGAGCGTTCTGCAAGGCAGCTGAGGGAGTGTTTGGATGCGGCATTCCCTGACTCGAGAAGGATCGAACTTGAGAGCGACAAGGTGAACTATATACTCTCGTCCGCATTCTTTCTCGCAAATCGCATTTCAAAGGCAACGCAGGGACTTGCAGAATTTGACAAGCTCGTGAGCGACGTCGAAGAAACGGGCAAAGCCAGCCTTGAGAACGATGAAAATAGGCAGTTGTACTTAAAATTCCATAAAGAGTTGGATGAGATTCTGGCGAAATATTTTTGAAGAATTCAAGTGCCTTTTTCGAATCGCTCGTACACTTCGGGGTTTGCCAGCAGCCAACCATAATGGTTCTCATCGTGTACATAGCGCACATCGCGGACCATAGGAATGACGTTCCGTTTGCGCAGTCCGAGCACAAACTCACCCTGAAAAGCAAATCCTATCTTCTTTGCCTTTGCAGTCGATTTCTGATCCCGAGGTAGCAGAATGCGGTAGCTGAACTTGCCCTGCGAGTCCGAAACATAGGCCTCGACCATCCTATCGACAGCATGGCGTATGTCTGATGCTTCTCTTATGTCAATTGTTTCGATGACGGGAAATCTAGAGTAGGGCGAATCAGACATTGCTGCAAACTAGAGTACACAGTCAGATAAAATCCATTCTACGGAGGATTGACGACGGTCACTGTGACCGTCGCAGAATCAAAGTCTGAAAAGTCCGGCTCGTAAATGGTGTAGACAAAGGTATCAACCCCTACAAAGCCGGATGCTGGATCGTAAGTGATTGTGCCATCATCATTTATCGTAACTGTGCCATGTAATGGTTCACCGGCAATAGATATAGCAGGATTTTCAATAAACCCAGAGTCATTATCAAGTACTTCTATTTCTACCTCTTGGTTCCTTTGTGTAGTGGCAGAATCATCGACAGCATTAATTACACCAAGATTGACAGTCACTGTTACTTGGGCAGTAGCCGTACCGCCGTTGCCATCACTTATCGTGTATGTGAACCAATCCTGACCCACTAACTCTTCATCTGGCGTGTAGATTATTGTATCATCGCTGTTGATTTCAGCGGTTCCGTGCCCAGGCGTAGAAACAGAAATGATTTCTATTGGATCTCCTTCGGGATCAAAGTCGTTAGATAGAACATCAGTTGTTACTGGAATGCCCGGGGAAGTAGTTGGAGCTGCGTCTTCAAGGGCTATTGGCGGATCATTTACAGGGTTTACGGTGACCAGTATTGTGCCGGTATCGCTACTGCTGCTGCCATCGATGACAGAGTAGGTGAATGAATCGGTACCGAAAAAGTTGAGTTCAGGCGAATATGTGATACTGCCGTCAGGATTGAGACTTACTGTACCAGATGTTGGCTCAGCTTCTATCTCAAATGTAATGGAATCGCCGGCATCAATGTCTAAAGCAGGCAATGCATACTCTACCAGTTCGTCCTCGTCAGTTATTACCAATCCGTCACTGGCGATTGGCGCGTCATTGAGTCCGCTGACCGTGATAGTAACGGTTGCAGTATCATCTTCATTCCCATCAGAAATAGTATAGCTGAATGTATCAGTAAGCATCTGACCCACCCGGAGGACCTGTGCACTGGAGCCGGGAGTATAGGCTATTCCACCCGAAACTATTGCCGCTGTTCCATGTGTCGGAGTTGTCACGCTGTCGATTGAAACTACATCCCCATCAAGGTCTGAGTCGTTCGAAAGGACATTGATTGTAATAGGATTATCCTCGTCAGTAGTAGTAGAATCGTCATTTGCGTTAGGGGAGCTATTGACTAGGTTAATCGTCACAGTCACTGTTGCCGAATCGCTGCCACCTTGGCCATCATCTATGCCATATGTAAAAGAATCAGTACCAGAATATGCGCCGTCTGGCGTATAAGTAATGGTGTCATCACCGTTGATAACAGCAGTGCCATGTACAGGGTCCGATACCGAGACTACATTTAGACTGCCACCATCTTCATCGTTGTCATTTGCAAGGACATTGATAGTGACTGGCTCGCCCTCATCAGTTGTTGCCAAGTCATCAGCTGCTAGGGGATCTTGGTTAGGTAGATCAGTTACGGTTATTGAGACGGTCGCAATGTTGCTGTCGGCGCTGCCGTCGTTCACCTTGAACGTAAAGCTATCCTCGCCTACAAAGCCCTGTGTTGGGGTATATGTTATTGTGCCATCTCCATCGTCATCAAGCATACCATGTAGTGGAGAGCTAACAATGATATATGTCAAATTGATGCTGTCAATGTCAGTGGCTGGTAGAGTAATTGTTATTGTATCATCTTCCTGTACAGTGATAGTGTGAGAGTTTGCAACGGGCGGATCGTTAACTGGATTCACCACTATCGCAACTGTAGCTGTGTCAGTATCCGGACCGTCAGATACAGTATAAGTGAATGAGTCTGGTCCGCTATAGTTAGCAGCTGGTGTATATGTAGCAGACCCTGTTGCCGTCATTGTTGCGCTTCCATGTGAAGGGTTGGTCGCTATTGTAGCCGTCAGAGCATCGCCATCAGGATCAGAGTCATTGATAAGGACATCAAAGGTAATTTGATTATCTTCATTAGTTGAGACAGAATCCTCGTTTGCATTTGGTGGACTATTGTTGGGAGCGCTTGATCCTTCAAGCACGAGCCTAGGCCCTTTGTCAGTCTCGCTTGACGCAAACCTGATTGCGCCAAACAAGTTTTCCTGGTCTTTCTTTATTAGCCATCCATAGTTTGTTTTTTCGCCAGAGATGAATTCATTCACATCTTCCGTGACATCAAATTCTATCCACCTTCCTGTCATACCGTTTCTTATCGAGACCTCGTCAACAGAAGAGCTTTCAAAGGTCCCACCATGCCATTTGTCAGAGCAGTCGGGCTTGTTGTTCTTTATTTCAGTGTCGACTGCACATTGCCAAGTGGCACCTGGGCCATTTCCGCGGTTTCTATCAAGCAATTCATTTGAGCCATTTCCTTCTTCCCAATATTGCGTAAGCGCATGAATGCTTATCGTTTGGTACCGGATTGTTTTTCCTACTTTGCCAACCTCCTTCCAGTCGTTTTCATTTCTAATGATATAGAGTTGTAATGTTGCAGATTCTACCTCGTCTTCAATTCCAGAGAGATCAAAGGCTACAAGAGCACGGTTTGATCCAATGTGCGTCAATCTCAATATATCATTTGAACCCTCGTTGGTATTGGATGCGCTTTTTCTCAGATACGTATCCTTGGATGCTTCGATGACCAAGCCGTCAGAATTGTCGTCATAGTTATTATTTTCATCATCTTCATTGTCATGATCATCATCGCGATCATTGCCCCTGCCCCTATCATTTCTATCCCTATCACGATCATCATTATCAGCATAGGAAATACCAACGAACTGAATCGCAGGAAGTAGGGACGCAGCAATAATGGCAAGCGCCAAGAATGCGGTGCCAACCGCTGTTTTCGAGATGATTTTCTGCAATTACTTTACTGGTTTGCCTAGAGGACTTCTCTATATAAGTCAACTGTAGATTTTTTCCCTTTTTCAGATAAACATAAAATCAAATTTCCATGATATACAAAATGTAAATGCAGATTTAAATCTGCATGCGGCAGAAGTATGACAAAAGCTTATTTGTACTTGGCAAAGGCTTCTTCAAGGTGTCTAGTCAGTTTTTTATGCCATTCAGGGAATCCTTCAGGTCCGTCAGGATAGTTGTAATAGTGGTCTACCAGCACCTTGTTTATTGTGGCACAGTATCTTAGATCTTCTGCTAGTTTCTTGTTCATGGCACCCCTGATCATCATGCCTAGCTTGTCTACTGTACTGAATTCTGGATGCTCTCCCCTTGTTATTTTGTCAACATCCATCTTGCTCAAAAAGTGCTTCATGCCATAGTTGATCTGTTCGTTTGTCAGACCCTGCAGCATCCTGCGGAAGACTTCAAGGCCGGCAGTCTTGTAACCATAATCGTTGATGAAGTGCTTGTTAAATCTCCACAATCCCTTTTCCGAAGTATCGCCAGCCTGGATGGCCTCAACGGCATCCTTGCCTGCTATCGTTGCCGCTATGATGGCCGGCCCGATACCGCCGGCGTCAAGTGGCTTTGGCATCCATGCAGAGTCGCCAACTATCATGTAGCCGTTTGCGACAAGGCAGTCATTTTGTCTTCTTACAGAGACCTGCCATGTCCCCCAAGCGTTGCCATCATCTTCTGGACCATCTGCAAGGCGGGGGTTTTTGATCACTGGATTCATCTCGATGTATTCATCAATGAGGGTCTTGAGGTCAGGATGCGCGCCCATTGCTTTGTTGCGCGCGTCAAACGCCTTTTGCTGTACTCCGAGGCCAATGTTCACCTTGTTCTTGCCTTTTGGGAAAACCCAGCCGTATCCGCCGGGTGCAAGCTTTTGATCCAGATGGATGATACAATAGTCAGGATCGAAATACGTCTTGTCGTCACTAGCAGGGTCAAAGTTGTAGATATAGCGGCCGGTTGCTTCGAGATCGTCGCGGTCGATCCTGCGCTGGATAAACGACTTGATTGGCAGGTTGGTACGCAGGACAGATGTCACGCCTGTGCAGTCCACAATCAGCTTGGCCGTTTTCTTGAAGACCTCTTTGGTATCAAGGTGTTCACCTTCGACTCCTATGACGGTGTTGTCGTCGATGATGAGTGAGCGCAATGCAACGCGCTCTCTAATCTCTACGCCAACCTTTGTTGCGTCCTTTAGCTGCCTCTGCGGTAGCAGGCGCCTGTTGAGGATATAGCCCTCGCCGTCAAACGAGACACCGGTTTCGTGGTCTGGCGAGTATGCGATTACGCCCTTGACAGGGTGCTCGATCTCTGGATGGCCCCAGCTGATTTTGATCCTTTCCGTCATATAGTCGACAGTGTTCTTGCCCACCGCATCGCCGCAGACCCAGCCAGATACGGTCTTTTTGCCCTGCTGTGGGATCGCGTTGCGGTCAATTACAAGAATCTTTAGCGACTGGTTCGAATAGTACATCGCGGATGAAGCAACGATAAGGCCAGCGAGCCCGCCGCCTGCTACGATAATGTCATAGTCTCTTTTCATCAGATAGACAAGGCGTGAAGGCGGAAAACGTTATTTAAAGTGTTCCTGTCTAGGCAAAGAAAGACAGAATAACCGTCGCGTATGCATGCCGAGTGGATGACTGTGCCTTTCATATTCTTTGACCTCGGGCAGACGCTCGTTGATGAGTGGGACTTTATCGCATATTTCGATCAGAAATTTCTGGAACTTTTAAATGGCTTTGGTGCCAGAATTGACCAGCGCAACTACCGCGCAGTCCGTGACAGCATCATCCGCGATCGCAAGATCGGGCACGGAAGTGTCCGGGAGTTGATAATCGAGATATGCAAAATGCTTTCCCCTCCGGGATATGAGAAGGTCATTGCAGAAAGGCTTGAGCCCCAGATAAAGGAGGGCAGGCGGGACCTCTTTAGATTCTTTGATGACGCCGAGCTGACCCTTAAGAAACTCTCAAAGAATTGTGAAATGGGCATTATAGCCAACCAATCTGACGACATATGCCAGCTACTGGAAAAGTCAGGGCTTGGCAGGTTCTTCAAAGTTCAAGTGATATCATCTGTTGTGAAATTGAAAAAGCCAGACCCAGCTATTTTCGAACTTGCATTCAAGCAGGCAGGGCGTCTAGCACATGAATGCATAATGGTCGGAGACAGGCTCGATACAGACATCTGCCCGGCTAGCACGCTTGGCATGACTACCATCAGAATGACAAACTCGCTTTTCGCGTTACAGGTACCATCCAAGGAATGCGAGCACGCCACATACACTGTTGCACACCTGTTAGAAATTCCAAGCATAGTGGAAAGAATTATCAGTTAATGCTGCGATAAGTTGGGCATGCGCTCCATAATCAAACTAATAAAAGGCACTCACAGGCATCCAGCAAATCAAGCGCTGCACTGCATCGGGACGCCGTTTTATGTGATCGGGGTTGCAATGATATCAGGGCATTTCGCAGGCGTGCATGCAGACCTTGCTCTAGGAGTTGCGATGTGGACTGCAGCTGTAGTCATGTTTGTTATCGGACATAAAATAGAGAATAACATTGGCTCGATGACTCCTATCCTCATTTACAGGCTGATCTCAAGAAAGGTTATTCAATATTTTACTGAGCAAAGAGTCCATTTCTTGCGGACCTAGTTTTGGCCTGTTCTTGAACATCGAGTGGATCGGCCCTGCACCGTCATCGCTAGTTCTGGGGACAATATGTACATGGATGTGAGGGATTTCCTGTCCAGCCTCCCTTCCATTGTGAATTGCAATAGTAGAGGCAGGAACCTCCGAAGCGGCCTCTACTGCGCTGATGACTTTCCACGTCATTTCAAACACAGCCATGGCATCCTCCGCTTCCATGTTCTGCACTTTGGCATAGTG
The DNA here is from genome assembly GCA_040757615.1 of Thermoproteota archaeon. GTDB lineage: Archaea > Thermoproteota > Nitrososphaeria > Nitrososphaerales > Nitrososphaeraceae > Nitrososphaera. The sequence goes on along the minus strand of JBFLWZ010000054.1, from coordinate 4,840 downwards.
TGACTTAGGAATCACGAGTGTATGGCCAGCTGCTAGTGGGAAGGCGTCAAGTAGAGCGACAGCCCGGTCATTCTGTATCAGCACCCTTGCAGGTATCTTGCCTGCGACGATCTTGCAAAAGACGCAGTTAGAGTCTAGCATGCTTGACTTGCTGTATCTTGATATATTATCATTGCAGCAAAGTAGGGGCTGAACTAGATCAGGAAGCAGTGACCGCAAGGCGCGCGAGCTTTGCTTTTGAGGCGATGTACTGGTCGGCTTCTTGCGGTAGTGCTACAGAGGAGGTTCCTTTTTTGGTCACAGACCCGATCCTTTCTGGCGCAAAATTATGTTTTTTGAGGTCCTCAATTACGAGGTTTGCGACATCCTTTGTCGCAACTATCAGATGGCAGCCGTTCAGTGACGCTGTTGCGTTTTCAACCAAGAACTCCTTTGTGGCGAATTTTGCGATTTCAGGGCTTCTGATAGGCAGCTCATTTATCTTCAGATGCGAGTTGGCAAGTTCCGCTAGCGAGCCAAGCGCAAGTACGCCTTGTGCGCCAACAGGATGGACTGCGGCAATTTGGGAGTTCTTGTCAAACGGAATGCCATAGTCAGGGCAGTATTTTGCGATTATCTTGCCCAGTGCAAAGTGAGGCTCGCTCAGGTTTTTTATGGCCGCGTCTCTTGCTTCAGTAATGTCTGCAAAAGAAACGCCAGCCTGTTCAAACTTTGTAACATTTTCAGAGTCCATCCGGGCAAGGGTATAAAGGCTCATTGCCAACAGGCCTCCGAACCTGTTGGTGGCAATAACTTCCATGCCCTCTTCGATTTGATCGTACTTGACAGGAAGCTCTTTTGTAGTCGATGCTATCGCGCTCGTCCCATAGAACAGCTTACCTATCTTGAGCGCGTTGTAATCCTCCATTGCAAGGTTGTAGCGTGAAGTGAATGCGTCTAGGTTTGATCTTATTGTGTCCAGCATCTCTTCCGAAGGCGCGTCGTAAACTGGAAATAGCTTGAACGACGACGGCACTCCGCAGCCAAGCAGGTTCAATAGTTCAATCGCCGACGTCATCGCGATGTTGCTGTGTATGTCTGCATCCGGCGCCATTGTTATGTCTGTGACCTGCGTTGCCGAAGTGACCCCTGGCATGTATCCTACCTTGTCTCCCCTGTGGAGCTCGATATAGTCCAGCATCCCGAACTGACCGTCTTGGTGTTCGGTCAGTGCTGCCGATGCGCATGATATAGACACCTTGGAGCTGAACGGTTTGAAAAAGTTCTGGAGCAATTCTGCCAGCAGCTGCTGATGTTCACCTGTTTGGATATGCACGCGGAAAATTGCCATCGCCCTCTTTACTTCGACTTCCTTATCTACTACAGGATTGGTCAGATTGTAGACGCGCCTTGTAAGCTCTGGCATCTTGCCCTCGATATAGTAGAACGAATCGAACCAGCTTGGAGATATCTTGATGCTGGTCTTTTTTACCTCTGCGAGCGCGCTTTTTAGGACATGGTTGTCTACTTCGTTGGAGCAGGTCGGGACCCAGCGGAGGGGATCAAATCCAAGTTTCCGGTATTGATCAACATTTTCCCAAAAATTATCAGACAATCTCAATCTCTCCTAGCAATCACTATAAGGACGAATTTACATGATATATAGAAAAGACTTGTTAATAAACAACTTCTTTTATTGCCTCATAACTGCCATCTCGCAATACTTGAGAACAAGCATTATAAAGAGTCCACACCTCATTCCTATTCGCCATGGGGGCAAAATTCACTCCAGCACAAATTGAAAAACTTGCTGACGAGTTTGAATCAAAATCAGCCCAGGACATATTGAAGTGGGCTATTGACACTTTTGGCACAAAGATTGGCCTTGCTTCCAGTTTTGGCGCAGAGGATGTTACCATCATTGATATGATGACCAAGATCAGCAAGAACAGAACCAAGATCTTTACCCTCGAAACGGGACGGCTCAATCAGGAAACTTATGACGTAATGGATGCCATCCGCGCAAGGTACGGCGTCCAGATCGAAGCATACTTTCCGGACCAGAAAGAAGTCGAGGACATGATCAGATCAAAAGGCATGAACCTGATGTACGAAAGCGTAGAGAACCGCAAGCTATGCTGCGAAATAAGGAAGGTGCACCCGCTCAACCGCGCACTTGCCACGCTTGATGGCTGGATAACGGGCCTGCGCAGAGACCAGGTGGCGACAAGGTCTACTACGAAAAAGATTGAGTTAGATGTGACTCATGGTGGCATTGTAAAACTAAACCCGATAGCTGACTGGAGCTCCGACAGGGTCTGGGACTATATCCGCAAAAACAACGTCCCATACAATGCGTTGCATGACAAAGGATTCCCGAGTATCGGCTGCGAGCCTTGCACAAGAGCAGTTCAACTAGGCGAAGACCCGAGGGCAGGCAGGTGGTGGTGGGAAAACGCAGCTGCCAAAGAGTGCGGCCTCCACTTTGACCCAACGAAAAAGAAACATAAGTGATGACTTTGGTCGGATCTATCCCTCTGCCCCACGGGGGCAAGCTTGTAAACAGGTTTGTTGCATCTGATGCCAAGACAGAGGGCATGTTCTCTGTGCAGGTGAGCACAGACCTTCGCAATGACATTGAGAATATTGCGGACGGCGTGTTCAGCCCGCTTGAAGGTTTTGTTGGCGAAGCAGACTTTCAGAGCATCGTGAAAACAGGCAGGCTAAAAAACGGGCTTGCATGGACCGTCCCGATAGTCCTTGACGTAGACGACCAGACAGCCGCCAAAATGAAGGATGCCGGTCAGGTCGCGCTGGCAACAGGCAGCGAAAAATTCGCAATATTGTACGTAGAAGAGACCTATTCCTTTGACAGGCTAGGCTGCGCAAAAGCGATCTACCAGACAGACGACATCAAGCACCCAGGAGTGGAAAAGATGGTTAACATGAAAAGCAAGTTGATCGGCGGCAGAATCAATGTCGTCAAGAAAATAGAGCGATCACCTCTGCACAAGTACAGGATGACTCCAACAGAAACGCGCGCTGAAATTTCGCGCAAGGGCTGGAAGTCAGTAGTCGGCTTCCAGACAAGGAACGTTCCGCACGTCGCCCACGAAATGCTGCAAAAGGCCGCGCTCAACCTTTACGACGGCCTTTTCGTCAACCCTCTGATAGGCAAGAAAAAGCGGGGTGACTTTAAGGACGAGGTAATACTTGCTGCATATGTTGCTCTTATCGAGAACTATTATCCAAAGGACAGGGCGATGTTTGCCACCCTTCATACAGAGATGCGTTATGCAGGTCCAAAAGAAGCCATACACCACGCAATAATGAGGAAGAATTTTGGCTGCTCCCACTTTATAGTCGGGCGTGATCACGCAGGAGTCGGCAGCTATTATCATCCGTTCGCAGCGCATGAGATATTTAGGGGTTATCCGGATCTGGAAATAGAACCAGTATTCTTTTCTGCGTTCTATTATTGTAAAAAGTGCCTAAGCTATGCCAATGAAAGGAATTGTCCTCATGGTCTAGAGTTCAGAGAAGAGTTGAGCGGTACAAAGATGCGGAAAATGGTCAGCTCGGGCGAGATCCCGGCAGAGCACCTGATGCGGCCAGAGATAGCGAAAATAATCATATCACATAAAGAGCCATTCGTATAAGATAGTACTTTTTTATAGAACAGCATACATAGCTCTTTATTACAATCCCCGATAGTAACCAAGAACTTGGCATAGTCGTCAACAGACCACTGCTGATTGTCATCTTGGTGGCACTCGTTGCCATTTCTGCCGTTTCAATATTCCTCGCATACACCTCTCTTCAGAGCACGGAGGCACGCCTTGATCTGACCGCAACACAGGAGTTGAGAAGTGCAGTGGCCGAAGATACCGAAGATGCAGTAACTGACATTGGCATGAACCTAGATATCATCAACAGGAGGTTAAAGACTGCAGCATCAAGTCCAATTTTGCTCAGAGGAATTGATAGCGAAGAGACACGCGCGTTGCTTGACGCTACCCGTGCAGGGATGGAGCAGTTTACCCAGAGGATAAACCTTGTCGATTCTGATGGCCTGCTTTTATACACTACAGAAGTGGAACTGCTCAACCAGATAGGCTCCGATAGATCGGACCAGGTGTATTACATCCAAACTGCTGAAAGCAGGCGTCCCGTACTTACAGGGCTGTTCCAGTCGACAGACAACAAACCTAGCATTTCTGTAGCTATCCCGGTGTTTTCTTCTGACAACAACTTTGAAGGTGTCCTGGCAGCGATCATCCCCACCGAATCGTTAGTGAACAAGGTTGATGAATGGCTGCCAGTCTCAACAGACAACAGAGTTTTCATAGTTGCAACCGATGGTACCATAATTGGACATGAAGACGAGACGGCAATTGGCGCGAATATTGCAGACAGATTTGGGAGCAGAAGCGATGTCGTGAACAGGAACCTGCAACTGATGACTGAAGGCAGATCAGGAGTATTCGAATATTCGTTAGATGGGCAGAGAAGAGTGGCGGCATATTCGCCTGTGGCGTTTTCGGGCATACATGCATGGTCGGTACTGATAACTACACCATCATCCCAAAGCGATACTTTTGCCTCCGTCTTGAGCGATCAGAGGGTCTTTACAATAGTGGCAATAATTCTGATAGGGATAATAGCGGCGATATTCATGACCTTTATACTTACGCTCAACCGCAGGCTGCATAGGACCGTGCAAAGGCAGGACCAGCAGATAAAGGGCCAGCTGGACGACCTGCAGAATGCATATGAGAGGCTCACAGAACAGGACAAGATAAAGGACGAGTTTATCAACATCGCGGCCCACGAGCTTCGCACACCTGTGCTCCCGATAATA
>JBFLWZ010000053.1:0-11747 GCA_040757615.1 Thermoproteota archaeon | reverse complement strand
TGACCCGCTAGAAACACTTACTTACTTGGCTGGCAATACGGAACGAATTTCTCTAGGAACTTCTGTGATTGATATGCTGTTTCACAACCCTGTCGTGCTGGCTAGAAGACTTGCTACACTTGATCTCCTGTCGGGAGGGCGAGCTATCGTAGGCCTTGGTCTCGGCTGGTCTAAAGACGAGTATGACGTATCCGGTGTACCCTATACGCACAGAGGAGAAAGAGCAGATGAATTCTTGCAAGTACTAAAGCGAATATGGACTGATGATGTGGCCGAGTTTAAAGGTAAATTCTACAACATCCCTGCATCAAAAATTGGTCCCAAGCCTGTACAGAAACCACATCCTCCCATAATACTTGGTGGTTTCAGTCCAAACACATTCTCGAGAATAATAAAATATGCAGACGGTTGGATGCCCATTGCGGGATTTGGACCGCTAGAACAGATAGAACAGGCCATAAAGAGTCTGAAAGAAGGTGCAAGAAAGGCAAACAAAGACCCGTCAAAGGTCCGTGCGGTTGTACTGACATATCCAAACGTACTAGAATCTTCTCAAAGTTCATCGTCAGGACAACAAAGATTGCCTATGAGCGGCACCATCGACCAAATTGGAAGTGATATCGAGAGAATAAAAGCGATAGATGGAGTGGAGCACATAATATTTGGTTATGCCTTTTCACCAGTAGGTAAGGACATGAGGAAAATGATCGAACTATCAAAACAGCTTGCCAAATTTGCTAGATGATATGAGAGAGCATCCTCCTCTTATTGGAGAACAAATCGTTTCAGCTCTGAGAATTTTGCCATGAAATTACTTTTTCCGGCTTTATTATGATGCACATTTCGCCAAGCCCGATTTCCTGATATTGTGGATATTTTGTCATCAATTTTTTGTAAGCTTCTTGCAACTTTGTGCTTTCTTGTGACCTATCTACTATTGACGCCTTTCCCTGTATCATTACAAAGGCCAGTCTTGTCCAATCTTCGCTGTACTCATCAATAAGCAGGGCAACGTTGGGATTTTCGTTTATGTTCTTTGCCCTTTTTAGTTTCGCCGGCTTGACTGTCTTTCTTTTTTCGTCTAGTGGTATAAAGAAATGGTTGCCGTCAAACACAAACACTACAGGCACCAAGTGAGGCTTGGATTCAGAGTCTGCCGTTGCAAGCCTTGCAATCCTTGCTCTTTCCATAAATTTCTCAACCGCGGGGTCAATATCCATGGTGATCTGTTGTATCTATGGGTACGTGAATGAAAAGCCTATAGATCTCTATCTCAACAATACTATGTAATGACTGAATTCAGGGCAAGGTGCTCTGGGGAAGCCTCAATCTCAGAACCAGCTCTACCTTGAGCATCTTATTCGGACGACGAAATTTATCAAAAAGCTAACGTCTTAATAGCCACAGCCACTTGCCCTGACTATGTCCGATTACGAAAAAGTTGTAGATACGATACTCGGCAGATGGAAGAGTCAGATACTGTACACCAGCGTAAAGCTGGGAATCTTTGAATCACTGGGTACAGCTCCAAAACATGCCGCTGAAATCGCCCGGGAATTGAATCTTGACGCTTCATTGACTTACCGGCTCTTGCGTGCTCTTGCTTCTCTGGGATTCCTGAATGAAAAGGAGGGCCAGAGCTTTTCAATCACGTCCATGGGAGAGCTTGTCCGTAAGGACCATCCCCAGACGTTAAGGGGAGTGATCTTGCTGGAGGAAGGCCCGGAGCACTATGCAATCTGGAAGCACCTTGCCGACATAGTCAGGGATGGCACACAGGACGGCTTTATGCGCGAGTTCGGATACAGGTTATTCGACTATATCCCGCAGAACCCTGCATACAGAGAAGTGTTCAACTATGCTATGAGCAGTTATTCTGCCACCCATACAAGGCTGGTACTCGAAGCCCTCAAGGGCTATGACTTTTCCAATATCGCTAGCCTGTGCGATATCGGCGGAGGCCACGGGCACCTTATCTGCAACATCCTCCGCGAGCATTCGCAGCTTCAGGGCACCGTGCTTGAACTTGAATCCACCATCAAGGAAAAGGAACTGCTGTGGGCAGAGAAGATGGGGATGGCAGATCGCTGCAGGTATCTTGCAGGCGACATGTTCCAAGAGGTTCCGCGCTCTGATGCATACATCATGAAGATGATCCTGCACGATTGGAATGACGAAGAATGTGTCAGAATTCTGTCAAACATCCAAAAGGCGTCTCCCTTGGGCGGCCGGATCTTTATCGTCGAGCATGTAGTGCCGGGCCCTGAAACCCCTCATTTTGCAAAGCTGTTTGACATGCACATGATGTGCGCTCTCACTGGAAGGGAGCGAACTGAAAAAGAGTATGCGGAATTGCTGGAAAAGGCTGGGCTGCAGTACCTGCAAACGCACTATCCAGCATCAAGAACGATAGGGGTAATAGAAGGAGTCAAGCGATAACTTATCTTCTATCTTTTCTGCGATTCTTTTACCAGCCCGGCGGCTTTTTCCACTTCAAAGACATTCTCGTACGCGACATCCTCTTTCAAATTGTTCCAGACAGCTTCAAAAATGTCGTTTATGCGGTTGCCCATTGCCGGCGATTTCCTGTTGATGTGGTTCTTGATGTCCTCTTTTGTCGCCGGAAATTTCAGATCCTCCAGCAGGTTGGCCATCTTTGAAGCCTTGTCCCTGTCAACAGCCTGGTTGACAGAAGGCTCTCCCGTGATGTCGCCTACCCGGTTCATGGCATCAATTCCAGACTCGTCTGGATCCGTATAGTTCCTGTCGTCAGACACGTACGCCATAAAAATCCCTTGGCTAAAAAAGAGGAAATGGCAAGAAAATTACTTGCCCTGCCATATCCCAAAGGTGTTCTTTTGCGGATCCTCTAGCACCGCATAGTATCCTGCATCGATTTCCTGCTTATCTTTTACCACCTTTGCGCCAAGGTGTTTTGCCCTGCTGATATACTCCCCGATTGATTCAACAGTTACAAACATTGTCGGCATCTGCTCTGCATTTTCTTTTCGAGCCAGCCCGCCACTTATCCCTGCATTTTTTATCATCCAGTAGTCTTCGGTCTGCCCTTTTTCAAACTGCCATCCAAACAGTGACGAGTAAAAGCCCTTCAGGTCGTCCGTCCTGTCGGCAGGTATTTCGAAATGACCTACACTGTGACTTGACATGTAAATAAATCACCCTATACAGTAGTTCCTTCCAGCTTTGTCTTTACCGTCCGCGCCGCCTGTTCCAGCCCCTGCCTTATCTTGTCGTCGGCCTTGCCGCCAGAGAAAAAGTCTGCAACCTTGCCGCCAGTCGGCATCTCGTAGTCAATCGTGTGGCGCACGTGGGTCCTGTTGTTGTCTCCCTGGAATTCCTGGATGCTCTCCCACTTTTTGAAAGGTCCCTCGACCTGCCTAGTAACTAGCCTCCTGTTTTCATCCTTCTCTGCCACTTGCAGGCGCATCTCTTTCCATATGCCCATTTGCTCTCCTGCAACACGCATTTCCGAGCCCGGCTCGTTCTTTGTGCCGGTCGTCGCTTCTGACTCTTTTACTACTTCCCTAGGCCATGCCTCTTTGATCTTGTCAGGGTCTGTATAATACTGGAACACCCTGTCGATTGGCGCATTAATATCCACTTCGGTACTAACTTGGGTCATGTCGACGTTAGTGAATTATGTTATTTATTGACTATTGATTCTACAAAGTATACAATTATCTGAATCTGTTACCGAGATTGAAAAATCACTTTTTGCCGGATTAAGATTCAAAGGAAAAAGTAACATCAATCAATTACTCCCACAATATCGTAGTACATGCCATAGTCGCAGCTGCCAGCCGTGTTGATTTGTTAATCGTTATCTATTTTACGATTATGTTGTAGTCAATGCAAGCCGGCATTGTCGAAAACTTTGAAAATTTTGTCTGCTCATTCATAGTCAAGATAGGCGTCAAGACCCTCCCCGCTTTTTCGATACTTGTCGGAGAAGCCACCATGAGCTATATGCTAGGCCACGTGGTCATTCTGCCTTCGCCCATCGGCGTAGAGCTGATGGAGTTCCCTGCAAGGATGATTTACGCCCTCAAAAAGCGACATAAAGGATGTAAGCCGGGCGCAATGCTTCCCTGCAATGATGCCGATAGAGTTCAGCAGGCAGGCCCGGCAGGCCTTTACTCCCGAGTTCAAGGGCCGCATTATGCGGGTCTACTCACTCTTCCCGGAGCTGCAGGAAAAGAGGATATCCTGCGGCCTACTGACGAGGCGTGGCTGGGTGGAAGGCACTGCCACAGGCTGGACATCGCCCCCTGTCTTCCGGGTTCAGCCAAATGTATCTCATTATACGATAGCACATGAACTGACACACTTGTTACAGGACAACGGGTCAGGAATACCGCATGGCGAGGTCGCCTGTGACATCTGGACTCTCCACAGGCTGCCGTCCGATCTTTTGGATCAACGGCCATACTACCTGATGAAGAATATCCGCTGCGATTGGAAAAGGAACAGAGACAGAATCAAAGAGCTGTGCAGCCAGGCAATCGAGGTCAGAAAGACGCAGCGCTCCTACATCGTCTGGCTGCGCCAACAGATCCGGAAAATAGATGGAGTCTCTAGATTATGATGACGTGTCTGCAAAAACTACATGCCGGCAATTAATTAACATGGCCTTGCGGATATGGTGTGGAAGGCATTTGTCAAATCTGCCGAACATCAGAAGTACTCTTAGAGTTCAATGAGAAGCTTGTATGCCCTGCATGTTTCAAGAACGAGGTCCTGTCCATTGAGCAAGAGGTGCCCCAGCAAGGGAAGTGGGTGTTGAAGGCAGAAAAAAGTACTATAACACACAATCAGTAATCTTATATCCTGACAACCATTGCTATAAGAAGGAAGATTTCGGGATGCGCAATCGACAAAAGAATGAAATAATGAGGGACATCCTGCACAGCGCGCAGGGCTGGGCCGGCATCACCAAGATCATGTTTCACGCATATCTGACCCACAGTCAGGCCAAGGAATATACGCAAATGCTGTTGCAAAACGGCCTACTGGAACAGGACATCGGCTCTGGCTCACTGATGCAGTTTCACACGACTCCGAAGGGTGTGGAATATCTGGCCGCCATTGAAAGGATATCGGACATGCTTGCAATAGAGACCCGGCGGGCAGCCAAGTCCAACTCGTTCTTACTTTAACCTGTCCTCTTTTGCTTCTTTTATTATCTCTTCGCGCAGCATCTTCAGGTGGTTCTGCTCGTCTTCCTTTATAGCATTCCAAATCTTTACAAGCTCAGGCTTGTTGTCCTTCTCCGCGTCGCGCATGTATTTTTCCACTGAGGAGAATAAAAAGTCGGCCTTTTTCTCTATCTGAGTTATCATGTTGAATGTAGAGTCTTCCAGCAGGGCTCCCTGTTTTGCACTGGTTTCTGTCATGCCGCATATGGCGCATAAAGACTAAAAAGAGTTACACGACTTTTCTTGCAAGTTTCAGCGCGCCGGCTACGGTGTGCTCGATCGCTTCAAAGCACTCGATGTTGCGGATTTCCAGCTCTTTGCTTGTGAGCGGACCTATTGAGATCACCTTTGTTATGTCGTTCAGGCGCAGGTTAGAAAATCCCAGCTTACCCATTATTTCAAAGAACGATCTGACGTTTGAAGCGCTTGTGAAAATGATGGCACTCACTTTTTTGTCTGCAAGCAGGCTTGAAAACTCATTCCACACAAACGTCGGCGTCGCCGTGCGAACGGTGTAGAACGACATCTCGTCTACCTGCATCCCGAGGTCTTCGAGCGCCTTGGCGGCAGACTCTTTTGCGGCCTCGCTGCGCGGTATGATTATCTTTTTCTTCTTCGGCTTCAGGAAGGACAGGAGCTCGGCAAGGCCGTTGGAAGAGAAACTGTCAGGCATCAGCCTTACATCAATACCGTGCTCGACCAACACCTCCTTTGTCTTTGGCCCGACTGCTATCACTGTCATCGACTTTAGAGCAATCGCTGCCTCTCTACCTGCGTGCTCAAACAGGATGCTGACTGCCTGTGGGCTCATGAACGCGCAATAGTCATACTTGTTATTTCGCAATTTTGCAAGAAAATCCTGAATGGCAGCAGGCCCCTTTGGCACGATTTCTATCGCCGGCAGCGCGATGCCCCTGCCACCTTCCTCTTCCACAACTCTCAAAAACTCGGCTGCGTCCTGCTCGTTTCTGGTGATTGCGAGGACCTTGTCATGAAAGCCCGGCAACCGAGTTCACCCAAACCATTCTAGGTGGTCAAGCCCGGCTACCTTGCCTATCACAATCACCGCCGGCGGCTTGACGCCTGCCTTGTTGGCAATGCCGGCAATGGTCGCAAGCGTGCCCCTGACCACCCTCTGCTTTTCGGTCGTGCCACTTGCCACTATTGCTACAGGAGTGCCCTTTTTCATACCGGCCTCCACCAAGTCCTTGGATATCTGCTCCAGCTGGCCAATTCCCATGAGCACGACTATTGTGTCAACTGCGCCGGCCAACTTGTCCCACTTTACTACAAGCTCGTCCTTTTCTGGGTCTTCATGGCCGGTAACTATTGCAACGGACGACGAGTGTTTTCTATGTGTGAGCGGGATGCCTGCATAGGCCGGCGATGCTATGGCAGAGGTTATCCCCGGCACTATCTCGAACTTGATCCCGCGCTTTATCAGATATTCTGCCTCCTCTGCTCCGCGGCCAAAGATGAACGGGTCGCCTCCCTTGAGCCTGAGCACCTGCTTGCCCTTTTTCGCGTATTGTGCCATCAGCTCATTTGTCCTGTCCTGGTGAGTGGTCGGATCACCTACCGCCCTGCCGACGTACACCTTTTCTGCGCTAGCAGGAATCTGGTCGATCAGCTCTTTTGCCACAAGCCTATCGTACAGTACGACGTCGCACGTCTTTAGCAGCTCCATCGCCCTGACTGTGATCAGTTTTGGATCGCCGGGTCCCGCCCCGCAGATGAAAATCTTGCCCTTTTTCATAGCCTGCTGTTCCACTCTTCCACTGCCCTGCGCCATCCCTCAGCCATCTCCATTGCACCCTTTTTCACTAATAGTTCAGCGACCTTGTTGCCCAGCTTTTCCGGCTCGCTTGCCTTGCCCACCTGCTTGACCTTGATGTTCTTGCTTCCGTCAGCCGAAAACACGCTTGCGTACAGCGTGATCTTGGAATCGCTCGTTATCGCCACCGCGCCGAGTGGGAACCTGCAGCCCCCTTCGACCTTTTTTATCAGCGCGCGCTCGGCCATCACCTCTGCGCGGGAGCGCGGGTCTTCGATGGCATTTAGCATGTTGATCGTCTTTTTGTCGTTGCGCCTGCACACGATCGCAATTGCGCCCTGACCCGGTGCTGGCACGAAATCCCTAACACCAAAGCGCTCGACTATCACGTCCTTCATGCCAATTCTTGTAAGCCCCGCTTCTGCAAGGACTACCGCGTCGTACTCGCCGCTGATCACCTTCTTGACCCTTGTCTCGACGTTGCCCCTGATCGGCCGGACGTTAAGGTCCGGCCTCTGCTTTGTAATCTGGACTGCGCGCCTGAGGCTGCTCGTGCCGACCTTGGACCCGGGTGCCAGCTCTTTTAGCTTTTGCCCCTTCTCGTTTACGAGAACGTCGTTTGGGCTAGCTCTCTTTGGGATGCATGCGACCACCAGCTCTTCAGATAGGTCAGATGGGATGTCCTTTAGGCTGTGGACAGCAAAGTCGATGTCTCCGTTCTTTACTGCCTCGTTCACTTCTTTTTCAAAGATTCCCTTTTCGTCCATGGTAAAGAGCGGGCGCTTGTCCACGTCTCCCTTGGTGCTTATCGTCACGACTTCAAAGCGGACTCCCGGGTTTGCCTTGCGAAGCGCTGCAAGTGCAATCTCTGTCTGCGCTATCGCCAGCCTGCTACCCCTAGTGCCGACTTTTATTGTCTTCATTTCTTTATCCTGCGAAATGCTTCGCCGTATGCTTCGACTGTCTTGTCCACGTCGTCTTCGTTGTGGGCGTACGAAACAAAGCACGTTTCAAACTGCGAAGGAGGAATGAAAATGTCGCGCTTTAACAGCTCGTCGAACAGCTTGCGGAATAATGCCGCATTGGCCTTTCTGGCGCTCGCCTCGTCCTTTACCTTCTCGCTCGTGAAAAATATCTGGAACATCGATCCTATCGAGTTTACCGTGCATTCTAGTTGTGCAGATGAAATTGCATCCTTTATCCCGTCGACGATGCTGTCGCATGTTCTAGCCATTTTCGGATAGATAGTGTTCTTGGATTCGATCAGTGCTTCAAGGGTTGCAATGCCTGCCGCGACTGAAACTGGATTGCCTGCAAACGTGCTTGCCTGGTACACCGGGCCGGCAGGAGCCAGCTTGCCCATTATCTCCTTCTTGCCCGCAATGGCAGCTATAGGCAGGCCGTTGCCAAGCGCCTTTGCAAACGTCGCCAGATCGGGCTTGACTCCGAAAAAGCCGCCGGCCCCGCCTAGTGCAAGTCTAAAGCCAGTCACCACTTCGTCGAATATCAAAACCACGTCGTTCTGCTCAGTGATCTTTCTCACCTCGTTGAGGTACCCTTTTTCCGGAAGCACGAGGCCGATGTTGGCGAGCACCGGCTCCATTATAACGCAGGCGGTGTCGTCGCGATTCTTTTCAATTGCTCGTTCCAGTGCTCCAGCATCATTGTATGGCACGACTGCAGTTCTAGCCGACGCCTCTTCAAGTACCCCTTCTGACGCTGGCATGCTGGCAGCGCCGGACCCGGCTTTGGCAAGGACATAGTCGTGCGCGCCGTGGTACCCCCCCTCGAACTTTATTACGCCCTTTCTCTTTGTGTGGGCGCGGGCGAGCCTGATCGCGTGCATCGTCGCCTCCGAGCCTGTGTTGACAAGCCGGGCCATCTCTGCGCATGGAACCACCTTGCATATCATCTCTGCCAGCTTGACTTCCCTGTCTGTCGGAACACAAAAGAGCGTGCCTCCGTCCAGCTGCGACTTTACGGCGTCAATTACAGAAGAATAGGCGTGGCCGAGGACCATTGCGCCATACCCCATGCAATAGTCCACATACGTCTTGTGATCGGCCGTTGTGAGCTTGCTGCCTTTTGCGGAAATCGCAAAGAATGGGTAAGGATCGTAAAAGCGCACCGGGCTGTTGACCCCGCCGGGCAGAACCCTTTTTGCCCTGCCATAGAGCTGTTCAGACTTGTTCAACTGTGTAGGAGCTCGATTAAGTCATATAATAATTGTAAGGCTAATTAAATGGAAAACTGTAGAAAGAGGCAATGCCTGCATTTTCAGCCATCATCGACGACTTCAAGTTCAATGTCGAGAGTAACCGGGAGGCTCTGGCAGCCGCTCTCAAGAGGAGCCCCTACCTTGCGTATCAGAAGGTGAACGAATTGGCGCTCTTTGTGGGGTCGCGCTATAACGTCAACCTGCAGCTGCACTTTCCTGCGCCCGGCAAGATTTCAGACATCAGCTCGTATGGCACCGAAAACGTAGGCATCGTGGTCGACAAGTTCCGCAAGACATTCCCTGTCCCAAGGGAGACTGTCAAGCAAAAGGCAGTCGATCTTATTGGCAGCAAAGCCAAGCCCCAGGACGCCTATATGTACGAAGGCAAAGAGGGAGTCAAGGTTGTATTGCCGGAAGGGAGGATCGAGGTGTTGCCAGGCTCTGTCCACTTCTGGTGCGCGATAGATGAAAAGGTCAGGGCATACGCAGACTGGCTTGCAGCGAACGTCTATTTCAGAGACTCGAAGAAGATTTGATGCGTAGATTGTTTCTAAATTGTTATTGCCTTTTACATAGTCAGATCAGCGATGTCGCTTCCAAAAGCGATAGCTGGCAACAAACTTGCATTTGCTGCAGCTGGTTTTGCAGGCGTGATCCTCTTTGCAGTGGTTCCTACCATCACAGCCGACCACGAAGTCGACAGGTTTGGAGTCAGGGAAATCTACCAGACAAAGCCCGGCGGCCGCGAGTGGTACTTTAATACGACCGACCCCCGCGATGGCCTCACCATCAGCCCTGCAGCTGCCGAGCTGCACCACGGCGCAGGCGCCTGGAAGATAGGGCGAGAGACTGACAGCGACAATACGGGTCTGCGGATGTACGTCATTTCTGACGGCTGGCGGGACGTCGAGATGACCGGCTATGTCAAGCTGAAATCATACACGATAGAGGAAGAGTTTGCATGGGCCGTTAGGGCAGGCAAGCATACCGACGACGACCCTTGCGACGGGACTGCATATTACGGAGCCCTGTCGTTTGCCGGCCGCGCGTGGTTCCAGAAGGAGATTGCCCACGTCGACGGCGGCTACACCGACAAGCGCCACAGCGACCTGACAGTCGAGCCCCTGAAAGACCGGTGGATAGGCATCAAGATGATTGCATACAACATCGAACAGGGGGTAAAGCTGGAGCTCTGGGTTGACAACAAGGCAGACAATAACTGGGTCAAGCTTGCCGAAACTGTTGATTCTGGAGGGTGGAGCAGCAGAGTCGAATTATGCGGCCGGGAACCGGATCACGTGATTTCAGAGCAGAGGTCCCGCGTGACTTTCAGGGTGGACAACGCGACGTTTGAGATGAGGGACCTGAGCGTCAGGGAAATAATTCCTGAACCTGCGAGGCAGGATTGCCGTCTCGGCTTGTTCTGCTTCTAGCTAGCTTGCGCGCACAAGTTCGTACTGGTACTGCAGCTGGTCTTGTTCATCATAGACCTCTGCCTTGACTGGCAGTGGCATATCCTTGACCACCCAGACCCTGCTTGTTTTTTCTTCCAACTCGTAGCTCAGCACAAAGGCATCAAAAGTGCCTGCCTGCGTTTGGATCGTCTCTTCGTCTGTCACCCGGACGATGACCTGTGACGACTGGTAGAATATCTGCTGCCAAGGCGCGCCCACCACAAGGTACTTGGCGCTTTCGCCATATTCCCAGTCGCGGACGGCAAAGATCGACTCTTGTATGGGGTCAAAGTACGGCCTGAACGAGCCGTCCAGCTGCCCCTCGCGCGTGAGCTCTTTTGACATCGTCACCGTGTTTTCGACCGCAGGGGCAGTCCCGTTCACGATCGCGAACATCACGTTCCAGTTGTCCCCTGCCTCCTCAAAGACCATTGACACACTGGCTGACTGAAGCGAGCTGGTCTCGGCATATGAAGTCAGCGAGTAATCCAGCGCCATACCGTCATGGATGTTGCTACCCACTACCCATATGTCGGCCTCTGTGGGCGGGTTAAAGATGTCAGGAGGCCTTTCAAACCCGCCATTTGCCGCAATGATGCCCAAGCTCACCCCCACGCCGACTGCGGCAAAAATCGCAGTCACGACCGCCACGCGCCGCTTTGGAGACACGCTACAGATCCAGTGCTAGAGGTTATTTAAGCATAGGTCTTATTTTTCAATGTCCGGCGCAACGTATTCGCCGATCTGGTTGTATATTTTCAGGAAGCGGTTGCCCTTGTCTGTAGTCTTGTAGACCTGCTCCCCTTCAATGTATTCCAAAAGTCCGTTTTCGACTAACACTGAAAGGTACTCTTTGAGTTGCGCGTACGACAGGAATGCCTTGTACATGATCTTGGTCTTTGTGACGCCGCCGTTTGCGGCTTCTAGAATTTGAGCAGTTATGTCCGTTCTGCTTCTATATTTCATGGCTATCGTAGATACTGACGTTCATAAAAGCATCTCGAGTAAATCATCAAGAAGATTATTCGCTGCACAAAGTGAACTACTGTCGGATAAGTCCGACAGCCTCTTCTTCCTGCTTCCTC
>JBFLWZ010000052.1:0-12368 GCA_040757615.1 Thermoproteota archaeon | reverse complement strand
ACCAACGTCTTGATAGTCCCCTCGCCTAGTGCAAGACCGTCACACAGCGCGTCCCTGCTGGTCTTGCCGCCCTTTTCTATCATCTGAAGCGCGGCGAACACATGCACGATATCAAAAGAAAGAGCCCTACTTGGAGCGTACCTGCTGGCGACCCTTTCAAGCGCCTTGATGTACATGTGCATTTGCCGACAAAAGTGCCCTACAATGATTTATTCATTCTGCGCGAGTTGGATAAACTATCCGATTCTTTATATAACACCCGCCTGCATCTGAGGTAGAATGTCTGAAAGCAGTCAGATTACAAGAACATCTCCTGGCGTGCCCAAGATGGCAGTTGGCATTCTGCTTGGAGTACTCGCGTTTGGAGTCTTCATGGTGGGATTTGACCAAGGCGAAGTCTTTGGATTTACCGTGCCTGCAGACGGCAGCGGAGGCGAGCCGGGAACAAACTGGGCGCACGAATTCTACCACGACATGAGGCATGCAGCAGGATTCCCGTGCCACTAACTTTTTCTGATCTTTCATGAAAACCGCCGCTTTTATCACCATTACCCTAATTTCAGGCGCCATTGCCGGGACTATCCTTGGTGCAGTCAATCAGGTTGTGGTGGAACCGTACATCGAGCGCGCTATCGAGATAGAAATGGAAAGTGCCCAACAAAGTGGCGAAATGATAAATCCGATCGAGTTTGCGGCCTACCGATTCTGGCAGAAGGGAGGCGAGATTGCAGCCGGCACGATCTTGGGACTCTCGATAGGCTCGCTGTTTGGAATAGTCTTTGCCTATGGTAGAGGTTCGGCGCTAGGCTCTAGCAACCTGAAAAAGGCGCTCTTTATCGCTGGCATAATGTGGATCGCCCTATTTCTGGTGCCAGCTCTGAAATACCCTGCAAACCCGCCTGCCGTTGGAGACCCTGAGACGATATACCAGAGGCAAGGATTGTATCTTGCATTCCTTGCGATATCTGGGTTCAGCGCGCTTGGCCTTGCATTGCTCTACAACAGGGTGGGTACCCTGCCTGCAAAGAAGGTGATAATCCCTGCAGTCTATGCCGCGATAATCTCAGGCGCTTATTTTGCAATGCCTGCAAACCCTGACCAGATTAGCGTACCTCTGGACCTAGTCGTCAGCTTTAGGATTGTTAGCGCGCTCACGATTACAATGTTCTGGGTGCTGCTCGGGGTCATCCTTGGAGCGTTCTGGGACAAGCTCAAGCCGCATGAAACCGCGAGAATAAGCATGCGCTAGATATCATGTAACATCTGTTTATCTACGGAAGCAAAAGAATCAGATGTTGCAAAGTCTACTGACACTCAAGACGAAGGAAGGTATGCAGGCAGATTGCAGTAAAGTCGAACGGAAAAGAAAGAAAAATTAAAAAAAGGTTAGAAGGAAGGCAGGACCTTCCTTCTGTTGTAGTACGTTCCTGCCAAGATCGTCACAGCCACTGATGCTATGACTATTCCTGCGGTCAGCGGGAACTCTGGTGTGACTACCGCCCTTGCCACTTCGAGGTCTGTCTTGATTTCCTCTACCCTGTCCTCGATTTCAGCCACTGGTCTTCTGTCGTCTATCATCTGCACCAGCTCTTCACGTATGGCGAGCTCGATCTTGACCATCAGGTCTGGGTTGTCTTCTGCAATGTCCGGCTCGATGAACTCATAGTTGTCAAGATACGCTTCTATGGCAAGTGCCTTGGCTTCTTGGGCATTGCCCGCTTCATACACCGCTACCGCTTCGTCCAAGAGCTCAATTATCGTGTCAATGTACGCCTGCCCATCGTACCCTGAATCCGCTTCTTCAAGGCCAAAGACCTCTTCAAATCCATGGACTATGCCGCCAATGACTGTCTCTACTTGTTCAAAGCTGGCATTTGACGCGGTTAGCGAGTCCAACTGCTCAAAGAATTCTGCCACCTCTTCAGCCTCTTCTTCCGGCATCTCTGCCTGTATTGAAGTAAAGATCGCTTCAGCGCGGGCGATGAACGCCGTAGAGTCCTGGTACTCTATCATTTCCACTATGTTGCCGCCTTCGACAGCCTCTTCATATTCGTGCTCTGCGGTTTCCAGAACTGCGATCGCGACCATAGCGTTGAACGCCGGGTCGGCCCTTTCTGCCTGACTTATCACAGATGTTTCGGCCCCCTCAAGCAGAGAGTTGATTTGTGCAACTTCTGTCTGGACCTGCTGTACAGACATGCCGTTGATCTGGTTGGCAAGATCAGTCAGAGCCCCTTCCAGCTCTTCGTTGAGATCTGCATTGTGCTCAGCCAGATCTCCTTCTAACAGTGCATAGACTTCCTCTACTGGGTGGCCGGCATGGGCGATGGCGAACTCTGAATTTCCTGCTTGCTTGTTCGCAACTGCCTGTGTAAGGTGGCCTCTGATGTATTCGAGATTAGCAGCAAACTCTGCATGTTCATTGCCGGAAGGCACGACCTCTTCAAACTCGTGTATTATGCCGTCAATTAGAGTCTGGACATCTTCGGGATCAGCCATTGCTTCTAGGCTTGCATCCAGCTGACCAAAAAATTCGTCAATCTCTTCTGCTTCGTGTGTGTCTATCTCTGATTCAATTGTGCCAAACACCGCGCTGGCACGACTAATGAATGCGCTTGCGTCCTGGTATTCTATCATTTCGATCACCTGTCCATTTTCCACGGCTTCACTGTATTCGAGTCCTGCCGTTTCAAGAAGGCCTGTGATCACACCGGCGTTTGTTGCCAGCTCTTCTGCCTCTTCGCCGACAAAGACTTCTACTGCTTCGTCCAACATGTCCGTGATGTCTATCACCTTCTGGTTGAATGTCTGGACCGAATCAGACTGAACCGAGTTTGGAAGTGACTCTAGCGCTTCCCTCAAATCAGCTGCTCGCTGAGGGCTTACTTCTTCCATCGATCCTTCAATAAGGGCAAAGACTTCGTGAATTGGATGACCTGCGTGTGCAATGGCAAGCTCTGTGTTGCCCGCCTGTTTGTTCGCTACGGCTTGCTCTAGGTGTCCCTTGATGAACTCTGCATTTGTTATAAAATCGGTATGCTCTTGATGAGCAAACGCAGGTACACCAGCTGTGACCCCTAATGCCAGCAACGTAGCTATGAGTATTGATGCTAGGCTGTGTCCTCTCATAGTTAGGTCTGCCTAATTAGGCTGTCCTAATATAAACTAACAGACAATGAGATGGAAAATATACCACCCATGGGTGAATACAGGGAAATGGTAACCATCAATGCAAGCCGCGAAGTGTCGGCTCCTGTGGATCGTGTATGGGAAATTGTCGCAGACGTCGACAACGAGCCTCAGTATTGGCATGGCACCAAGACGGTAAAGAACATCAACAAGAGCGGCAACATGATAGAGCGAGAGGTCACAATCGCATTCAAGGATTCCAAATGCCGCCAGACTGTCGTACTGAACCCGAAAAAGTCTGTAGACATTTCGATAACCGACGGGCCGCTCAGAGGAACCAAGATCGTCACCCTGAGCCCTTCTGAGGAAAAAACCAGAATTGACGTAGTCTGGGACATCAAGCTGGCCGGGTTCCTTGGAATGTTCACAGGGATGGTAAAGAAACATATCGCTGAAGGGACAGAGGAAGCGCTGGCAAGGATCGCAAAAGCAGTCGAATAAATAGCCTATTTCTTGCTAAGTTACGCAATGGAGCTTGCCTTCACCGTCGCCAACCTTGTGATAGCCGCGATAATGGCCGGCATCCTTGGCGTATGGGTATACTTTCTTGCATACATGACAAAATCTTTCAGGCAGGCTCCCACATTGGAATCGTATAATCGCGCAGACACTGCTCGCTTTCCAAAGGTGAGCGTGATCCTCCCTGCAAGGAACGAGGAGCGATACATCTCGCGCTGCCTTGACAGCCTGATTGCCCAAGACTACTCTAACTTTGAAATAATCGCGATCAATGACTCGTCCGCTGACAGGACTGGCGAAATAATGAAAGAGTACGCGGCCCGGGATTCAAGGGTGGTGTACATCGACGCGCCTGCCAAGCCCGAAGGATGGGCTGGCAAAAACTGGGCCTGCCACCAAGGCTACAGGCGCGCAACAGGCGAGGTGCTGCTGTTTACAGACGCCGACACCGCGCATTCTAAATCTGCGATGTCGATGGCAGTGGGGCAACTAGTCTCACAGAACCTCGACGCGCTTACCGCCGTGCCAAGGCTCATCTGCAACGACTTTTGGACAAAGATAACGCTGCCTGCTCTGGCGACTTTCCTGCACACGCGCTTTTCACCCCTGCGCGTCAACGACCCGAATACAAAGACGGGTTACTTTTTCGGCAGCTTTTTTGCAATCACGCGAAGCACCTACGAAGCAGTCGGCACTCATGAAGGGGTGCGGCAGGAGCTAGTCGAGGACGGCGCGCTTGGAAACAAGGTCAAGGAAGGCAAGTTTCGGCTAAAGATGGTAAGGGGCGAGCGCCAGATCGAAGCTGTGTGGGCCCGGGATCTGCCTACGCTGTGGCACGGCCTGCGCAGGCTCATGATACCTCTCTATTACCAGAACAGGTCGGGGGCCTACATGATGGCAGCTGCCGTGTTTTTTATCCTGTTTGCGCCTTTCGCACTTTTGCCATACTTGCCTTTTGCGGCTCTTGCAAACATCCTATCGTTTCAAATATTGCTTGGCGTCCAGCTTGCCACGATTGCTTTGATAATCACCGCCACGGCCGTCCAGTGCCGGCTTGGCGTGTTTGAAAGCTCCGCATACGCCCTTGCATCGCCACTGAGCGGGGCTCTCGTTTCGTTTGGCTTTCTGTCAGCAATAGCTGATGCACGGAAGAAAGGGGCGATAAGCTGGCGGGACCGGCAGTATACTGTAAGCGAAAGCCAGAATCCTGTAAGGTGATATTGTGCAGTACAAATCGGTGGAACGACCGTTCCAAGTGACTGGAACGCCACGCACCTAATGTATCCTGATTCTGTTATAGACGTAGAAATGATGGCCGAACGCAAAAACAACAGAGGAAAAATCCAGATCATGGGAGACGTGCTGGGACTTGCTACGTCGGGTATAAAAAAGACCCACATCATGTATAGGGCGAACCTTAGCTACGAGCAGGTGCATCTTTACCTGAGCGAGCTGATCGGTAAGAAGCTGATCATTCAGGACGTTTCGCCGGACGGTGTTGTATACAGGACGACTGACAAGGGAAGAGAGTTCCTGCTTTACTACAATCGCATAACCGAGTTCCTCGAAGAGCCGCAGATTGGGCTGAGCGCACCCTATATCAGCAGATAGGTGCGCAACAGCTGCAATTTTTCATTCAGGCAAAAGATTATTAGATAATGGTGTGATCTTTTCAATGGCATTGAACAAGGCTATTTTGGCCGCGTCGATCATCATCGGTGCAGTTGCAATCTTTTTCGCATATTCGCAGTTTAATGATTTCGACTTTGACAGCGTTCCCGTTGTCGACGACTTTGTTCAGACAAGCGGCAATAATGACCGAGATGACCTGAATGAATCTGCATTTCAGGTCGGTCGAGTAAGCACGGTCGAAGCATCAGACACGGAACTCACTCTGCCTGATCTCTTTGCACGAGCGGAAAAGTCTGTTGTGCAGATCACCGACAGCGACGAAACCAACCTATTTGAGTCACGGCTTGGCTCGGGCTTTGTCTATGATACCAACGGTCACATCATCACCAATTACCACGTAGTGAACGGCGGGGGCAGGCTCGACGTGACCTTCCTTGATGGCACGGTCTATCGCGCATCGCTGATAGGCGCCGATCCGTTCACGGACCTTGCTGTCCTCTATGTGGAAGAAGTACCACCGGAAAAGCTGGTCCCGCTGCCACTTGCAGACTCGTCTACAACAAGGGTTGGACAACAGGTTGCGGCTATTGGCAACCCGTTTGGGCTCTCTGGCTCTATGAGTGCAGGCATCATCAGCGGAGTTGGCAGGCTCATACCGGCGCAGGAAGCCGGCGACTTTTCGATACCTGATGTCATACAGACAGACGCCCCGATCAACCCTGGCAACTCGGGCGGCCCGCTGCTCAACATGAGGGGGGAAGTCATTGGCATCAACTCTGCAATATTTTCGACTACTGGCCAGTTTGCAGGCGTCGGCTTTGCAATCCCTTCAAACACGATAGCCAAGGTCGTGCCTTCACTCATTACGACAGGATCATTCCAGCACCCGTGGCTAGGCGTCGCAGGAAGAGATATGACTCCTGGCATCGCCGACCGTTTGGGACTTGAAGAGCCACGCGGATTTCTGGTGATGGAAGTGGTACCCGGCAGCCCAGCAGCACAGGCGGGCATCCAGGCGGGAGACCAGGACGCCACCGTCGACGGCGTACCTGTAAGGCTAGGGGGTGACGTAATTGTCGGCATCGACAACCAGACAGTGAGAAAGATAGACGACATTCTTGTCTATCTCCAGAGGGAGAAGTCTGTAGGAGACGAGCTCCTTTTGACGATCCTCCGCGATGGACAGGAGATGCAGATCACGGCGACCTTGGGAGCTAGGCCGAACCAACAAGACTCGCCATAAAATCGTTTATTAGTAATGGGCAGTCTTTCAGTATCACACTTGCTAGCAAATCCTGCTTTGGATGAGATTCTGAGCCGACCTGCGATTAGCTGGGGCGAAGCGAACCAACTGATTCAAGAGTGCCCCACCGACGCACTTATCAAAGCAGCAGACAGGATTCGGGACAGGACAAGACCCGGCGCGATCACGTATTCAAGAAAGGTATTCATTAACCTGATCAACCTCTGCAGGGACACGTGCACCTACTGCATCTACAAGAAAGAGCCAGGCGACCCGATGCTCTCGATGCTCGGGCCAAAACAAGTGGTTGCGATAGCAGAGGCCGGCAAGAAATTCAAATGCACCGAAGCACTCTTTGTCACAGGCGAGCGGCCTGAACAAAAATATTCTGAAGCAAGTTCTTGGCTCAATTCACTTGGATATTCATCAACCATAGAATACATACGTGAAATGAGCGAGCTGGTGTTGGAAAAGACCGGGCTGCTGCCACATACAAATGCTGGCAGCATGACGAAAAAGGAAATGTCCATGCTAAAAGATACGAATGTGAGCCTCGGAGTGATGCTTGAAACTTCGAGCGAGCGCCTTATGGGTAAAGGTATGCCTCATGAGGGCGCGCCGAGCAAGAACCCAAAGGTCAGGATAAAGACGCTCCAGATTGCCGGCGAGCTGAAAATACCAATGACGACCGGCCTGCTGGTGGGGATAGGCGAGACTTCTGAGGAACTGGTAGACTCGCTCTTTGTGATAAAACAACTGCATGAAAAATACGGGCACATACAGGAAGTGATAATGCAGAATTTCGCGCCAAAGCCGGAAACTGGCATGGCCAAGTTTCCGCCTGCGCCAGCAGAATACTTTATACGCGCAGTTGCAATGGCCCGCATAATTATGCCCGAAATGAACATACAGGTGCCGCCAAACCTCAATCCTGACATCTATGGGCGCTACATCGACGCTGGAATCAACGACTGGGGTGGCATATCGCCCGTGACCATCGACCACGTTAACCCCGAGTTTCCGTGGCCCTCAATTGCATCGGTGAAAAGCGTGACTGAAGCGAAGGGGCATAGATTCAGGGCGAGGCTACCAGTATATCCCGAATTCATCAAAGGTGGATTTATTACATCGGAGACGCTTTTGCAGCGCATAGACTTGATCGCCGACAGCTCCGGGCTGGTAAAGGAGGATTATATCAATGATTGATTCACTGCTGAAGAACGCCGACCCTGTGGTGGCAGCTGCGCTTGACCGGGCGCTATCCGGCAAGGACATTTCAGTCGACGAGGCGATCGCGCTATTTGACTCTACCGGCCTTGAAATGAACCTTACAGTGACTGTTGCAGACGAGCTACGACGTAGGACGGTCGGAGACAACGTCACATATGTCGTAAACAGGAACATCAACTTTACAAACGTCTGCATAAAGCAGTGCGGCTTTTGCGCTTTCAGCAGGGACTTTAGGGAAGAAGAAGGATACTTTTTGCCAACAGAAGAGATTGTGAGAAGAGCGCAAGAGGCGGCGGCGCTTGGCGCGACTGAAGTATGCATTCAAGCAGGACTGCCACCCAAGATGGATGGAAACCTCTATCCTGACATCTGCAGGGAGGTCAAGAAGCATCTTCCAGACATACACATTCATGCCTTTTCGCCGGAAGAAGTCTTGTACGGAGCGGTAAGGTCGGAAACACCTGTTCTGGAATATCTAAAGATGTTGAAGGACGCCGGCGTTGGAAGCCTGCCGGGTACTGCAGCAGAAATCCTAGACCAGAGCCTCCGTGATGTCATTTCGCCGGGGAGGATTTCTGTCAAAGACTGGGTTTCGACAATCAAGCAGGCACATGCGCTTGGAATACCCACCACCTCGACCATAATGTACGGTCACATCGAAACGTCGCGCCACAAGGCGGAACACATTGCTCTTCTACGAGAGATCCAGAAAGAGACACATGGCTTTACGGAATTTGTGCCGCTCAGCTTTGTGCACACCGAGGCCCCTATGTACAGCCACGAGACAGTGCCAAACATCAGGCCGGGCGCTGACGGCAACGAAGTGGTCAAGATGCATGCAGTTGCCCGCATAATGCTGAACAACCACATTCCAAACATTCAGGTGTCGTGGGTCAAGGAAGGTCCGAGGATGTCGCAGCTGCTCCTTGGAGCAGGTGCCAACGATTTTGGCGGCACACTGATAAACGAAAGCATCTCGACTGCCGCCGGAGCGCAGCACGGCCAGCTGATGAGGCCAAAAGAGATACGGCAGCTGATACGGTCTGCTGGCAGGGTCCCCGTGCAACGTTCTACCACGTACATGACACTGAAAGTGTTTTCAGACGAAAACGACGATGCTGATTCCCCCTTGGACAAGGCAGACGCTTCACAGTTTGGATCCTACCGCCAGCTGATCAAGCTAGACGAGTTTAGGTACAAGAAGCAATGATATTTAAAGCGCCTACAAAACGACCACTGTACAATATTCTAAAACAGCAAATCGTTAGCGTTTAACTGTAATTTGATAAATTGCATCTTTCTAAATTGTTTATGCACAGAGCTTTAAAGCGACTTATTGCTGTCTGTCCCTATGTTAGCCAGACAAGAGCCAACGGACAACCACCTACAGATTTGCACAGTTTGCAGTGGACAATTGATCTGTGATCCGGACAGCGGCGAAGAAGTTTGCGGCAGTTGCGGAATAGTCGCACGCGACAACTTGGAGCTGGCGACCGAAAGGCGTGCGTTCACGCTTGAAGAGATGGAAAAAAGGTATAGGACCGGCGAACCCGCGTCACTCATGATGTATGACATGGGACTTTCAAGCTTTATCGATAACAAGAATATTGACGCAAACGGCAAACAGATCCAAGGTTATTCAGAAATTGAAAGGCTGCGGAGGCTCAACAAGATAACGGTGTCAAACAATTCAAAGACCAAGAACCTCAACAAGGCCATGAGGGAGATCCGCCGGATAACCGAGATCCTCGGCATCGGGGCACCGGTTGCAGAACGCTCTGCATACATTTACAGAAAGGCTCTTGATAAAGGCCTGATAAAAGGCAGGTCGATCACCGGCATTGTAGCCGCTACCATATACATCGCCTGCAAGGACACGGGAACGCCCCGCTCGATACATGAAATCCAGGAAGTGATCGGTAACACTGACAGGAAAAACATCGCCTATTACTACAAGTTCCTGCTGCGCGAAATGAAGATCCATGTGCCTCTGCCGGTTCCTTCAAACAGCATATCTCGAATAGCTGACAAGGCCAGGTTGTCTGAAAGGACTGTCCGGAAGGCCCTAGAGATACTGGCGCAGGTGGGAGACAACGCTCTTCTGTCAGGCAAGAACCCTGTCTCACTTGCGGCGGCTTCTCTCTACCTTGCGACGATAGAGACAGGCGAATACACGACTCAGCTCAGGATAGCCATAGCGGCCGATGTCAGCACGGTGACTGTGAGGAAAAGGTGCCTAGAGATAATACAGCTAGTCAGAGAGATCAATTCGCAAGTACTGAC
Source organism: Thermoproteota archaeon (assembly GCA_040757615.1). Classification (GTDB taxonomy): domain Archaea; phylum Thermoproteota; class Nitrososphaeria; order Nitrososphaerales; family Nitrososphaeraceae; genus Nitrososphaera. The sequence continues at coordinate 2,332 of JBFLWZ010000052.1, read as the reverse complement.
CAAGTCGATAGAGAAAAGTCAGGAGCTGCTGTCAGAAGAGGACAGACAGCCTCCACAACAGCCAGCGATGGAAGAAGTTTCTGAAGTCAAGAACGTCAAGGGTCTGTTCCTTGCCAGCAGGCAGATCGCTGCGGTTACCTGATCTGCCAGTGCATTGAATAAGATGACCGCAGGGCATCCATGGAATTGTCGTATGGCTGCGGAGGCGCTGCCCTAATAAGCTCTGGGCTGGAAAGCACGATGACACTTGCAAGTACGATTCCAAGCGCCAGTGCAGACAGCACCGTGCCCTTGTAGCCAATACCCGGATACGAGCGCCTGCCAAGCACTAGAAAAGATGCCAAGAGCGCTGCCGCTATTCCAAGCGACGTAGTAATGCTTGCATTGATGCTGACAAACGCGGCCAGGATCTGCCAGTTTGTAAATACGCCGGCGGCCATAAACGCGGCCACCGATAAGATCACGCCTGCAAATGCAAGCTGGCGGATCCCAAAACGTCGAGCCTGCCTTACGGGTTCTTCGGGTCTGTCCTGCGTCGTCTGCTCTTCCTTTGGTTGCGCAATTCCTACGTATTTTGGGTCTGCTTCTCGCAGGAACTGTAGCCCTTCTTCAGTTATCATGTAGTGTTTTGAGTCCTTTGTGACATAGCTGCCCATCCGTTCCAGATGATAGTAAATTGAGCCTGTCGAGAGACCTGTTGACGACTTGATGTCAGAAAATCCTGCAAGGCCATTCTTGTCTGCTATAGCTCTCAGGATCTTTATCCTCGTCCTTCTAGCGCGAAGCTGGGTCTCTCCCTTCAAACTGTCCATGATAGTCAATGAAATTTTTTATGAATTTCGAAAAGAGCTCGTAGAACAATGATCTCGAAGATAGATCAAAATAATCGTTAAATGTGATCCGTGTACAAGCTAGATCGCTGAATGTTTTGATCCGTTATGGATGGCTAACATGCGCGCTATTGTTCTTTATCTACAACCCTGCCTACGCGCAGGAGGCAGCAGAGCCAGAACTTGCAGCCGCGCAGGCAGGCGGACGGACCGTAATGCTCCTTCCTGCAAACTGGACAGCTCATGCCACCTATGCAGAGGTAACGCTTACCTCTTCTGCAGAAGTGGAAAAGGTGTCGGCTCCTGACTGGTGGAACGCGACTGCATACGGGAACACCGTGACATTTACAATGACGGAGAACGTGGACAGATCGTCCAAGTTCATTATTTACACAAATTCTACCAATGCCAGCTACAGCTACCAGCTTATGCTGAATGGCACAGAATATGAAGGCAGCATAAAAGCCAAGGCCCCTGCAAATGATATCCGTTTTACAAAGTGGATCGATCCAAAAGAAGAAGCCGCAACAGCCTTTATCCCAGAAGGCTGGAGCGCAGACCTCCAGATAATCCGGCCTTACAAGTCCATGACAGGATTTGTATTTTTTGCCAGAGGAAGCGAGAACACGCTTGTCTATGTCTTCCAGCCGTTCATGCCGATACATCTTCTTCCAAACGACTCACTCTGCGACGATGTCGGGTTATGCTCTGGCACGGTCTCTGCAGAAAGGGTGAGGGAAATGTCGCTTGGAAACGCTCCAATAGCAATATCTGACCTGAAGACGTCTGAGCAGTATTTCGCAAGCGAGGTGCTGCCTGTGCTGAGGAAAAACCTCAACGCATACAGCGTGACGTCAGAGCGACCTGCCTATGCGCTGGAATATGGAGCCAATTCAATAGAAACGATCCCGGTGCACGACGTGGGATACAGCTTTGAAGTGGAAGGCAAAAAGATAGCCGGCAGGGCGATGATTGTCACGCGCAACCATACTGCAGGCGATGTCGGCATCTGGAATGGCTATATCGTGGGCGTCGAGTCCTCTGAAAAATACCTTGATACGGCTATCCCGCAGGCATCGGTGACGCTTCTGACTCTGCAGTTTGACGAAAAATGGTTGGCCGCTGAAAAGAAGGTGCTGCTTGACAATACAAATTCAACGAGTACGCTCGGCGCCATTTCAGAGCTGATGGCAAACAACACCTTGGACGACTTTGACGTGATCGTCCAGACCGCCGCTCACAAGATGGTAAGGACGTACAACAACACCATGATAGCTGGCTACCTCGACTCGGAAACAAGGCAGGAGCTGCACCTCCCGCTATTCCCAGGCTCCCAGCACTGGTACCTCAACGGCGACCATCTTGTCGGCAGAAAAAGCAATTGGAACCCACTGAACTCGACTTCGCTCGATCCACTATTCTGATGTAGTAATCTCGCAAGACTTATACGGACATGTCGATGCTACCCATAGCACGATGCCAACTCTGTGGGGTCGTAGCGA
>JBFLWZ010000051.1:2314-12426 GCA_040757615.1 Thermoproteota archaeon | reverse complement strand
ACATTGTACGGGTGCTTTCAAAGGGCTATGAAATCGGCATTTTCCGTGAAGCACTGAATGTGCTCGCAGAACTGCACAAACTTGACTACCTGATAATTGACACACACCCGGGTATCGAAAAGTCCACTCTGGTATCTATGGGCGTCTGCGACCTGAATCTCATTTTGTCGAGGATGGACAGCCAAGACATCTTAGGAACTGGTGTTATGCTAGAGGTGACCAAGGTGCTGGAAAAACCACAGATGCTTATTACAAACATGATCCCACCAGGAGTAGACAAGGAGAAAGTCAAATTAAGGCTTGAAACTCTTTTCAAGACCAAGGTAATTGCTGCAATTCCATTCTACACCGAGATCTTGCGCGCGCTCAGCTCCGAAGTGTTTGTGCTAAAGAACCCTGACCATGACTTTTCAACCGCGCTTAGACCAGTGATTGAAGCGCTGGAGATAAAGACGCATCTCAGCTAACATTCTACTAGTACATACTACTGTTTTCGGGCGAATATTTATCTACTTAACTCTTCTAACATCACAATAGTGAATATTTGAATGTCAACTCAGCAATCTTACAGGCCAATCCTGTCTATCTTTGATTTGCTTGACCGAGTTCTGGACAAGGGACTGGTGATCGATGCAAACCTCTCCGTCTCGTTGGTGGGCATCGAGATACTCGTCGTAAGGGCAAGGATAGTTGTTGCAGGCGTGGACACATTCTTGAGATACGCTGCAGCGCTAGGATTGGCTGGACCCCCCGCACTGGTGGCGGCCCAAACGTCGACTGGTAAGTAATAACCAAGAAAAAAGTGAGCAGATGATAGGGGTTGGCCGTCTGTATAGTATGTGGCAAGTATGAGGAAGTGGGCCTGAAAATAGCGATGGGCAACGGGTGGGTATTCAACAGGTGCCCAGAGTGCCAGCGCGGCACGCCCTTTGACATCACTGCTATGCATCTTATCAAGTCGGTACCAGAACATTACCTTGAAGGGTTTTGCCCAAAGCACTGGTTCAAAGATAGCGGCATCTGCTCTTACTGCAAGATAAAGCGCGGTGGCACTCTTGGGCTAGGTGAGGACCTTGCTTAGCAACCGACACGAGATGCCCGCAAGGCAGATGAGCCTTTTCGACCTTCTTGACCGCATTCTTGACAAGGGTGTAGTTATCAATGGCGACATAACTGTGGCCTTTGCTGGCGTTGACTTGCTTTCGCTCAAAGTGAACCTTGTGATAGCATCGCTTGAAACCGCCAAGCGCTATGGAATAGAGCTGCCATGGGAAAAATGGGCGAGGGAAAAAGAACAGTTGGAAAAGAAGGAAAAGGAGAAAAAAATTGGAAGTGATAAGAAAGGTCTTGGACACTAGACACGCCGAAAGCAACAATATCCTGCTTGAGCTCGAGAAAAAGCCAGAGGGCCCCAACGCAGAGAGACTTCAGCACGGCTTGGCAAAATTGGTGCTGACGCTTGTGCAGACTGTGACCGATGTCCTAGAGAGGCAGGCTATCAGGCGTGTGGAGGCAGGCACCATGACATCCGAGGAAGTAGAGAGGCTCGGGCTTGCATTCATGCAAATAAGGGAGCACCTGGCCGACATCGCGGATAAGTTCGGAGTCAAGCAAGAAGAACTAGGCATCAGACTGTCCCAACAGCAGTCTTTTGACCAAAAACAGGTCTCCATTGTAGACGTTGTAGACAAACTGATCGACCAAGGGACTGTGATTGCTGGCGACGTGACTCTTGCAGTAGCTGGCATAGACCTTGCTACCTTGCGGCTTCTTGCGACTTTGACGGCGATAAAGTGAGGATTGGGATGGACGGCAGGTACATCTATTGCATCATAGATTTGGAGGAAGACAAGCCAGCTAGCAATTTTGGCAACATAGGCATAGCTGAAAGTATAGTTTATACCATTAGCTACAAAGACATTGCCGCAGCAGTAAGTGCAATACCATTTAAACACATGGAATCAAACCTGAATGACATCATGGCGCATGAGCGAGTAGTAGAGGCCGCACGAGAGACTCGGACGGTGCTCCCCGTCAGGTTCGGAGTTATTCTGAAAAATGAGGACGGCATCAAGAAGCTGTTAGCCAGCTCGTACAAGGATTATAAAGCAAAGCTCTCTAAATTCAGGGGGAAGGACGAGATCGGCATAAAGGTGCTGCTGAGTAAGGCAAACCTGAAAAAGATCGAATCCTTGGTAGAACAATCAGAAGAGATAAGGAAGATAAAGCATGAAATGTCAGCTTCAGAGCCCGGCACGACATACTTTTTGAAAATGAGGCTAGAGGATGCAATGAAAAATGAGATGATGCTAAGGATCGACAAAATGGTGGGAGAGATAAACGACTCGCTTGCTAAAGCCGTGGTAGATAGGCGCTTGCTGAAGAATGATGTCGGCGAAATTGTCCTAAACGCCGCGTACCTCGTTGAAAGGAGCAATATACAAGTCTTTGACGCCAAGATAAAAGAGCTGAAAGAAAAATTCGAGAAGGAAGGGATGACACTCCATAGGAGCGGACCCTGGGCACCGTACTCTTTTTGCTGAGGCGATGTGAAAATGATACTCGAATTGATAATAATGAAACTCACCTTGGACGCGATAATGCAGCACTGCAATAACATAGCAATGGAAGCAGACATGCGCGAGCAAGTAGCACAATTGAAAGCGAGACTTCTAAAACTGATGGCCGACTATGAAAGTGGCTCCATAGACCAAAAATCATACATTGAACAGGAGGCTGAAATCATGTCGAGCCTGAGCAATCTGACACGGCAGGCTAACAATCAAGCCGGCTCGCAACCATTCAATTCTGGGCTAGGCTTGTGAAGTCGCACGCTCGTCGCCAAGTTGATTGCATGTAATTATGCGAAACAACAGATATTCTTTGCCTACGTCAGAAAATACAATGATCATAGTGGTTAAGTGGTATTGTGTGATGCAATCGATAACGCAGGCTAGCTTTTGCATCTTTACTCCTCAATTCTCATTTCTTCTAGAACTTCATATCACAATTTTTTATTAGCTAAATCTAGCAAACCGGCGAGTGGCTGAAAATTCAAAGAAAACTAGCTATCTTTGCAAAGAATGCAAAGCACTGTTTTGGTCTTATCAGGATGTCGTTTTACATAAGGGTATGACAGGTCACGGTGAATATGAGACCAAAGAACGATAACGAATCAATACCCTGTAATTAATCACAAGATGTTTCTTGTATTTGAATTAATTGCGATGTACTTTTGCAGTCTCCATTTCTAGACAGTGCTTCAGAATTATTTGACCTAGGGAATACGTGTTGATTTAAAAAGCTTCGAAGAACCGATAACTTCAAACGCAGTCTAGCGTCGAGGACAGCTCTCCAATGTCAGAGGTAGCAATTTCTTGTCATGGATATCCTCTGGAGATGTATTTTCTGACGACATCGATATGGAATTTATTTTTTCAATTCATATTCGCAAATTCATATTTTCTGGTGTTAACTCTCAAGTATAAGAAGGATGCAAACTGCATAACAGTGATGATTGACATGTTATTTCAAGGCGTCATAACACGCCGAGTATGTCACAAAGCCTGAAAGCCGGGCTGTATCAGCTCTCTTCGTGCGCGCCAGCTCGGCGAGTAGGGCTTGGTTTACTTTCCTCAATTATCGGAACAACTGTTGTCTTGGGAATCGGGATTCTCAATGTAACGACGCCATTTCCATACTTGGCTGTTCCTGTCACCCTTTCAGCGTCCTTTGCAGAAATCGGCAACACTATCCTCTTGTCTATTTGAACAGGCCTCTGTCTGTAGTGCACAGGGCCTAGTGGTTCTTCTGTTGGCGCTCGCTTTTTCGCTGCCTTGATCGATAGTATGTTGCCATCGATGATTCTAATACTGATGTCTTCCCTTCTAAAACCGGGCAGATCAACTTCAACAACTAGGTCACTTCCATCTTCATACATGTCCACAGCAGGCAGTACAAATTCGTAGAACTCTTGTGCTCTTTTATCGAATTCTCTGGATATTTCGCGAGCTACGTATTCTACGATGCCCATACAAGGTATCTTTCCGTAACGCAATTAACTGTTTCATTTTAGGCAAGACTTGCTGCTGAAAATCATCAGACGGTAGCACAAGGCTCGATCACTTACCATCGAGTCCGACGTTATCCTTATTACGTCTTTCAAATCCATATTTGCAATTTCGTATTTCCAGTTTTTAACTTTCAAAAGTATCAAGCATGTGTACTGTATAACAATGATGTTAAGGTGTTACTGGACAAGAGTGCATACCTCAGGTACTACCAATCAGGCCCGAAAGCCAAGACTGTCAGCTCTAAATCCCGGCGAGTAGGGTTTGTATGCTCTTAATTCATTTTGTAAATTTGTATTTACAATTTTTAACTGTCTAATGTAACAAGGTAGAGAACCACTTAACAAAAATGCATATCATAGAAGTATGCACCGTCGATACTAGGCTGCGCATCACACCATAAAGCCCGAAAGCCGGTCACCCCGTGCCAGGGCCTGCCAGTAGGACTCTGTCTTCTAATTTACCAATCTCTCGTTTTACCTCTTGTAACTGTCTGTCTATGCGCACGATCTCGTGGTGCTCTTGCGCTCGGGGCATGTCAATAATAAGATAGAGACCGACAATCGCTAGAAGTATGCCCAAGACAATCTTGAATTTCTTAATATTGAATATGATCACTATCTATTAACAATTTAAAGATGTACCAATTACTTGGCTTTGTTTAAAAAGTCAAGACGCCACGCTCAGATAGCTGTTTGAGCGCATGACTTTGGTCTTATAGGTTACTACTTTTTACACAAAGCCCCAATTACTTATTACTTTGGCATTGATGAAAAGATTTTTGATTTGACTTGGTTAATTATTTGAGAATATCGTTTCCATCAAGCGTCTAATGCACCAAAAGCGTTGCATAACTTGTTGCATAGTCACCGAGCTACAGATTAGCACTGAAAATACAAAGACACTAAACTTTTACTCCAGAGCTTATCAAGTAATACTAACAATTTTTCCGACTTTATTATCTATTATCTGGTATATCTATCCCCCTACCACGTCAGTGCTTCTGACAGTTCTAGGTGCTACTACAAAGGAAGAGGTAGAAGGTTAGTGGCTCACGCACTTGTACGAAGAAAGAGCCGCCTACGTGTCAAGGGTCTGAAAGTCAAGGACAGGGAGAGGATCAAAGAAGCCATTGCAATTAGCATCCAAAACGGTAATTACACAACAAGAGAAATTGGCGTTGACATAGGCAAGGACCATAGCACTATATCGCGATATCTCGGTGAAATGGAAAGAGAAGGTGCTTGGGGAATAAAGCGCGATGTCAACGGAAATATCGTTATATCACTACAAAAACAGATAGAGCAAGCTTATCAAAAGTTAGACAATGAACCGTTCAACCAGCTGCCATCCATCCAGAAATGGTTAACGTACTTGAAGTCTGGTCGGCTACAAGCTTCCCGCATACAGTACGTTGTGAATATTGTACACGGGATATCTGACCAGCTAAAGGTGATGCCTGAAACCCTTGTAAGCTATGGAGTGCCAATTGACGCTACCAAACGTAAGGAGATAGCCATAGAATACTGGCAGAACTTTCTAGCATGGTTCAATACCGTATATCCCCAGATGCAGCAAATAAACACCATTAACGCATATCGCAGTTTCCTTGCAGCTCACAACGTCAATTTTGCACATGGCGAGGGAAAGAGGTACGGACTTTCTACGACATCAGAGAGATTAGGAGAATACAAAGATATTCTCTTGACGCCAGAACAGATTGCAGCAATTAACAAACGTCTAGAAACTGAAGGTGATTGGGAATCATGGTCATTTATGAATATAGACCTACATACTGGAGCTAGGGCTTTTGCAATGGCATCAATGAGCCGGGAGAGAATAGCCTTTTCTCCACTGTTTAGAGTGGAACAGTTTGAGTCCAAGATAAAGCGTGGTGATTGGTATCTGACTAGAGAAGGCAAGTGGTGGGTCAAGTACCCAACTGAAGAATGCAGGGCCATAGTGGAAACATCTTACGATAGGCTGCCAAAAGCAAGGAAATTCCTATTCTTTGAAGATGCCAAGAGTGACAAGGCAAATGCTCTGCAAGCTTCTTACTTTATGTCAAGGATGGCTGTCAAGTTCAAAAAGATATTCTCAGAACTTGACAGAGATAGCTGGCTCAATGAAAAGACTAGGGTATATGCGCTTGGTGATGGACTGTACTTTACTGGACATCCGCTCCATCTGTTCAGACACACAATGGCTCAATACTATCTAGCTGCTACCAATTGGTCGCTCGCATATGTGGCAAGCTTGGGTGGTTGGGAGAACACAGAAGTGTTAAACAAATGCTATGGCGGAATTCCAGAGCATATCAAAGCGCAAATAGCCAAGCGTGTTCATGTGAAGTTTGATGCTCTTGATCTCAACACTACGGTTAAACTTGTTTCGGTCTAGTGCAAAGCTATCTAGGATAACAATTCTAGTAACTTAAAAGAAGATTAATCATATAGAAATGTTTTTCTTTATTCTTGTTAATGGACAGATAGCATATTTGGGGAAGCATTACGAAAATTGCGTCAAATGTGGCAGAAAGGTGGAGTATAAAGGTGAGTACTCATCCGAGATTCCACAGGTAGTATGTCACGAATGTTCTCACTGTGACGCATGCGGTGGACTCACGAATAATAAGAAAAATGGACTTTGCGGAGATTGTCGGACTATAATGGCACAAAAGGCAAAAGAAATTTTCTTTAACGTCCTAGATGGTGTTTCAATAAGCAAGCAACAAAGAAATGGAGTCACATTTACGATCTATTTTGCCAAAGACATTGATAGCAAGCTCAGAGTATTGGAGAGGGTCGATCTGGCTGACAAGCAGGAAAAGAAAGGCAAATGGAGTTTGTTTAAGAAAAATGAAGTGGAAAAGAAGCCATTAACTCAACCATTCCACATTCTTTCAACTATGCTCAAAAAGACTCCCATAAGCAGCAATACGGTCAAAATAGAAGTGAACCTTACTTTCAAGCAAAGATTTGGATCAATGATTTCTGGCGGCAATTATGACTATAGGCAGGGAATAGATGAGGGATATACTGTTCATGTGGTAGCAGAAAGTGACGATAGTTGTACAATTCCAATAATCACCAAAATCCTCAGAGAGGAGCTAAAATTCGGCTGTCATGTCAGTAACAGAACTATCGATGGTTTTCTGCCATTTGTAAATCCAACGCCGGAAGGAGAAGAAAAGTTAGCACAAGAAGTAATAAAGAATGTTATTGCAGCCTTCGATCCGGGACAACATAGGGTTCTGTAGTATCTTCGTTTGATTTCCTGCCTGTTGCACCGCGTTTGATCAAAATTTGTTTATATAGAAATTAACTCTCCAGTTATCCGGCTTGGTAGATTATCATACTCTGCATGGGGATAGTCCTTGCCAATGTCCAAAATGTAGAGAAGCAAGAAAAAATCTAACATGGGAACCGACTCCACAAACGCCTATAACATGCCAGTGTCCTAAGTGCAAAGGGCTACGCGCTCACCCTGCCGAAGAACCGAAAAAGGAAAAGCACAAGTGGTTTTAATTTTCGCTAAAAACTCCTTTCAACTTCTTACCACACTCATGGCATAGTATCTCGGCAGGTTCCTGTCCGTACGGGCTTTCATATTCAACACGCGCGCCACATTTAGCACAGTTTTGAAAATGCTTGACTGGATAGTATTTTTTGCGCCTCTTGAGCATTTTCTTAAGGTTATGGCAGCCTGCTTATATACTCGATTGCCAAGCTAGCTCCGCTAGTTGGGCGTACTCGATATCTTCAAAAAGAAAAAAAGACACCAGACTGAAATAGGCAAGGATGGAGAAAATTATGCTGAGAACCGATTATCTTGGAGTCATGGAAAAGTTGAACGTGATCCAGTAGGCTCGGATTATAGAACAACTGATGTTGATCCACTTACTGGCAAGCGCAAGTATCAGAGATATGAAGTTAAAGTAAACAATTCCCGTCTTTCCGAAAAGCAGAAGCAAACGAAAGGTTTGAGGGTCATCCGCCTTAGGGAAACACCGCTCGGTTATCAGGAAACTCTCGAAAATAGACGGGGGGATAGGCTAGAATATGATTACCTTAGAGGCAGGTATAGGGCAGTACCAAAGCATAGAGAATCACAATTGGATTTTCTAGGAACGGGGGGTTCAAGTGCTCGTAAACGTAAGTCAAGCTCATGGGATCCGTTTGGCTCGGGGTCATCCTCTCGAAGTAGACGCAACGATGATTTGTTAGGTGGATTTAACTCCAATAGTATGTTTGGTGGCGGATCATCTGCAAGCAAGCGCAGGCGTAAGAATGACCTTTGGGGATTCTAATCTCAAAGTAAATCATAAAATGAAAAGTCAAAGAGGCTTTTCCTATAGTCCAAAAGAGTACTAGAGGTCACTACATGCGTGTGAAGTAAAATGATGTTGCCTGTACTCTTCGGTTGTATCAAACTTGATGTTGCATATCGAACAGTAAGTATCGCGATAATGAATATCATTATCTTGATTTTGCTCGGAACATTTCAAACACATTCCTCCATCAGCCATAACGGAATTTGGACTACCGCATATACGGCATGTTGCAATTTTCAAGACAGTTGAGCTAGTCGGGCAATCGACTATATAAGCAGGCAGGCGTTGCTATATTTCTATGAAAAAGACTGCGAAAGGCGGTCAGGATGTGAACATTGAGGATTATCCAGCATTGACACGCGGTGACATTGAGGTTACTGGAGATGCCGCCAAACACTGGCAACACCTAGCAAAACTTGAAAAAGAATATGATGAAGAGCGGCAGCGTTTTGGAAAGACACGAATCGACAAGTAGTTGATATGGCTGTCTGTGGAGTTTGTGGAAAAAATGAGCCTTTCCCTTTTACCTGTACCTATTGCAAAATGAAATTCTGTGCAGATCACAGGTTGGCAGAAAAACACGATTGCTTTAAGGCGAAACATGCTAAATTCATTAGAAAGGACTGGCTGCGAAAGCAAGGCGTAAACATCACCAGCGGCAAATACGTTGTAAGTTGTGATGTATGCGGATTCAAGAGTACTGATGGCAGGCTTATAGAAATTGCAGGCCAGCAACGAGAGGATCATATATTGCAGAAGGGATGCGATCCTGCTCGGGTATTCTTGGAAGAAGCAGGCTAGTCACCATCTGAAAATTAACATAGCTATCTTTATGTAGACTTTATCCATATTTGAAAAGAGTTTGCGTAGAGCTGACCTGTCTATAGCAATAATCGTATTTGTCTTACTAACAAGCTTTGTACCTTACAATGTCAGTGGAGCAGCGGACATAGGTGGATATCTTAATGAAGTATTGATTGCTCAACCGCAGTTTCTTGAGCACTATCGAACAATCCCTATAGCCAGTCTCGAAAGCAATCTGGACGTTGCATTCACAAAACTAATGGATTGCTATAATGATACAAGGAAATCATATGAAGATTGTCTGCCACTGGAGATCGATTATGATTTCATCAGTTCGATTTACTGGAATAGGCTTGAAGATACCGGGATGCAGATTGCTACCTATATAACTCAAGTCACTGATGCTTACGACCTTTGTGTTTATGATGGCAACTCTGAAACAGATTGTTCTACATACTTGCTAGATATCCAATTAGCATTCAGAGATCAGTTTGAAGCACAGTATAGACAAGAAATGTGGACTTATGCTATTTTCATTGATGGCTACGGTCCTTCTTATGATATAACATGGACTGATGAAAATGCCTACAGGGGTTCATTCGTTTGGACTGTCGCAAAAACATATGGTGAATCGTACGATAATGATGACAGAGATATTCCACCGGAAACCAATGTTATTGCTTTCTCAAAAGAACCATTATCCGTTGAAGAATTAGAAAAACAATTACAAGACATGATAAATGACTATCGTGTTGAAAATGGACTGAAAAGGCTAGAATGGGATGACAGGCTAGCTGAAATAGCACGATTACACAGCCAAGAGCAAGTGGCGTTTAGATATCTTTCTCATACCAACCTAGAAGGCCAAGACCCAACCGAAAGGGGCGAAGAGATGGATTATGAGT
>JBFLWZ010000051.1:0-2304 GCA_040757615.1 Thermoproteota archaeon | reverse complement strand
GATGGCAAGTACATCTACACCGGGATTGGCGAGAATATCCTCTATCAGTTTTTGTATGAGTATTATTATGAAGATGGAACGGTTGACGATTCTAATTGGTATACAAGTGATGAAATCGTAGAAAGCATGTTTGAAGGTTGGAGAACTAGCCCCGGTCATAACGAGAATATGCTTACTGAACATTATGAGTCAGCAGGGATAGGGATTGCCATAAATGAACATGCTGAGATAGTCGCGACGCACAATTTCTGTTAACGCCTGATCAAACGCGGTGCAACAGGCAGGCAATTAAACGGTGTTACAACAGAGCCCATTTGTTGCATATAATATTACTCCCGGTCTGGCTGCATCTTGCTATGCAACAAAATCGAAAAGTAATTATTCTATGATAACCGTGGCGATTCCCACACCTTATAGTGGCCATAAAGAAAGAATAGTCTCAGAAGCAATAGTGCGTATCGCAGAAATCAGGGATCTCCAAGAAGGCTTGGGTTCCGCGATTAATTGAATATATAAGTGATGTATATAATGAAGGTTATAGCATAGGCTATGTAGCATCTGCCAAAGAATATGGAAAGATGAAGCAATCAAGAAAATGAGGAATTAGCCGGATAATGACGATCAACACTAGGCGGGCGCATCTAACGACGCTTCTGTGGTCAGCCAATTCTTTTCAATAATCCAAGCTTGGCTATGAGCTCTTATCAGTTTGCCGCTTTTAGTTGGTTGTTTTGATGGCGTTCGGAAGAACCGTTTTCCTTCATGTATTGTCAGTATTTTTCACTAGCTCGACATTCGTCGGGTTTGGAATAGTCTGGATCTTGGTGGCAGTTGTTAACAGCTTGGTTGGCATTATTGGTTTGCACCTCCGTTGAAGCGAGTGTGTACAAAAAGACTCTCTAGAGGCATTTACTACCGGTTTTCCTTGAGCCCAAGAAGTAGGTGGGCCCAAGGGTCTTAGCAGAGACAGAGAATTCGGAAACAAAAGGCAGTAAGCCATAAGGGTGGCTTAGTTACCCTTCCCATTTTTTATTTGGTTAGCGCTCGAATTATCCGTGATCACAGAATCCATCAACTATGTAATATCAAACACGCTCGGGTCCACAGCTAGAACCACTATCGTCACGGAGCCCTCCGGGCACATGTACCTTCCGTGATAGCCAAAGGCTCAAAAGCATGGAGTTTATGACTATGGATACTGGGCAACACTGGCATTACTCTATTCATATTATTAGGGATCGGCGCAGTAGTAGGCTTGATCGCTATTTTCCCATGGGTGTTTGGTCTTACTTCAAAATGGTCAGGCAGCTCGCATGGCCCGTCACCAGTTCCTGAAGAAATAGTTCCAAATGTAGTTATTCCAGAGGGGGCAAGATTTTCAGATTCTCGTCTAAATTTCGAGCCTTCAAAGTTAACAGTCAGATTGGCAGGGACAACACGGTCAGATGGGTAAATCAAGACTTTACACAAGTCTCGGTTCTTGCAGATGATAATAGCGATCCTGACTTTTATAGCGCTACCCATCTCAATGGGCTGGAAAATAGTACTCCTACAGCTCGAGCCACGCTACTTCCTCAGGAGACATTTGAATACACTTTTACCAAACCGGGAACATTTGGCTATCATTGCAGTTTCCATCCATGGATGCGTGGGACTGTAAATGTGTTGTCGCCGGGATAATTAATCGGATTATCGGAAGCACTATTTGAAGAGAGAAAACAAGCGACCTTATCAGACTTCGAGCAATCGGAGTAGTTTAGATCTACAGCGTCAAGCAATCTTAAATTCTACTAGAAGATATTCTTCTATTGTTGTCCTCTGATGCCATTGCCGATGCTGTAGGATGGTATACGAAGAACAGGAAGAAGTATGAGGATTTGGCATTAGAAGTGAAGCAAATTATTGAGAAGATTCTCGAATCCAAGGGGATTCGTGCATACGACATTACACACAGAGCAAAGGATATCGATAGATTCAGAGAAAAGCTGGAAAAGGGAGTCCACTATGACCCCAAGGAAATGCAGGATCTTGCAGGTGTCAGAATTATCGGCCTTCTAAATACAGATGTACAAAGGATTTCTGATATTATTCGTAATTCATTTGACATAGATGAGAACAGAACTAAGGACAAGACAAAACCCGAATCACCCGATATGGTTGGATATAGGTCCATCCAATTCGTGGCCAAATTGGATAGAGAGCGAGCGAAACTTCCCGATTATTCTAGATTCAAGAACATGTATTTTGAGATACAGGTAAGGACAATCCTTCAACACGCTTGGGCAGAGATACAACACGATGAAA
>JBFLWZ010000050.1:0-12430 GCA_040757615.1 Thermoproteota archaeon | reverse complement strand
ATACCAGATCTGGCACGCCAAGCTAAAGCAGTACATTTCAAGCGTGATCGACAACCACCAGATAACGCTCAACGCTCCGAGGCTTCCGCCGATTCCTTGGAAGCACATGGCAGGTGCAGTCGTGACACTTTCTCTGGTCTATCTGGCAAAGTTTATCGGCGTCTTCTAGCAAGACTATTATTTCTTCTACCACAATTCTACGCAGTGCCACAGACCGCCGCCTTCCAGCACTACGGCATATCGCCCTGGGAGATTGAGGTGATCTATGATACGCTGAAGCGCTCCTTCGAAGTGGAGGAAAAGCAGCTCCAGCCAGATGACCCGCAGTACGTCAGCATGATCGAGATCGGATTCCCGCTGTCATATGGAGAGTCATTCTTTCAAGAGTTCACCATGGACAGCTGGTTCAAGATCAAGGGAGTGATTAAAGACGTCAAGCGCAGGCGCGGCAGAAAGGGATTGAAGGCGTTTGTCAAGTTCGCCGGCTTCGGCAATGAGCAGGTCGATGTCGTGTTTCCTCTGCTGTCAAAGGGCGACAGGCCGTTTGAAATGGGCATCGAAAAAATAGAGTACATGGTCGATATTGTTCCCGTGCAGCTGAAGGCGATTCCGCCAAAGGCAGAGGAGATATGGTACTCGTATGACGAGGCGACCTTCCGGTGGAACCCAGCCGTGGCAAAGAGCGACATAAACTATGTCTTCAAAAATGGCGAATGGAAAACGAAATGATCATTTCAGCTGGTTGATGACAGGCGACTCGTGTATCGCCTTGCTCAGTTCTTTGTACTTTTTGTCGATAAACTCCAACGACTCGGTTAGCTTTTTCGACTTGCCGTACTTGAACCTTATGAGCTCGCGGTGGCGCCAGTAGTGCTTGCCCTCCGACACAGACAGCGTGGTGAAATAGTCGGGACCCTTCAGGCTGTCAGGCAGCTTGACGCTGTACGGCAACAAATACTCTATGCTGAACCATTCGTCGCCGTCAGGATAGTCGTTGCCGGTAAATACGTCAAAATAAAGGTGCAGGACGTCTTCGACTGTCAGGCCGTCTTCAGAGATGTTTGGGTGCTTTATTCTGGACTTGTGGTAGTCCATCCTGATGAGCTCTGGCTCAAAGTATGCCTTGATTATGGCTTGGCGAAATACCTCGTTTGCTTCCTTAAGGTTCAAAGAGAGATCTAGCAATGTGTGCAGATTATATAATCCTTTTAGAAAGTCTGAAATTTTTGCAATGCGTGTGGGAGGGCGGATGCGCGCGTTTCCAGTGCTGTCAGTCCATATGCAGTTAGTTCTTTTATAGAAGCTACTTTTGCTTTCCCTTCCGGAATAGTTCTTTCATACTAGAAGGAAATTCCATTCCGGATCGAAATATCAAATTTTTCGAGCTTGGCAGCTCTTATGGCTTTTTGGCTTCAAGGAAGGCATGTTCAAGGTCATAGCCTTGATAATAGTAGGGACATTCCTGATGGCGCTTGGTCTGCACTTTCTCCTGAACTCTGGCGTGGTGCTTCAGTTCCTGCAGCTGCCAAGCGTCAACTGGGTGGTTGTAGGGTTCATTGCGCTTGCTGGAAGCGCCGCGGTGTTTGGCTCTGCGTTTGTGGTAAGCAGGCTGAGCAAATAGGTCAATCTTCGTTGAGCAGATCGGTTTCAAAAGCCACCGCCCTCCCAGGGTCTGACGCATAGATCACGTGGTGGTGATTCTTCAAGAGCTGTCTGATCCACTCGTCCCTCCGTGACGGCTCGATGCCTGAAATGTCGTAGAAGCACAGCTGCGAATTGTCAAACTCTGCAAAATGCTCGTGGCCAGTCTTTTCCACCATCATCCCAAGCTTCATCCCTTCCACAGTCGCCGTGTCCGTTATCGTCCTGCCGGCGAACCTGAATGGAGGCTTCATGCCCCTTGTGGCCTCGTCCCTTATGCGCTTGAGCGTTGCCAGAGTATCAAGCTTGTTCTCGTCTGACCTCTCGATGCAAAAGATGCGCAGTGAGTTCTTCTTTTTGTACAAATTGACATCGATGCCCTGCGCCGACAATCTCTCTTCAATCTTCTTTGGATCGTCTGGGGTGAAAAATATGCAGGACTCGCCCTTTTCAAGCCCGTTGAGGAAATAGCGCGCTATTATCATGTCGGCGTACTTTGCATCATCATACAGTAGCACGATGTGGTTATTGCCCTCGAGTCTGTCAAGGAATTTTGCGGGGCGGTATTCGGCGCTCAATAGACCTCCCTCCCGGACATGCCGAAGTACTTTACGCCCATCGCGTTGACAAAGTCCCTGATCCTGTCATAGTCTTGCAGAAAGTCGTGGCCCTTTTCGGTTATCCGAAGCGGGTTCTGCGCGATCATCCTCTTGCTCTCCAGCTCGTTCAGGTACCTGACGAGCTTGTCGTAGGCAAGGTTGCTCAGCGTCTGGATCCTCGTAGGCTTGACCTCGCCGTTTGTCAGCTCCGCCTTGATTGCGCTGAGAATGTCGTTGTATATCTCCATCTTGTTTCGCTTCGGCTTCGGTTTCGGCAAGCACCAATAATTGCTATCTGTAATTAATAAGCCTCCCTTTGGGGAGTAACGGCTTTTAAGACATTTATCGCAGGCATCGGCGATAGAATATGAACTCCGTAATCCATTTTGAAATGCCTGCAGAAAGCAGAAAGCGGATGACTGACTTTTACACGAAGGTGTTTGGATGGAAGACCCAGCAGCTAGGCGAAGACATGGGAAATTACGTCCGTGCCACCACGACGGAATCTGATGAAAACGGCCGGCCGAAAAAGCCGGGCGCAATAAACGGCGGCTTTTTTCAAAAGACTGACGACATGCCGGCGCAATATCCCTCAGTAGTCATTGCAGTCGAGGACATCAAAAAACACTCGAAGAATGTGGAAGAGGCAGGAGGCAAGGTGCTCGGAGAGCCGTGGGATATACCGGGAGTCGGCATGTACGTGTCGTTTCTTGATACAGAAGGCAACAGGGTAGGCATGCTCCAGCCTGCCAGGTAGCGCTCGAGCCCATGAAAAACCAGAGGGGTCACCTAACCCCCTTTTTTATTGCCACCCGGCCCGGATGACTGGCTGTTGGTACGACTTGTAAATCGGCAACACTCTCGGGCGTCTCTCTTTTAGACCTCCCCTTGGGGAGTAATTCCTTTTATATCATTTGTTACAGGGCGATTATGGGCAAAAACACAGAAACAAATAGCAAGACACAGATATTCGTCAACTTGCCAGTCAAGGACTTGAAGAGGACGATGGACTTTTTTGGCAAGCTCGGGTTCTCTTTCAATCCCATGTTCACTGATGAAAACGCCGCATGCATGGTCATAAGTGAAAATATCTATGGCATGCTGCTGGTTGAAAAGTTCTTCAAGGGCTTTATTCCTGGCAAGGAGATCTGCGACAGCAAGAAAAGCACTGAAGCGCTCATTGCGCTGACCGCTGGCAGCCGTGAAGAAGTGGATGAGCTGATTGGAAAGGTTGTTGCCGCCGGCGGCACGGAGTACAGGCAGGCTCAGGATTATGGTTGGATGTACGGCCGCGCCTTTCAGGACATTGACGGGCACATCTGGGAGATTTTCCATGCAAATCTGGACGCCATGCCGGAAGAAATGAAGAACAAAGCGAGATGATATAGAGCGTGCAGAAAATCACTCCATTTTTGTGGTTCGACAAAGAGGCAGGCGAGGCGGCTAGATTCTACACGTCTGTGTTCAAGGGTTCAAAGATCAAGGGCTCCACAACGATTGACAATACCCCTTCAGGGACAGCAGAAATAATCACCATAGAGCTGATGGGTCAGGAGTTTACCCTGATATCCGCTGGTCCGTATTTCAAATTCACCGAAGCGGTATCATTTGTGGTGAATTGCGAGACCCAGCAAGAGATCGACTATTACTGGGAAAAGCTCTCTTTCGACCCAAAAGCCGAGCAGTGCGGCTGGCTGAAGGACAAGTATGGCTTGTCGTGGCAGATTGTTCCGACCATACTGCCAGGGATGCTGCAGGACAAAGATAAGAAGAAAGTAGCGCGGGTGACAGAAGCGTTTCTCAAAATGAAGAAATTTGATATCGAAGCCCTCAAGCGGGCTTACAATGGATGATGAGAAAAAGATCGTTTGTACGTAAAAACTCCCACTGAAGCCGGACTTGTTGTAAATGGCCTGAAAAAATAGCCTCCCCTTGGGGAGTAACGCCTTTTATTTTATCTACCACAGGTGCAGACATGAATAACAAAGAATCGGCTAAAAACGGAGGTCACCTCGAAGCCTTTTTCTACAGGGTGCCGAAAAAGAACCACGACGCGATTGTAAAGAACCTGAAGCAGTTCGTGCCGTGGTTTGAGAAGAACGGCGCAGGAATCGAGTACTACAGGTTTGAAGGAAGCGAGAAGATGGAAGGCATGCCGATGTTGTCAATCAACAAGGCTATTTCCGCTGCAGAAGATGAAGAGGTCTGGGTCGAGCTGCAGTACTACAGGGATCGCAAACACCGCGACGAGACCTTTGCCAAGATGATGCAGGACAAGAGCATCGAGCCGCTTGGGAATGAATTCTTTGGTCTGATCACCAAGGGGTCGAGCCTTGTCACGGGCGGCTTTAGCCGGCTCAGATAGGAGGCGCAGGCTCGCTAAAAAATTGATAGAGCTGACTAGACTATAGCTAATCCAGCTTTTCTTTTACTTTTTCTTTGTTGTATTCTGTTTTCATTTCTTTGCCGGCGTCTTTCACCTTCTCGCCCGCCGCCTTGGCTCCAGCCTTCATCTTGTCTCCTGCATTTTCCACGTCCTTTTCAATGTCGGACATGGATAAACTGGATGCACCAAGTAATATAGCACATTGTGCAAATTGGAAGCGAAGTCGGTTCTGCAATAAAAAGCTGGCTTGATAATATGCATATACAGTCAGAATTTTTTCTGGATGAAAATCTTGCTTCTATATTGCGGCCAGCAAGGATTTCAAATTGTGATTGACAGTTACGCTGCGGATAGTATAAATTGGCACAGCCTAAATGTGATTAACGGGCGGGGGTCGCCTAGCCTGGCAGGGCGTGGGATTGCTAATCCCATGTCCGAAAGGACACGTGGGTTCGAATCCCACTCCCCGCGCTTTACTCAAATTCGAATCTCTTAATCTTGCTTAGATGTACGAGTTTGGATGTTTCCAAGTTGCCACGATTATTGTCCCTCTGCCAGCTGTCCCTTCTGCTTCCCCTTTTTCTCTACCGCATTGTCCAATTTTATATCGCCAAGGCTGTGCATGAATTTCAGCATCCCGTGTTGCGATAGCCACGATCTCGATACGGACATTTCAAGCACAGGCAGCCTTACAACTGGATCGCTCTCGGCAGGCGGTATCGCCTTTATCGCCTGACGCATGTAAGCAAATTCGTCGATATGCAAAACAGGAGAGCATTTGAAGTGAATTGTAGATGGGTGGTGGAGCCTGATGAATGCCTGCCACGCTACAAAGCCCAGAGCCACGAGGCCGCCGACCGCATAGTAGATGTTATCTAGCGAAAATGCGCTTAGCAAGGCCATCAGGCCAACAATCCCTACGACAGCAAGCGCTGCAGAAGATGTCGCGGTGAACTGGTTGAAATTGTGTTTCACGTTTCTGGCAAGCAGGACCCCGGTATTCACGCCACATCTCTCTTCTATTTTGTCCAGAATTTCCTGATATCTGTTCCACCTGTCTATTTGCTGTTGGTAGTCTATTTCATCCACCCTTTCTTTTGTAACTCTTTGCAATTGGTGGAGAACATTTGCGCCGGCATCTTCGACATTTATGAAATGATTGAGGATTTTTTGTTCCTCTCGCATGGTCAATATTCGACGCAAGAATGCTAGTTATGCATTAGGTAGCAATCAGCGTATAGAAGAGAGAGGGATCTTTTTTTGGTTTTGCAATCCGTATTATGTATCAAGAATATTCATTTTCAAGAATAGAGATCACAAGTGATAGCCCTCGATTGCAGGCAGTATGCCCTGTATCACCATTTTGTCCACGTTGTTGATCTTGACATCTAAAGACACCAGCAGTAGGTGATTTTCGATCAGAGGTACCGTCAACCTTATGATATTCTCATACCGGCTTATAGAGTACTGTGACTTGCCTAGCTTGCCCTCCCAAGGCAACCTAGTTGAGTGCCGGATTATTGCATGCAGGGCGTTCTTGCGGCTTTCTTCTGCAGTCATAAGCGGCTTGAGGCCCTTGCGATATTTCTGGGCGATTATGCGGCCGAGCTTATTAGCTACCGCGCAGTAACGTATGGCAGGGTCTACCGCAAGGACCTTTTCAGGCAGGCCAGCATAATTGCCACCACTCTCATACGATGTCGTGAAGATACTAGCATCCGGCTTGATAAAAATATGGCACAATACAAGTTATCGCTGATTCTTATTGACGAAGGTCTGCACCGCCGCTGCGGCAGAAGCCGGCTCTTCTGCAGGCAGGTCGGCGATCCTTGCAGGAACTATCCTGCCGCCGTGGGTATGGACAGACGCGTCGGTCCCTTTGCTGCAGGATAAGCATTTCCACCGGACGTTTTCTTCGCATGTCGGGCACAGCGCGATCGGCCACAGTTCCCCGCCGCATGCTCTGCAGGATGCCATTCCTATAGGAAGCACCTCATGATAGTTAAGCAGTTTCGAGAAATTTTTATTAAAGGGTTATGCTGGAACCAGCCCCTTGGAAATGCCTTGTGTGAAGTATCTCGCCTTGACAGCCACACCTGCTTAGGAGCTGGTTCCTCGGGTCTGGCCGTCACAGGGTATTGCTCTCCTCCGGTCATTAGCGCTTATCAAAAGTGCTTTTGAATAATCATAAGCACGTTAGACTGAACAGACACCTAAATGATTTCTTTGCCGTGCTACTGCACAATACCGGTTCGTTCCAAGCACAATTAATCTTCCAACCCGCCATTACAGATATCGATGGCAATTCCAGACACAAGAATTGATCTAGCGACATACGAAGGCAAGTACCCGACTTCGCTTTTTAACAAAGGAGTCAGGACTCAGGACGAAGACCACGTGGGACATGTGATAAAGGAGACAAATACCAAGATAGTTGTTGACGGCCACTACGACTACAGATTCGCTTTTCCAAAGGAAAAGATAATCGCGGTGGGCCGCAACGTGATTCTCGGCTTGGTGTTCAAGGACGTCTTTACCTACAAGATAAGCAGGAACGATCCTCTCCCAGGGGATTGAGCCACTCCCTTTGTTTTAAAAAACCGAATTTTCTTCCAAACGGCTTAAGAGCAAAATTGGCGAGAAGCCATGGATGTCAAGCACTGATGAAAACATAAGGACTGTAAGGAGATTGATTGAAGCGTTCAACGCCGGCGACGTCAACAAGCTCGACGAGTTAGTCAGCCCGGAATATTTTAATCACGAGTCGCAGGCGAGCCCCGAGCGTGCCAAGCTTCGCGGGCCTGAAGAGGTCAGGGACACGATCACAAAGCTGCGGAGCGCGTTTGCAGACCTCCGCTACGAGGAACAGGACATCATCGCGTCTGGCGACAAGGTGGTCATGATACTGCTTGTCAGCGGTAGGCACGTAGGAAATTTCTTTGGGATCGAGCCTACGGGCAGGAGCTTCTCCTATCTAGCCGCACACATTCATAGGTTGGAGAACGGCAAGGTGGCAGAGCACAGGGCAATACGCGATGATCTCAGGTTCATGATGCAGCTGGGCGTGATCGAGCCGGCGAAGAAATACGAGCCGATCTTCCAGGCATGGAAGGGCATGATGAAGGAATCCGTAACCTGAAGGATTACATTGCCGCCACTACGGCGGCAGTTCTTACTTTTTCCCGAAATTAAAGTAGCAAGAGTAGCAGTATTCCTTGCCATATATCACGCCGGCATTGCCGCACTTTATGCAGTGCTTTTCGTGCTCTATGGTAGAGTCTAGTGACTTGGCCTTTTGCAGACACTTGCCGCAGATCGGAGCTTCTAGAGCATAGCTTGACAAAAAGCCCGCCCCGCACTGGTTGCATTTTAGACTGTACATCTTGCCTTTCGGCTTCCATCCAAATAGCCTCATAGACTTCTAGTACACTTTATTTCGCGCTTCCGGCTTAAAAATTAACAGTAACCTTGTTACCCAAACGACGAAAAAAGGAGGGAAAATCACTGCGGGACGTTTTGCTCTTTCTCTCTTCCGTACGACTGGAAGAAGAGGCCGCTAAAGATCAGGCCCGCGGTCATTGCAGCCGATACGATTACCTGCGCCGGCGGGAGTCCTAGCACAAATCCCGCGACGAATGATATCGCAGCGCCTGCAGAGCTGAAGGGTATCCACTTTACCACTGCCAATCTTGCCCGGTCAGCCATTTTTTCTCCTTCAGCATAATATTCGCAGAATTGGCAATTAAACCATACGTATCCTTGTTACCAGAAGTGCGTTGCAATAGCGGCTTGCCTTATAAGATTGAAAAGGCGCTCGGGTAAAAAATATCTGACTGTCTCATGCATAGCAAAAAAGGCTGCCTGTAGAGCGCACTGGGGGAGCAGGGCGCCTTGCGGCCAAGCCCTACAGGCAGATAGACGTTTGTTTGCCTGCCTTATAACTAAGCAAGCACCTTTAGGGGAGGGAGGGTGGCCTTGACCAGCGCCTAAAGAAGTGCAGGATCAGAAAGGTCGCGCCTACAGACAGCGCGATTACAGAGGCGATCCAAGTGACATCGCCTGCATCAACCATGTTATATTATGCCAGAGGTAGGTTTTTAATGGATTGGAAACAACTTTGACCTTGCCCAATGCAAGCGAACGAGCGGCTTGACGAGATCGACAAAAAGCTGCTGAACGATATCCAGTGGGTTTTTCCCCTTGTCGACAGACCTTATCTGGAGATTGCGCAAAAGCATGGCGTATCAGAGCAAGAGGTCATGAGCAGGATATCGTCGTTGAAAAAGATGGGCCTGATCAGGCAGATAAACGCGATTTTCGACACGCGCAGACTCGGCTACAAGAGCGCGCTGGTGGCATTCTCGATAAGACCCGACAAGCTTGATTCGGTTGCCGACAAGGTTAACGAGCACCCCGGCGTCAGCCACAACTATGAGCGCAACCACGAATACAACATGTGGTTCACGCTTGCGGTTCCGCCTGGCACCGACATGAAAAACGATCTTGACAGGATGGCGGCGCTTGACGGGGTGATAAAGTACAGGGTGCTCCCGACGCTCAAGCTGTACAAGATCGGAGTCAGGCTTGACATGGTAAACGAAGACTCGGAGAAGCCAAAGCCGATCGACAACGTGAAGGAGCTCAATCCGGAAAAGGTGCAGCTGACTGAGCGCGATAAGGAATTCGTCCGCGAGCTGCAAAAAGATCTTACAGTCATACCTGAACCGTTCAAAGAACTTGCCAGCAATTTGGGGATAACGACGAATGAGCTTTTTGCCAAGGCAAGAGAATACGAGAAAAGCGGCATCATGAGGCGTTTTGCCGCGATACTGCGCCACCGCGACGCGGGCTTTGTCGCAAACGGCATGGTGGTATGGCACGTGCCGGAAGACAAGATAGACGAAGTCGGCTTCAAGCTGGCGGCTTTCCCGCAGGTGAGCCACTGCTATAGGAGGCCGGTCTATCCTGACTGGAGGTTCAACCTCTTCAGCATGGTGCATGCAAGGACACTACAGGCCGCAGAGAAAATGGCAGCCGAGATGTCGGAAACAATAGGCATAAAGGACTACCAGATACTGTTCAGCTCTCGCGAGTTCAAGAAAGAGCGCGTGAAATATTTCGTCTAGCGCGCCCACTCGGCGCTTTCCAGCTGCTTTAAGGTCTGCTCCATGTCACCGCTTCTGTGCATGCAGTCGTGCCTCATGCGCTCAAATTCCTTTTTCAGATCTTGTTCTTCCTTGTCAGAGAGCGATTTTCTTTCCTTGACATCGGTGAAGAACCTGTCCTCTTTTGAAGTGTGGTCAAGGATAAAGACAGAATATGTCTTCAAGTAACGCGCCAAAGGTTCCCTTGCGTCCCTGCCCTGCAAGAACTCTTCGAGATGGGACCTCACCCTTTTGGCAATCCTTCTGCCAAACTCGTGCTCTATCACGAACTTGCGGATCTCTTCAGAATAGTGATCTCTGCCCTCTGTTTCTGGAAAGTAGCTCTTTTCCTCCTTGCCGTGATGAAAGTTGTCGACGAACTGTTCGATCATATCCGCTATCTTGACAAGGTCGCCAAACGGCACGTCCTTGCCTTCATAAAGCAGAACATAGCACTTTTCAATGACTGCCTGCAGCCTCCTGATGAAAACGTGATCCTGTAAAAGCTCATTTGTGGCGCTCATTTGGCAATGGGCTGAACGTAAAAGTTCTTTTCGTACATCTGCTCGACGCTTGCAGCCTCTGACGGGCTGAGGTAGTTGCCGTCCGAAAGCGCCGCAAACATCTCTAGTTCCTCGACGCTTATCAGGGTCGGCAGAACCACCGAGATCTGCTTCTGCGACAAGATGAACTTGATCGCAAGCTCGGTGATGTTCCATCCCTTGCTCTTTGCGACAGGCTTCATGTTCTCTATCTTTTGTATAGCCTCCATGATGAATTCCTGCTTTCGGAAGCTGCGGTGATCGTTCTTGTCAAATTTCGTGTCGGCGGTGACCTTGCCCGTCAGCAGCCCCGACGCGTCTGGCACCCGCACCAAGATTCCCACGTCGTGGCGCTCGGCTTCCCTGATAAAGTCTCGGCCCGGATCCTGCTCTAGGATGTTGTATACGGTCTGGAGGCACGTGATGTTGCGATTCCTTATCGCCTCAAGCCCCTCGTCCTTCCACCCGATGGCAGGCCCAAGCGCAGCGCCGTGGCTCTTGATTGTTCCCCTTCTTACCAAATCATCCAGAGCAGCAAATAGCGCGTCGTTCTTTATCGCGTCCATCTTGGGGTTGTGCAGGCTGTACACGTCGACATAGTCGGTCTGCAGTCGCTCAAGGCTTTTTGAAAGCGCAAGCTGGAGAAATTCCGGATCGTGTTTTTGTGGTAGCTCGCTGTGTCCCACCTGCTGCGCGTTATAGATGTCATAGCCCCATTTTGTTGAATAAATGACTTCGCCACGCATGTCCTTGAACGCCTGTGCCATAAGCCGCTCGCTCTTGCCTTTGCCATACATGTCGGCAGTCTCGTAAAAGTTGATGCCAAGGTCGTAGGCGCGCTTGAGCATCCTTATCGCTTCGTCGTCGTCAATCTTTTTGCCCCACCAGTCAAGCCCGATGGTCCACGCGCCAAAGCCTATCTCGCTTACCTTTATGCCGCTCTTGCCGAGTCTTCGATATTTCATGCCGCTATCGATAGCACCTCCCTCACTTCAGTTGCTATCCTGTCAAACTGGGAATCGTTCAATGCGGGTTTGCCGCTCGCTTCCATGTCAAGGGGTATCCATGACTTGCAGCCGGCCCACTCGGGCTTGCTGTCCACCATTATCGGGCTGTCTAGCTTGAAAACGCGAAGTAGTATCACGCTCATTGGCTTCTTGGGGTTGTAATCAATCCTCGCATTAACATAGCTTTCGTTCCATATGTGGTATTTTGCAAGCGAATGCACTGCACTGCGATCAGTCATCTCCTTGACCTCGACGGCCTGAGCATATGCAGTTATCTTGTTGCTGCCAAGTGCGGGTTGTTCTTTCAATACTTCGTCAAGCTTGTCAGCATAATCTTTTTGCAAATGATCCTTTGACTGGTGCTCAAACGTAGGAAACAGCAGGAACCTGTCGTGCTTTACTTCAAAGCCCTGCCGATACTCCAGTATGCCTCCCTTGCGCAAAAGCACGACCTGCCGGCCTTCTTCAAGGGCCCTGCAGACGACGGCCCATTCTTTTAGCGCCTGCATTATCCGGTTCTGCCAACTAGCGGGTTTTAACCGACTAATTAACTTACTTGCATCGACTTTCAGGATTACCGGCTCCTTGCTGCCAGCCATGCTGCCTTGTATGTGATAAGTCGTTTTATTTCAGCAAATGACCAAGAGTTCATCATGCCACGAAAGTAATTACCGGGTACATTGCTCTCAGATACAATTATGTTCTTTTCTGCTTTGTAGCGCTTGTTTGAAGAAAAACATAAAGGATAATGAACCGTGGCATCAACGCGTGCAGAAAATCAACTAACAACCTTGGCCTTATCCCAGACTTTTGACGATGTCCTCGACTCCCTTATAAACACAAACAATCATGGGTGTGTCCCGCATGATGTACTTGCTGACCTTGGTCTCGCGCAGCTGCATTATCAGTTCTTGGAACGCCATCAGATCCGGAGTCTCGAACGCTAGCATGAAATCCTGATCGTCAAGACCGAAAGAGTAGGTGGTGTTCAGCCTTATCTGTGGAAACTTTCTGCCGACCATGATGTGCTCTTCCATCATTTTCTTGCGCTCTTCAAACGGCAGAAGGTACCACTCCCGCGATTTTACGAAAGGATAGACGATGCAATATT
>JBFLWZ010000049.1:0-12459 GCA_040757615.1 Thermoproteota archaeon | reverse complement strand
TGAAACACTCTCTTGCAGTTATTACAGCGCAACTCCACCATCTACGCTAGTCATGTGATCATAATTGGCTATTAAAGCTGTCACGGTTTGATTACATGTAAAAATATGTTGATGATTCGCATCATGTTGCTCAAAAATATGATGACCGCACAGGCAGAGTTGGCGTGACATCTCGGGGGGGGAGTTTGATATTACATAGTTTTGATGGATTCCGTCATTGGTACTGCGAGCGGAAGGGACTGCTGTTAGAGCCACTTGATTTTTTCTTGATACCACATTTACTACTACTGCATGACAAGCCCTGCCGCTTTTGTAACATCTGAAACACTTTCGTACTGCCTGTCTTCAATCTTTTGTATGTATGAAAGTAGTATCTCTTCGCCTTGAGGCCTTGACCTCTGAACGTATTGTACTATCTTTTTCTTGTCTGCAGGAAACTCTACATCTTTCTTTCAAAATCTGAGCTATTGCAGCAGCCTTGGGATAGTCCTTGACATCAACTTCTTTTCTTTCTCCCTCTACTCCTACATGTTCGCCTACCATTGTGTTTTCGTTTGATCTTTATTTATTATTGGAAGATGGAATTTGCTCTGGACTTTCTCTCCTGTCAGAAGACATTGTCAACAAATTACTTTTAGTATTGCAGAAAAAGCTTGCGGACTGCATGTATGCAAAAAGAGCAGGACGATGATAAATGCCGATGTATGCGGGGCTGCAAACATCTGGAACGTAGCTGTAAAGAGACCATTGCCCTCAACAACAACGACAAGGCTCCCTAGCAGTAGCAGGGTTATGGCAAACCCTCTTGTACTGAGGGGGGATTATGCCCGCTGGAAGTAACAAGGAACCTCCAGCCCTTCAGGGCGGAGAGGATGTCAGCTACTACTTCAAGACCCTGCCTTTACAATTGGCTTTGCAAATGACAATTGGTAGCCGTCAGGGTCTCGGATGTGAAAGAACCTCTCGCCCCATGATGCATCAGCAGGTTCACTTTCAAAGGAAGCCAATTTTGAGAAATACGCATCACTTTTCAGATGGAAATACAGCTGATCCACATCTTTGGCATGAAAGATTATCCTTCCAAAATCTCTTGCCTGTTTCAAATTCTTCTCATCCAAACCTGAACTTGTGAGCTCCAAATTGAGGTGCATGCCAGCATTTTTGTTGCCAACCTCAAAGGTGCTGAAAGGTTCGGCAGGTCCACCATACACCAGTTTAAAGCCAGGTATACGTGAGTAAAAATTGCATGATTTCGCCATGCTTCTAACTACCAAAGTGATTGCAGATATTCTGTAAACCTCCACGAAATCCGGTGGTTAACCATACATAAAAAGACGAATTTTTCACTCCTCTTGATAATCTTAATTATCAAATTCGCCCACTGATAGTCGTATGAGCAACCTGCCAATAGTTGATGCTGAAATAAGCATAGAACCAATTGGAACATCAGATACAAGCATGGGAAAAGAGGTATCAACAGTGTACAATGCTATCTGTGGCATTTCGAGCTTGAGAAAAGTAACCCTGACTGCAATGAGCACCCAGATCGAATCAAACAGCCTAGACGATATCCTGCAGGCGGTTCGTCTTGCCCATGATTCTGCTAAATCCGCCGGAGTAAAACGCATAATATCGACTGTGCGAATTGACGAGAGGCTGGACAAACCAAATACTCTGGATGAAAAAATTCAGTCAGTAAAAAACAAAGGCTGATTGATAGGGAAATTATCATTGCTTTAGATCATTTTCTAGATGAACGTTTTGTTCAAGGAATCTGAACTGATAGAGCAACAAGCCAATGATACTGCTTGGTTAATAGGCGTCGGGAGAGCGATGTATTATTTGCTGTTTCCTGTCCATATTACCTAGATTCTTAATTTGGAACCATCAAAATGAACAGTATCCTTCACGAACAGAGCATAAGCCTTATTTGCAATAGGCATTAGCCGCATATACAACGAGAAGTGTAGTAGCATATGGAGCCTAATCGGGATAACGCAAGTGAATTGCAGTTTCTCCCAGAGTCCAAAAGCTATTGTGTTTGTTGCATAGATATAGCTAATTCCACATCTATTACAGCAGGACTTTCAGAAGAGCAAGTACGTAGGTACTACTCTGTGTTTCTTAATACGGTAAGTACCATAGTAAAATCATATGATGCAATAGTAATCAAGACCTTAGGCGATGGAATGCTCTATTACATGCCAAATACTGAAAATTGCAAAGATGTATCATTATCAGCTTTTGAGCATGCGTTAGAATGCTGCTTTACGCTACTAAATGAACGGCACCCTATCAATCGCTTGATGAATAGTGAGGGGTTGCCACCGCTCAGCTATAGGGTAAGTGCTGACTATGGAAGAGTCCAGATAGCTGCTAAAACAAATGATCTGTTTGGCTCGACAGTAAACACATGCTCAAAAATAAATCGCTTCGCCAAACCTGATGGTATGGTCATTGGCAGTGACCTGTATCGAATCGTACATGATTTTAAAAACTATCGTTTTACAGAGGTCGATTCCTTCAAGATGGACAAGAAGTTGCAATACCCTGTCTATGCTGTTCAACATGTTAACAATGGGACAGTTGTCACTGCTCATATATCGCCAGTTATCTCCTTATCTGAAAAAGATCGGCCAAGAGTGATGGTGGTAGATGACGAGGATGATATCCTTATTCTCTATAGGACGTTTTTATCTAATTCTGGATACTCTGTTGATGCGTTCAACGATGCAGAGCGGGCACTAATAGACTTCGCCAAGTCGAAGGAACAATATGCTCTAGTGATTTTGGATGTAAGGATGCCAAAGATCAATGGGTTGCAGCTGTTCTACAGGATGAAGGCTATAAATGCAAAAACAAGCATCATGTTCGTAACAGCGCTGGACGCTATTGACGAAATAAGGACAGTATTGCCTGATTCAAACACGTCTATTATTAAGAAGCCGGTAACAAGAGAGCAATTCATATCAAAAGTCAAGAGCATGATTAGCCAAGCTTAGCATTATCCTTACAACCCTTTTAGCGCAACTGGGCCTACGGCTGGGGCTACGGAAAAGCCGCCTTTTATTATATTTGGACACCATATAGTAACTAACATTACAGCTGCAAGTCTATTGACGTACCATAATGAACTGTATCATTTGCTGTGCATTGGCATTCAAGATTTCAAAATTGGACACAATCTTGAACTCATGATTGTCCAGAATCGAAGATTTTTGTGCTCGTCTTAGAATTGCTAGATTGTTCTAGACACTTCTTTTCATGTAAAGTCGAACATGAAGAAAGGGTCGCCAACAGCTATGCCGAGACTTTTCTGAAGGGCGATCGGCTAACCCACGTTATTATGATCGAAGGTCGCTTTCAAAATATCATTAGATACGTGCCCAACAGTGATTGATAGACTCATATGCTTGAATCCCTGAAAAGAATATGACGCGATATGAAATCTGACCACCCTGTCATAAACAAGATTCTCGATGCATACAAACCCATATGGTCGATAAATCATGCCACGGCTCTGATGGGCTGGGACTTTGAGACCTACATGCCCCGGCAGGGCACTGAAGAAAGGGGGGTGGCCGATTCTCAGCTCCACATTTTGCATAAAGAGCTCTTGCTAAGCAAGGATTTTGTGGGCCTTGTCGAGTCGGGCAAGAAACAGCAGGAGGACCTTAACGACGTGGAGAAGGGCATCATACGGGTGCTTGATAGGGAAATAACCCGGCAGCTAAAGATACCAAAAGAGTTGACCGAAGCAGAGTCTCTGGAAAGAATAAGGGGCAACATGGTCTGGAGGCAGGCGAGAGAAAAATCGGATTTCAAGATGTATGAGCCCCATCTCAAAAACATGATAGAAATAAAGAAGCAAATCGCTGACAAGATAGGCTATCAAAAGCATCCGTATGATGCGCTTTTGGATGTATTTGAAGAAGAGCTTACAGTAGATGATTTGGACAAGGTATTTGGAGTGCTGACTCCTCATATTCAAAAAATATTAAAAAAGCTCGGGGATTCTCGCAGCCCATTTTGCAAGGAGAGCAACCTTGGAAAGCCAAAATACGATAATCAAAAGGTTGACGAGCTCAACCGCGAAATTTTAAAACTCCTGCAATACGACATGGAACGTTTCAGAGTGGATCTATCAACACATCCATTTACTGAGGCTATGGGTCTCAATGACGTCAGAATAACTACCCGGTATGAAGGCACTGACTTCAAGAGATCGATATCCAGCACCATCCACGAAGCTGGTCATGCCTTGTATCACTTGCAGTGCGACCAGTCACTGTCTGTCACTCCAGTCGAAGGCGGATCTTCGCTAGGGCTTCATGAATCGCAATCAAGGTTTTGGGAGAACATTGTAGGCAGAAGCCGGCCTTTTGTGCAGTTGATAGCACCTTTGATTAGAAAGCAATTAAGTTTTGCGAGCCGAGCTACAGATGATGAGTTGTACCTGTATTTCAACAATGTCAAGCCTGATTACATACGGGTCGATGCCGACGAAGTTACCTACAACCTCCACATAGCAATAAGATATGAAATAGAGAAGAAAATATTTGGAGATGAGCTAAAAGTCTCCGAGATTCCTGAATTCTGGAACGATATAATGGAGCAGCTGCTTGGATTGAGGCCAACCGAGGACTCTCAGGGCGTGCTTCAGGATACTCACTGGAGCAGTGGGCTCTTTGGCTATTTTCCTACTTACACTTTAGGAAACTTGGTTTCAGCGATAATTGCTTCAAAGATGAGCAAAGACCTGAGCGATTACGAGGAGATCATCAGGAAAGGCGATTTCAGGCCGATCAGGGAATGGTTAAGACTGAAAATACACCAGCATGGATCTGTTTATGCACCCAAAGCACTTCTAAAGAACACTTTCAATGAAGGCTATAACCCAGATTATTTCGTGACGTATATAGAAACCAAGTACCTCGGGTCTTAAATGACTTGAAAAATGTTCCGTTAGCCCATCATTTGCTCAAACGACTATTCCCTATTTGAATAACAACAGAAACTGCTAAAGGAACTCGTATTAAAGCTCCAGCGAGCTGAAGGTTATAGAACATTCTTTCAGTTGCTATTATAAGCGAGACCAATTAACGTAAAAATAGTCTGTGAATCTCGGTACTGATACTACTACTGATAACGAGACGACACTAGTCTTTGAAAAGTTTGAAGATATACTTGCTTGTGCATTAGACATTTTACCAAAGATTCGCAAGTCTCATGACCTGTGCTTGGATAGATGGGGCGCTTCTGCCGTTCTTGGTAATAAATCGGTAAAAGATGCTTTTATTTCAGTCTCGGAGAGAGATGCCAAGGTAAGGCTGATCACAGAAATTGTAGATGTCAACTTGGACTACTGCAAAGAATTCATGAAGTTTGCCGAAGTGCGACATCTGGATAAAGTGAAGGGAAATTTCTCTGTTAGTGATGGAAAATGGTATACTGCTTCTGCCATTGCTGAAAAAGGCAAGCCTCCACCCCGTTTGATTTACAGCACAGTAAAGGAAATTGCAGAACAGCATCAATACTTTTTTGAAACTCTCTGGAGCAAAGCTGTACCTGCCGATCAGCGCATTGGGGAAATAGAAGGTAATGCAATCACCGAAGGGACAGAAATCGTATACGGAGAAGATTCAATCAACATGTTATTGCAGGTGATGGGGAGAACAAAGAAGGAAGCCGTTGCATGTAGTAGTTCTGTAATTCCAACATTTTTAATGACCATAGATCCGGTAAAGCGCACAATGATTGAAGCAAAAAGGAGAGGAGTCAAGCCCAGACAAATTACTGAAATCACAAAGGAGAACCTGCCATACTGCAAAGAGTTTATGAACTATGTTGAACTGCGACACATGAGCAATGTAAAAGGAAACATGGTGGTTACAGACAACAATGAATACCTCGCATCAGCTTCAGTAAGCACTTCCTCTGCTCCACAAGCCATCTACAGTAACGCAAAAACGATAATCGAACAACAGAGGCTGTTCTTTGAAAATTTGTGGAGCAAAGCAATACCGGCTGAGCAGAGAATAAGGGAATTAGAAGAAGGGATAGAGTCAATCAACCTGGAGATACTGCCAAGCAATCAAGAGTCTGGTGCTCGAGGAATCAAAATGGTGCAAAACGCAAGGGGAGAAGTACTGATCTTGTTCCCATCAGCAAATGTTCTCAATGCTGCATCATCTAATTTGGGAATAGTTGACATGTATAATCAAATAGCTAAACAAGGTGTTGCCATTAAGATTCTAGTGCAGACAGACAAAGATTCACCACCATCTGCAATTGATGCGGCAAAGAAGGAAATGCTTCCCTTGATTCAACTCAGAACCTTCCAACAGGAAGAAGAGGAGAAAGAGAAGAGCGATAAGAAAGGCATCAGAATGGCGATTTTGGTTGCAGACAACAAGGAAGTAATTGCGTGGAATATACTTGATATGAATGCCACTGACCTGTACCAGATGGCAGGTAACGCAATCTATTCTTCTAACCCCTCTGTCGTATCGTCATATCGTGCAATATTTGGCAGTCTATGGAAGCAGGTGGAAATGTATGAGCAGATAAAAGCACACGACCAGTTGCAAAAAGAGTTCATCAACATAGCTGCGCACGAACTTCGCACGCCAATTCAACCATTACTTGGAGTCGCAGAGATGCTTGGAGCCGAACTTGATAGCAGCGGAGGAGCGAAAATAACAAAACGCGACATCGAGATGATTGTACGCAATGCTAGGAGGCTTGAGCGCTTATCGGCCGACATTTTGACAGTTTCCCGCATTGAGACCCAGTCATTACAACTTGACAAGGAAAAGGTAGATCTGGAGAAGAAAATTCAAAATGTCATCGCAGACGTCGAATCATACATCAAGAATATTGCCCAAAATTTGAAGATTGTCTTTGAACCTCTTGATGAGCCGATAATTGTGGAAGCGGACAAGTCAAAAATCTTTGAGGTTCTGTCCAACCTGATAGGAAATGCCATCAAGTTTACAGAGCGAGGCATTATCACAGTATCAGTGGAAAAGCAGGATGGCCAAGCCGTCGTCAGTGTAAAGGACACAGGAAGAGGAATCGATCCGGAGGTTATCCCAAGATTATTTGAAAAATTTGTCACAACAGGAAAAGGAGTTGGTGGAACAGGTCTTGGATTGTTTATTTCAAAAAGCATTGTGGAAGCGCATGGCGGAAAAATATGGGCCGAGAATAATAAAGATGGGCAGGGTGCCACATTTTATTTTGCGCTGCCACTGACATCAACCAAAGTCTGAGTTGAACACATGTGGGAATTAGTTGGCGTACAATGGTTGCGGTTCTGAAAACACACTGGGAACTCGGACGTATTTTGCCATCGCTGCGCGGCTGTTAACTTTGGTAGATGATCCGTCAACTTAAGACGATAGAGTGACCTTTAATAGTAAAATTGCAGTCGATCACTCATGGCCGCCTTTAGAAGTAATGCAAAGGAAGTTGCTGTCTCATATCTTACGGCTCTAAGTGTCGAAGATTTCAAAACTGCAAGAAGCTATCTGAACGATAACACGTGGTTTCAAACTCCTATTGCGTCGTACAATAGTGCTGACGAATACTTCAAGGGCAATGAGATGCTGCGGTCAAAATACGGGATTGAGAAGGTCGTATATGAGATTAAGAAGGTATTTGTGGATGACGATGATGTCTGCGTTTTCTTTGATTTCCATGTTGGGTCAGCAACCTTGTTTACGAGCGGATGGTTTCAAGTAAATGATGGGAAGATTAGTTCGATTAGAGTGGTATTTGACCCACGCCCTATTTTTGAATTGTCTGTCAAGAAATAACGAGATTAGCCTTGCATTCTGATCCATCAACTAACAGAGTCTCTTTTATAGAATTGACGGTTACACAAATCATGGAAAATTCGGTAGAAGCAATAATGTCAAAAAAGTTGGCAACCATAGACATCATCGATAACGCCCAGAATGCCGCTCAAATAATGAAGGAAAAGAAAATCAGCTCTCTCATAGTTGTCGACATGAAAAACAACCCGGACGAACCTCTTGGGATTGTGACTGAAAAAGATTTTGTGCACAAGATTTGCGCAACAGGGATCAGCAGCAAAGACGTAGCGATTGGAGAAATAATGTCCTCCCCGATAGCTACAACCACTCCAAGTGCTACCATCGAAGGCGCTGCCAGTCTTATGTTGAGCAACAAGACAAGACATCTCTTGGTAGTTGACAAGGACAAGAAGCCACTGGGCATAATCGGGCCAAGTGACTTGAACAAATACCTCAAAGCCAATCTCAACATGGATGAAGTAAATGCAAGAATCCTAAAGGCTATGCTCGAAGAAGAAGGGCTGTCTGAATCAATTCATTAGAAGAGCATCATCGCTCTTCAAGGTTTCAAGTTTTAAAGAAATAGGGATTCTGGTAACTTGGAGGGACACGGCAACGAGCTCCCTTCGTGAATTCCTGCTTGTGTCCTGTCAAGTTACCAAAACTAAAGATTGTATTCTTTTTCGTATACGCAACGTGCGAGTAACCTCATTTCTCCCCGTATGGAAACAAGACTGCCCTGTGAAGGAGAATATCATCGCAACCTCATCATCAATGAGGCGGCCGTTAGACGACACAAGATTTTTAATCCTATTTTGATAAAATTGTCAGTGCTCAAAGCCATCCTAAATTATGATAAAGGCACCATAGTGGTCAAGGGCCTAGCTCATATTCCCTTTGCAACCCTAGACCCGCGGAGCAGTGTATTGCGAGCACAAGCTCTTTACTATCAAAATATAGTAGATTACCTAAAACAAAGTGGAATAGAGTTTACAGATCATGTTTTCTCGGATGTTATAGCAACTCCAGATTTGCAAACCGCCGGCGATGATGATAATGTAACAACAAATGGAAAAGAAGTGGCTGCAGCAGCTGTCGCAGAGACATCTCCTCCTTCTCCGATTTTGCTGAGGGACTACCAGCAGAAGGCCCTTACTAATTGGACCCGTGCAGGGATGAGAGGATCAGTTGTACTACCCACGGGCTCTGGAAAAACTATCATTGGAATTAGTGCGATAGAGCAAGTAAATATGTCTTCACTGGTAGTAGTTCCAACTCTTGACCTGATGGACCAGTGGACCGAAATTCTTGAGAAGCATTTTCGATCTACAAAGATAGGAAATCTTGGTGGTGGAGTAGACGACATACAACCGATCACAGTATCTACTTATGATTCGGCCTATTTGCGCGCTCCTCTGCTTGGCAACAAATTTCTGTTGATTATATTCGATGAGGTTCATCATCTAGCAGCCCCGGGATATAGAACCATTGCGGAGCAGATGGCGGCTCCCTATAGACTAGGACTTACTGCCACTATAGAAAGAGAAGACGAACTGCACAGAGATCTCCCACGGCTTGTAGGAGAAGTGGTGTATCAAGCAAGTGTTGACGCGCTGGCCAGGAAAAAGCATCTTGCCTCCTATGAAATTGAAAGAAGAAGAGTCGAGCTCTTGCCAGAAGAGCTAAAGGAATACCAAGAAAACATGTCTACATACAGGCAATGTTTGAACAAGATTGGAAAAATTACAGGTGGCGGCAGCAGAAACTACTATTACAATCTTTCCCTTGAAAAGTTGATAATGATGTCTGGAAAAAATCCAATTGCAAGGCAAGCACTTCTTGCAAGAAACAAGGCCATCAATATTGCGTTCAATAGCAAGGCAAAGATAGAAGAGCTCAAAGAGATCTTGGCAGAAAATCCTAGCAAAAAGACCATCATATTTACCCAGCATAATAGCTTGGTTTACCAGATATCTGATAAATTCTTGATACCATTCATAACATACAAGACAAACAAAGACGAAAGACAGGATGTTCTTAAAGGCTTCAAAGATGGACGATATATGGCAATTGTCACATCAAAGGTGTTAGATGAGGGAGTAGATGTGCCAGATGCAGAACTTGGAGTAATTGTCAGCGGGACAGGCAGTGGAAGGGAGTTCATTCAAAGGCTTGGAAGATTGCTCAGACCAAAGAAACCCAGGATTGCCACTACTACTACTTCAGCGGGCAATACTAGTAATGGCGATGATGAAGTAATAATCAGTGGTGGCAAACAGGCGAAATTAATCGAGATCATTTCGTCAGAAACAAGGGAAGAATCCATCACCAGTGTCAAAAGAAAGAGGGCATTAAGATCAATTACAATCCAAGAGGATAGGGACGGCAATGACGATGACGTCAGCAATGGAAATAGTGAATCAAGATGTTAGCAGCTCCATTACTTAGGGTTACAGTAAGGAAGGGCACGATTATGCCCCTGTTTTGTACGCAAAGCGACGAATTAGAACTAACAGAGAGGATACTTGAAGAATTTCAAGAGTCATTCAAAGCACATGAAAGAAAATCTGAGCTTTATGAAAGGATATCCGCAATAGAATCCAGTCACAAGGATTACAAACTCGTACGGGGTCTTTGTGCTCTTCTTGAGAGAAGATGCATTTTTAGTGCTAACTCTTATGTTGTTGGAGTTACTACTGATGCCAAGAGTAATGATGATGACGCGACAGCCTCACTAGAGGCCAGTAGCGCTATCAATACGGCCTCAGCTGTAGCAATAGACCCTATTGATGTCAGAAGAATGCTGTTTGAAGAGTCATCCAAAAGAGGATTTGCATTAACAGAATTAGAAAGAGACAGCATAATCAATTCAATAGCCGAAAAACTGCATGCATCTTCCGATGATATCAAAAGAGCAATGTGGAGTGATTTGGATGATAACCTTGTCTTTGAGCACTTTGAATACATTGATGCCAAGACTCTGGTTGGGTGGTACAACCTTTCTCTTATGCAGACTCTACTTTTTAACGCAACAAAGATGGAATTTTATGTTTCAGGAGGAGGGACACATTGGAAGCGTATCTTGAGAAATGTAAAGAGGCTCGGGCTGATGTATTATCTAGAGGACCGGAGTCGGCAACAGCAATATGACACTGAAGGTCAGAGCCGCAACCACAGTACCAACAACGGCAACAGCTTTATAGTTTGCTCAGTTGAGGGCCCCCTTAGCCTCTTCAAGTTAACTGATAGATATGGAACATCACTTGCCAGGCTGCTTCCATCCATAATACTTCTTCCTCCTTCTCCAAGAGAAGAATGCGTCGGTTGGCAAATAGATGCATGGGTATTAAGAAAGACAATGATGCAAGGAAAGAAACTATATCAATTCAAAATTTCTAGCGGAGAAACTCTTCCACATTTAGCAGATCCTTTCTACGCTGCTGCTACTACTTCCAGAAATAACGATACCAACAAAAAAAGTATGAGGCGGATAGAATCATCAACATCAACAGAGTATTATTATTCATTTGATAGCACGGTAGAGGAAAAGTTTGCTCGCAAATTCAATGAAGTAGTGGGAGAGGCAAGTGGCTGGAAGTTGGTGAGAGAGCCAGATCCTTTGATCCTTGCTGATGGTAAGGCATTCATTCCTGATTTTATGTTCGAGAAGCATGGCAAGAGGGTATACTTGGAAATTGTTGGATTTTGGACACCAGAATATTTAGAAAGAAAACTGCAAAAGATAAAGCAGATTATTACTAACACCAATGGCAGCAGCGGTAAAAGTAATCATGATTGTAATACTAAAAGTATATCATCAACAGCTGATCTCTTTATAGCAATAAATGAGGAACTTGCTGGCTCTAAAATATCATCGCCGTCCTTTTCTTCATCATCAGCATCCCCAACATCTTTTTCTTCTTCCGTTCCCAAGGACAAACTAATCTTTTACAAGAATGACTCTGTTCCGATAAGACCAATTCTTGATTATCTCAAGGCTCTAGACAAGGAGATGATTGATAGAAAGATGAAAGATCCTAACTTGAGAATAGAGGTAGATCGCTCAAAGGATATTATTTCACTCGAAGACCTTGCGCAGAAATACGATCTTCCAATAGAGGTGGTATCTAAAATCTCATTGAGGGATTATGGAGATCAGTACATTAGCGTTAGTGGTGTTGTTACTAGTTCCACTATCGGAAGTGAGCGACACCACCACTACTTGATTTCAAAAGCGAAAACGAAAAAGCTAGAATTGCAGATGAAAGGAGTCAAAACATTTACTGATGCATGCATGATTCTTTCAAAGAATGCTATTCCGGAATCCTGTTATGCAGAGCTTGTCGAAAAGCTAGGATACAAGGTAATTTGGCGAAGTATGGATATTAGCACGGCGATAATCGAAGAAAGAAAAAATGCAGACACAACAACATACTAGAGTCTTGACTAAATAGCACGCGACATCATTGCAAAAGCAGTAGTATATATCGTCTCTCTCTTCTTCATCATCAGAGAACTTTGTTCTAAAATCGCTTTTACCAAGCAAGCTCATTGGTTCATAATCCCCTGCAAAATGGCGGCCCGGGTTTCTGTTCCGTTCACCGAAGGCCGCTATTGCGGCGGGGAGGAAAGGCCAAAC
>JBFLWZ010000048.1:0-12576 GCA_040757615.1 Thermoproteota archaeon | reverse complement strand
CAACCATACTTGCAGGGTCTTCTGCGGCAAACAACCCCGACTATGAGCCCGACCCGCTCACCGTCAACAAGGGTGACGGAGTGCAATGGACCAATGAAGATAACGTACCCCACACTGTAACAAGCAGGGAAGAAGGACTGTTTGATTCAGGACTCATCAATGCTGGAAATACTTGGCTACTGAATACAGCTGAACTCAATCCGGCAGAATATCGGTACTATTGTATTGTCCACCCACACATGGAAGCCACACTGGTAGTTTCGGATGACGGCGCTGCCCCGGCTGAAGGCTCTGGCAATGCAACCGTTCCAGAGAATGCCACGGCTCCAGAAGGTCAGTCTGAAGCTGCTGCAGGCTCCAACCAATCATCTACAGGCAACAGGACAGCGAGCACGCCACCTGCAAGCGGGGGAGCGACAGTGACGGAAGTGTCAATAGTAGTCGGGTCAGCGGTTCCGACAAACGGCGTGTATTATGATCCTGAAACTATAGAGACGAGTGTTGGCAGCATGGTGACTTGGAGCAACGATGATAGCTCGCCCCACACTGCGACTTCCGGCATGGTTGAAAACAACAGCCCAAGCCCTGATGGCAAGTTCGACTCGGGCATTATGAACCCTGGCGGCAGCTTTTCGTTCGTATTTGACGCAGTAGGCGAATACCCATACTATTGCATGCTACACCCGTGGATGACCGGCACGGTCACGGTCAACTAATGGAAATTTCCTTGACTGCAAAACAGGTCGAGCAGCTCGCCAATATTGCCAACGACTCCATTCCGAACGAGTCTTGCGCTTTCCTGTTCGGCATAGACGGCAAGGTCGTGGAGATCTTGCCGATGCACAACGCAGACGAGTCGCAGGTGTCGTTCAGCATAGAGCCTCAGGAGGTGCTGCATGCCTACGATCTTGCAGAGAGCAAAAGGCTGCAGGTCATAGGCATATTTCACTCGCACCCTGCCAAACCAGCGCCGTCAAGTACAGACAAAAAGTTCATGGAGATAAACCCGGTAGTTTGGCTGATCTATTCTACTACCGAGAACAGGCTCAAGGCATATATCCATGACGGCGACGTTAGAGAAGTTGCAATAAAGGTCACGGAGTGAGCCTGTCCGTGTCCCTTGGATATAGTACGACGTCGCGCACATTCTGCGATCCGGTTAGTACCATCATGAGCCTGTCGTATCCAAGCCCCCACCCGGAGTGAGGAGGCATGCCCCAGTCAAATACCTGGAGGTGCTCTTCAAAGCTGGCAGGGTTAAGCCCCTGCTCGACAAGCCTGCTCCGGAGTTTCGCAGGGTCGTGCAGGCGCCTGCCTCCAGAAACCAGCTCTAGATAACCGTGCTGCAGGTCAAATGACTTGGACAGCTTTGGGTTGTCCTCCTTTTCGTGAATGTAGAACGGCTTTAGCTTGAGTGGCCAGTCCATGATGAAATAGAACCCGCGGTGTATCTCGCCAAGCTTGCGTAGGGCTGCATCTGACAGGTCGTCTCCAAACAGGAGCTTTTCGCCTTCCTTTGCAAGCTCCTCTAGGCACTGCTCGTAGGTCAGCCTGTCGATCTTTGAAATCGAAATCTCTTTTCCGCCGGCCAGTTGGAGGTCGGATCTATGCTTTTCCCGGAATGCATCTATGACATTTTTCACCACTTTTTCGACAACGTCCATCACGTCTTCATAGTCCATGAACGCAGCTTCGATGTCAATGCTGGTAAATTCAGTCAAGTGCCTGACAGTGTGCGAATTTTCCGCCCTGAAATACGGGCCGATTTCAAAGACCCGGTCAAGGCCGAGCGTCAGCTGCTCCTTGTACAGCTGCGGGCTCTGTGCAAGGTATGCTTTTCGCTTGCCAAAATAGTCAAACCCAAAAAGGTTGGCGCCGCCTTCGCTTGCGCTCCCTATTATCTTTGGCGTGTTTACTTCAATAAAACCTTCTTTGTGCAAGGTGTCTCTGACCACCTCAAGCCCCGCGGATCGGAGCCTGAAAATCGCGGCCACTTTTGGAGTCCGAAGGTCCAGTGCGCGCGAATCGAGTCTCTTGTCTATTGCAGATTCGACGCGGCCTGTCGGGTCGATCGGCAGCGGGTGAACTGCCTTTGTAAGTATTGTAAACTCGCTAACCTTGAGCTCTACAGGAAAATCCTTTGCCTTGCTCTTTTGCACAATGCCGGCAACCACGACCGCGCTCTGTCTCGGCACCTGGGTGGCGACCTTGACGCTGTCTCCTGTGACGATCGCCTGGCATGCTCCTGTCACATCCCTGATCGTTACAAACGCGAGTTTGCCAATGTCGCGCACGTCCTCTATCCATCCGCCTACCCTCACTTGCTGCCCAACTAACGTTTCGTCTAGCTGGCGCGCATAATGTGTCCTCTTGATGTCCACCATCGGCTATCTACCTATTTTCGAATTCAATGAGCAAATCAATATTCCTGACTGCCTTAGCAATCTTTACAACCTTTTCTATATTAACCCGCGCTCGTTTGGCGTCGCCGGACACCACGACCTTGGTCAGCTTGCTTCCGTCGGGCATCCAGAACAGGTTGACTGACATCACCTTGAGATGGTCGAGCAGGCCCTCGACAAAGCGCCTGTCAGACGCCTCCGACTCAACGAACCATACCTTCTGGCCAAATTCGTTTTCAATCTTATCTGCAAGGCGCGAATCACCCCTGAGCGCAATTACATCGGGGCTCCTCAGCACAAGCACAAAGTCGTCGTCAACCTGCGTGCCGCGCAATAGCGTGAACTTGTCCACCTGTTGATCCTTATCCGCAAGGCGCGCCAGCTTGATGGCGGCCTTTACGTCGTCGTGTGTGATGCCGCCTGACTCGAGTTTTGATTCACACTTTGCACAAAGGACGCCGGACTTGGCATCGAAAGGGCAGATGAGAGACTTCAATGATTATAAACTTGCATTATGCAATTTTTGGGTTATATAACAGCTCTGCAAAGCGCCGGAATCCTCTTATAATGCGCGAGGAATGTTTTTGTTGTTTGCCAAAGCTTGCAGTGACCGGGCTCAAGGCATATTATGCCGCCGAAAGGGGCAAGGTAAAAGCAGTGGACGGCGTCAACATCGAGCTTGCGGCCGGCGAGTCGCTTGGAATCGTAGGCGAATCGGCATGTGGTAAGAGCACACTTGGAGCGGCCCTGATGAGATCACTCCAGCCGCCTGGCAAGATCGAAGCGGGCAGCGTCACCTTAGATGGGACGGAACTCCTGAGCATGCCTGCCTCCGAATTCAACAGCAAGATAAGGTGGAAAAAGGTAGCGATGGTCTTTCAGGGCGCCATGAACGCCCTCGACCCTGTCTACACCGTAGAAAGCCAGCTGCGCGAGCTCCTCAAAGAGCACGGCTTTAAGGATGACATTGAAGCCAAGATAGCCGCGTCGCTCAAGCAGGTGGGACTTGACAGGTCGGTCGGCAAGCGCTACCCGCATGAGCTTTCAGGAGGCATGAAGCAGCGCGTGGTTATCGCCATGGCTCTCCTGCTAGAGCCGGACTTGCTGATAGCAGATGAGCCGACTACGGCGCTGGATGTGCTTGTGCAGGCGCAGATAATCGAGCTGCTAAAGAAATTGCAAAAGGAAAAAGGCATCACAATAATACTCATCACACATGACCTTGCGCTCGTCTCGCAGATAGCCAACAAGGTCGCGATAATGTACGCCGGCCAGTTTATGGAAGTGGCATCCGTGGACGACATTTACAAGAACCCCAAGCACCCGTACACACAGGCGCTTATTGCCGCCGTTCCAAGACTGAGGTCGAATGAAAAAAAGATCCATTTTGTGAAGGGCAGCCCACCGTCGTTGCTCAACCCACCTGCTGGCTGCCGGTTC
Source organism: Thermoproteota archaeon (assembly GCA_040757615.1). Lineage (GTDB taxonomy): Archaea > Thermoproteota > Nitrososphaeria > Nitrososphaerales > Nitrososphaeraceae > Nitrososphaera. The sequence continues at coordinate 8,734 of JBFLWZ010000048.1, read as the reverse complement.
TATGCGCGGTGCCCGCAGGCGATGGACGTATGCAAAAAGGATCCGCCCGAGTTCAAATCGAACACTGGCTATGTCCGGTGCTGGTTGTATGAGAAGGCTCAACCTTAAAAAGGCCGAGCGGTGAAGTGACACACCGTTTACTTGTCATCATCATCTATACTTGCGCATTTTCCATTCCCACAGATACGCGAAAAGCAAAAGAGCGTACTTACCGAGATCGAGTCAGCACTCAAATCCGGCTATAAACGCATCTTCCTTGAAGCGCCTACAGGGTTTGGCAAGACTCCGGTCGCCATAACGCTTGCCCGCTACCTGGGCAGCTCGCACATCTGCACCGCGACAAAGGATCTCCAGACCCAATACCGGCGCGACTTTCCGTTCGTAGTAGAAGTCAAGGGACGGGGCAACTTTCCCTGCATCGTCAAGGAGGATATGGGGCTTGATGAAAGCTGTGACTATGGCCCATGCGTAAAAGACGATTCATACGACTGTATATATAAAACTCGGCTGATGGACTACCGCCTGGAAGGCGAAGGAACGATGCGCGAGCTTGTCAGGCTCGACCCGTTTGCCGAGCGTAAATATATCGAGAAGATGCGCAGCAAGTCAAAGATAGTAGAACTCCAGTGGAAGCCGTGCCACTACTTTCACCAAAAGTGGATAGGCGCAAGGTCGAGCCACACAGTCTACAACTATCGCTACTTTCTGTCAGACGTGTTCTATGCTGGCACGGCCCAAAAAAGGAACATCCTGGTATTGGACGAGGCCCACCAGCTAGAGTCAGAAGTGGGAGATTTTAGGAGCTTTACTATCCGCAAGAACATGCTGCCGTTTTTGAAGATGAAGATGCCAGAGACCGGCGTTGACGACATTGAAACTTGGCTTGATTTTTGTGTCGAACTGAAGGAAAGGCTCTATGAATTCGCGCAAAAGGCCGAAGGGATAATCGAGCGTAGCAACCAGAAGGTAATGGTCGAACCGTACACTGAAAAGAACCTGATCGACACGCTAGAACGAGAAGCCACCCTGAACGCAGTCATTGACGACATGAAGGCAAACAAGGACAACTGGATAGTTTCGGGAGTGCAGCGCGACCAGTCGAATCAGCTGGTCAAGGTCACTCTTACGCCTCTTGACGTCTCGGGCTACTTTGACTCGATACTTGACAAAGGCTCGGTGGCGCTTTTCATGAGCGCAACAATCCTGAGCAAGGACTATCTCTGCAAGACTACGGGGCTGGAACACGACAAGGTGAAATTCATCAGGATAGAGGATTCAGACTTTCCCGTGGAAAATAGGAGAATTCATATGAAAAATACTGCGTGGCTCAGCGCCAAAACAATGAATGAAAGTCTGCCAAAAATAGCCAAAGAAGTCGACCTCATACTGTCCAGACACAGAGATCATAAGGGCATCATACATACCACGTCATATTCGCAGCTTGATTTTATCAAGAATAACATAAGCAAAGAAAATGCAGACAGGCTGATAGAGACAGGATCGAAGCTAGACAGGAGCGGGGTATTGGAGAGACACTATTCTAGCAAGAAACCAACGGTGCTGATATCACCATCGCTGCACCTTGGTGTAGACCTGAAGGATGACCTTTCCCGATTCCAGATCATAGTCAAGGTCCCGTATCCCGATCTTACAGACAAGAAAATCGCCGCAATGAAAGAGCGCGACCCAAAGTGGTACACATGGAACACCGTACTCAGGCTGGTGCAGGCGTACGGGCGAAGCGTAAGGAGCAAGGACGATTACGCGACGACCTACATACTTGATAGCAGTATTTCCTACCTGCTGAGAAGCTCGCAGGACATCGTTCCGAAGTGGTTTACCGAAGCAATAATGCAGTCCTAGAACATTTTTATGCCCAGTGAAGCGCAAAAAGATTGGAATTTGTCTGGCCACAAACCAGAGGCCTCCGGCAAGGCTTCTGGATATATGATATTTGGCATCAATTCAAGCATCGCGGCAACCTTGGTGCTGATTGCGCCGATAATCTACACGCTTATCGCCTATTCTGATTCCTTCAGCCTTTCATGGAACCAGGGCAGAGGAGGATTCCTGTTTGCGATGGCATTTATCGCTGCCGAGCTTGTCGGCCTACGTTACCCAATAAGCAAGAATAGATTTCTCATTGTAGTCGGCCTTGCTACTCTGACGATTATGTATTTTGTGGCCCTGCAATTTGGGCTTATGGAATATATCCGAAAAGGCGCAGAATACTACCCAGTCTCGCTTGAGGACAGCTGGGTATGGATGTGGGACTTTATCGTAATGTCGGTATTTGTCGGCAGCTCGCTTGTAGTCTTCTTTGGCAAGAAGTGGTACAAGATAGCCCCGGCAGGCGCGATATATCTGGCAGGCAGCGCGGTGATACTTGCGCTGGACGCGTTCTTTCCGTTTGACTCTCTTGGCCCCTTGCAGGTCATTGTCCCAATTTATCTGCAGATTGATCAGGCAGTCATCAACTTTATCGACGACTATGTGATAAACGTCGGGCCTGAAAACCCCGCTAGCCCGGCAAACCCGGCCACTGCAAGAGATAACTTTTTGATCCTGAACGGACTCCACGGCCCGTTCGCGCTCAGGGTATTCTGGCCGTCTGCCGGAGTCCACAGCATGATAATCTACACGCTGGTGATGCTTGCTTTCCTGCTCAAGATGGAAATCCCTCTAAAGAGAAAGCTGATCTACTTTGCAATCGGCACTTTTGGAACCGTCGGCGTGAACATCATCAGGATAACTTCGCTTTCGCTCTATGCGCTCATCGTAACTACGAATGTTTCTGAATGGGAGGCGTTCCATTCTGTGGCAGGCGAGATAATGTTCCTGCCGTGGCTTGGCATCTACCTCGGCATAGTGATGTTTGTAGAGAGCAAGAGAGTTAGGAGGGAACGGACAGAGGCAAGCGCTACTCGCCCGAGTCCATAAAGTCAAGCATCGTGTTCTGACCTTTGCTGCTCTGCAGATCTGACAGCCTGACTCCAAGCCTCCTGACTTTGATCTGCCCAGCCGCCTTCATCGCTTCGTCAAGCGCAGACCTTGCGGCCAGATGAAGCGATTCAAAACTACTTGAATGCACCTTGAGGCTCTTGGATCTCGTGACATTGTCTAAGTTATCCAGTATCAAAATTATTCCAACGGTCTTGAATGACAGTTTTTTGCTTGCTGCTGTCTGAAAGACCGACTGGCATAGCTCTTGCAGATCCTGCTGCATCTCTGCGCTGCTTGTAGCGTCGTTCCTGAGTGTCGTGATCCGCATTATCTGCTGCCTTTTGCCCGACTCGACTACAGGCTTCTCGTCCACTCCTTGCGCCGCATTGTACATGTAGGTGGCAGTCTTTTTGCCGAATTCTTCTATCAACCTGAAAAGATCAGAGCGGGCAAGGTCCCCTATCGTCTTGATCCCTAATTCTTGCAGCAGCTCGCTTGTCTTGGGACCGATCCCGGGTATCTTGGCCACGTCCATGCCGGCAATCGACTCGGCCGCATTCGCCGGCTCGATCAGAGTGAGGCCATCGGGTTTTTGCATATCAGACGCCATTTTGGCTAGCATCTTGTTTTGTGCAACGCCGATTGAGCAGGTGATCCTTGTCTGTCTTTTTACGTCATTTTTTATTTCGCGTGCAAGATTTGCAACGGTTTCGAAGCCACCAGCTCTGTCGGATACATCGAGATAACATTCATCTATGCCGATTCGCTCGAACTTGTCGGCATATGCGCTGATGACAGACATTGCTGATTCTGACACCTGCGAGTAGTAGGCAGCGTCAAGTGGAAGGAACACAGCATCCTGCACATCTGCAAGCTTTGATTTTGCGACCCGGATAGGGATACCGGATTTAACCCCATATTTTCTGGCAACATAGTTAGCGGTGCTGACAACCCCGCTGTCCTCGGTCCTGCCCGAAAAGACGCACACTACCAGAGGCTTGTTCTTCAGCTCTGGCCTGCGAAGCTCTTCGCACTGTGCAAAAAAGTAGTCGAAATCGACATGCATTATGATCCTTGAAGTGTTGCTGCCTGGCCCTTCAACGATCATGCAGATTGTTCTGCCGGTGCATGCTTAAGTTTTTCTATGATTGCCTATCGTTCAGTATTTCCCTTAGTTTAGCAAGTATCCTTTCCAGATCAAACGGCTTCTTCAGCACAAACTTGGAGTCAAAAGGCTGGATAGGCTGGCTCCCATTATCATCCGTAGGGATGGCTTCGTAAGCAGTCATCATGCATATCTTGACGGCAGGATCGATCTGCTTTACTTTCCTGTAAAATTCATAGCCGTTCATTTCAGGCATCAGATAATCAAACAGGACGAGGTCGTACTTGTCGGGCTTGACGCGAGCAAGTGCCTCAATAGGGTTCGTGTACGCGTCCACGTCGTAATAGTCGCTCAGCATCATCTGGAGGACGAAAGTGATATCCTGTTCGTCGTCTACGATGAGTATGCTTTGCTTGTCCTCCATTCTCTTCACTGCTATTACTGGCGTAAATGGTCAGCCAAAAATAAGGATAACTCGGTAATTACAGCGTTGTATGTCAAACTCTTTACTACAAGCATCCAACATCGGTTAAATAGGCAATTTACGCACACAGGACATGGCCGCAGCTGATGACTATCCTGTAGTGCCGGGTCAGGACGGGATCAAGCTAAAGACAGAAAAGATGGTAGCAGATAGGCTGTACCACTGTATCTATGACAACAAGGTCTTCCTGTTCTACAAGGACGAAGAGGGGCTGCTCCACGGCTACGAAGTCGAGAACCCGGACGCGATAAGGGAAATTGCGGCAAACCCATCTGAGATAGAGAACATACTGAAGAAATACGCGGGTCAGGTCGATTAGAGCGACTCAGAATAAACGTTATATTCCACCGTGCTGAATACTCTCGCACCATGTCTACAAACACCGCAAATGCCGCAAACACAGCCAGGTCCAACAAGCCAAGCAACGAGATATTTATCGGGAAAAAACCGCTCATGACATATGTCACTGCAACGTTGGTGCAGTTGGCGAATGAACCGACAGTGGTGATAAAGGCCAGAGGAAAGAGCATCACAAGAGCGGTAGACGTGGCCCAGATCATTGTCAAGCGCATGGACACACTTGGATACAAGATCGGACCGATCAAACTGGGCTCCGAGACTGTGCAGTCTGAGGACGGTAAGACTAGAAGCGTCTCAACGATTGATGTCCCGATTTCTCGTGCAAAGTAATAGCAGACAGCAGACGCGCTGTTTTGCTATGCACTAGAATTTTTCCTGTTAGATCGATTGCAGTATGAAATGTATCCCGTAGTACGTTAATATCGCAGCAAGCCCGACAAGCAAGAAAGGGTAGTATTTCGACTTGAGCACCGAGCTCCCCTTTGATGCAAGGTATGCAGTGCCGGCGAGCCATGCGTAGTCCATCCATATGTGCATGCTAAAGAGCAGGATTATGCCGGCAGCAAATCCAAACGTAGCAGAATCTGCTACCAGCTTTAGCCCGACCGTAAACCACCAGAGGAGGAAGAACGGATTGAGCGCAGAAAGTGCGATGCCGGCTATGAATGGGCTCTTGTTGCTGGCCATCGCCGGAGCAGCGGCATTCTTTTTTCTGACGACATCGGCGATCTGCAGGCCAGCGAAACCTAGTATGCCGATGCCTCCAACCAGTCCTATCGTTCCAGCATATTGCGCAGCCGCTGCAGAGGCGAAAAGCCCTGTCGCAAGAACCACGATAAGGGGTAGTTCCACTACGGTATGCCCATATGCTACCTTCAAACCGGCACGTGCGCCCTGGTTTGTGCCATAGAGTATGTTTGCGAAAAAGAGCGGCCCAGGGGCAAGCACTCCAGACGCCGAGATGGCAACAACCTGCACCCCGAAATCGAGCAGCTCCATCCAGTGCTGTAGCAACATGGCGATTATGAAAAGTGTTTGCATCACAGAATCGCTTAATAGAATGTGCATCGCAAACACGGAGCAATGGTGGACACGATACGCACCATCAAGCTCTTGGGCAAATGGTCTGCTAACAGGGCGATAGGGAGAAGGCGGCCAATAATCGCAGTCTTTAGCATGACCCACTACTGCAATTTCTACTGCCCCATGTGCCCTTTTGGCGACGCAGACAAGGAGGGTCAGATGAGGCTCGTCCGGACCCGCGACCTCACGACCAACCAGTGGAAGGCCGTGTTTGACAAGGTATCTAGACACTGCGTATGGTCCATAATAGAGGGAGGCGAACCCACCAGCCGGCCCGACTTTATGGAGCTTGTAAAGTACCTCTACGGCCTAAAGATGCCGATAACACTAATCAGCAATTGCTCGCTTCTGCACACCATCGACCTTGACGAGCTAAAGAAATACATTCAGTTCGTGACCTGCAGCATCGACTCGACCTATGAAGAACCATATTGCAAGGTGCGCGGCGTCACCCCGCAGATGTTCAAGAGGGTTATCGACAACGTGCGCCTGCTGATCGAACATCAAATGCCACACTATTTCAATAGCGTGATAACGAAATACAACGCACAGGAATTCATCGACCAGACCTATTTTGAAAGAGCGAGGGAGCTTGGCGTAAACGCCGTATCGCTCACGTTCGTGGAAGACCGCTCAGACGTCAACTATTCGCTCCTGCCTGACCAAAAGACCATGACTCAGGTAAGCGAAAGCGTCCTTGACTACATGAAAAAGCCCGGCGCAGTCCCTATCATGATACCGCCGGAATATTTCCAGCAAGTAATTGATCACGGCAGGACTTTGTTTGACGAGTGTGGGGTGTGGAAGAGCGTGTTTGTCAACGGCAACGGCACCGTGATGGTTCCCTGTTGGAAGTTCAATTCGCCGGAAAATGTCTACAGCCTGCTTGAGAAGAACGTGGACGAAATATGGGATGCGCCCCAGTGGGACATTGCAAGGACATGCCACGACTGCAAGGTGCTTGGCTGCATATGGTACTCGTCCCAGCCCGTCACCACGTTTGCTAGGAACTATATGCGCGGCCTTGGCAAGATAATTGGACAAAAGAGGCCCGAGCTTGCAGAAGCTGTTTCTTAGGTCAGATTTCATCGAAAAATTGCCAATGAAAAAACAAGCAGGCTTTGTGGTTGCTTATACCAAAAGATTTGCGCGCCTGATCACCCAACCGAATTAAAGGGTTCGAAAAACCGTGCACTGAAATAAATCTGTACCAAATTCCCTAAACACAATTCCCTACAGAATGAAATAACCTGTAAATATCAAAGTTTGAAGTACGTGCTGGAGCATGTTGTACGGCGGGGGCATCGATGGGCTTTCAATGCAGCGACCGACGTGCCAAGTTGCAGGGTGCTTTGAACCGGCGTCGGTGTATGTAGTCATCAAGGAGAGCGACGTCAATGCCTTGAACCTTGATTCGACCGAAAAGCAGATGATAATGGAAAAGGAGCCTCCCGGAGACATTAACGCATTCAAGCTCATATTGTATCTTTGCGCGCGCCACGACTATGACCTGAAATATCTGCTGAAAGGTAACGAGCTAGAGATAACGAAGAGGCGTCATCTGGTTCTCAGGGAAACAGAGTAGATATATTAACCAGAATTTGATGCCCATTATCTAATGGGGAGAAAGGTCAAGGTTGCCGTGGCTGGCGTTGGCAATTGCGCGTCGGCCCTTATCCAAGGCACCCGCTATTACCACAACAATTCCGAGGCGCGCAAACCTGACAACGATTGGATCGGCCTGACGGCCTATAGCATCGGAGGCATCGAGCCTTCAGACATCGAATTCGTCGCAGCGTTTGACGTCGCAGACACCAAGGTCGGCAAGGACCTGTCGGAGGCGATCTTTGCCAAGCCAAACAACACGGTCAAGATAGTCAAGGAGATGGGCAAGATGGACGTCAAGGTCATGAAGGGCGAGGTGCACGACGGAGTTGGTCGCCACCTTTCTCAAAAAGTCAAGATAGCAAGCACTCCCGCAGTCAATGTCGCGCAGGTGCTCAAGGACACCGGCGCCGAGATGCTGCTCAGCTATTTGCCGGTAGGCAGCAGGCGCGGCACACAGTACTATGCAGAAGCAGCGCTTGAAGCGGGTTGTGGATTTATCAACGCCATCCCGGTTTTCATTGCATCTACTCCAAAGTGGCAGCAGGCGTTTGCCGGCAAGGGGCTCCCGTGCGCCGGCGACGATGTCATGAGCCAGCTTGGGGCCACCGTCGTCCACAAGACGCTGGTAAAGCTGTTCGTGGACAGGGGCGTCAAGATCGACCAGACCTACCAGCTGAACATCGGAGGCGACATGGACTTTTACAACATGCTTGACGAAGAGCGACTAGAGGACAAGAGGATAAGCAAGACAAGCGCGGTCGCGGCGATGGCTCCTTATGAAATCCCTATGCGCATCGGCCCGTCGGACTTTGTCTCGTTCCTGGAAAATGACAAGGTGTGCTACATTTCGATAAAGGGCGAATACTTTGGCGGAATTCCGGTCGAGCTTGACCTGAAGCTCAAGGTGGTGGACGCTTACAACAGCGCCGGCGTCATGATTGACGCCGTAAGAGCCACAAAGATAGCCATAGACAGGGGCATTTCGGGGCCGCTTGAGAGCATCTCGGCATACTGCTTCAAGCACCCACCGGTGCAGATGCCTTACTCTGTAGCCAAGGCGAACTTTTTAGAGTTTGTCGAAGGCAAGCGCGAGCGCTAGTGAGATTAAAAAAATTTCACTAAAAGGAACTGGATCGAACGCTACAACGCAT
>JBFLWZ010000047.1:0-12770 GCA_040757615.1 Thermoproteota archaeon | reverse complement strand
CGCGTTTTCACCTGTGCTTGCGATCGTGGGGTATTGCTGAAACGCTATCTGGTACTTGTCGACGTTCTTTACTGTCGCCTCGCCGTCAATGGCAGAATGGGCATAGGCATAGTTCGATACGCTGACTAAGAAAAAAGTGAATGCGGCTGACGCCGCAATAATATGCAGCTTCATCTTCTTGCAACTGGCATTGTCGTCGTGTGTCTAGCAAAGAGTATCTTTGGCAGAAAGATCAGCATTGTGAACGCGCTTATGAACATGACGTGTGCGACTAGTGCAAGGGCACTGATTGCAGGGTTTGGATTGTCAGAGCCGTTGAGCAGCACCTGATCAGGCGAGCCATCCTGCAGCCAGTGAAAAGCGACGTCAAGTGCCATTCCTGACAGTCCGACCATTGCTACCATCCACATCTGCTTTACAGTGCGGCCTTGCTTTAGCACAGTCCATGTCCGTCCGCCGGCTGCCCGCTCTGTCCAAGGCGATTTGCCAAAGAAAACCCGTGGCAGCACGATCAGCAGAGCAAAGGCGGCCAAGAACATTGTGTGCCCTACCCAAGACAGCGTTGCGATCTCTTTTGAGGTCGTTAGGACCATTTCGCCGGTTGAAAAGTCCGCTCCGTCAAAAATAATGGTCAGAGGGGTGCCCGAGTCAAGCGTGTGAAATACCGCATCCAATCCCAGCCCTGACGCACCTACGATTGACAGGATCCACAGTTTTCTGATGCTCCAGCCTCTTCTCAGAAGGACGTACCGACGTTGGTCATTTTCTGGAGGGTTTCTATGTTGCATCGCAAGCGCAATGCCATTATGATTTAAAACTTTGTTGGATTAGTTTGCACGATTTCAAAACCCGATTAAAGATTTCCCCCATACTTCTTCTAGTATTATCTGTAGTCATGGTGCAGGACTGAAAGTTCTTGGCTGCATAATTGTAACTTTTACTGCAATTCACTTTATCAGGACAATGGAGCGGATTTTCAATATCAAAATATAGGATATGGTCTGGCAGGTTTGCCAAAAATTCTTGGCATCCTTGGCTAAGCACTGCTGCGTCTGCTAAAAAATCAGACTTCAATTGCCGGTGGTCTGTGATGAGCTGTTAAAAGCCATACGATTGTATTATGACTTAGTTAAAGTTGATTCGCAAGGAAGAAAGCAAAAGCCGATCTAACAACAATAACAAATGCTCAGTTTGTATTGGAAATGGATTCATTCCGGTATTAGACAATTTAATCTGCTGCTTCTGCAACAGCACAGGCGAATTCAACATGGGGGCAGACAGTTTCATGAAGGACCATGTTTGTCAATATGCATTCTTAACACAAAAGGCAGGAGGTGTTCCCTGTGTGGTGAAAGATGTCACATCATACGACAGATCATAGACCCGTCATAGAGCAAGCTCCAAGAACGTAGACCCGATGAAATGGAGAAGGATTCAGTAAAAGGAGTCTGAATGCTTTTTAATCCAGTTGTGCTAATATAAGTTATATGAAAGTGAACAAATTCCAAATCCTGTTAGATCATATTTCCAGCATCAGAGAAGAATGCGATACACAAAAGCGACTAGAGATGCTCCTAAAGCTCAATGATTCTCTACCTGAGAGATATAGACTTCAAATGCCATCACTTATCACGAATGCTTATGTCAGAAGGGCATTGGATCTAATTGAAGAGAAAGTCTCTCTATTGGTCATGAAAGGAAATACTCTGACTTCAAGAACAGCCTGACCCGGGTTTTGCCAACAGGATGAGGCGCCTCATCAGATAAAGGCGTTACACGGACTCGTACGGCTGCCGGCTGGTTTCTGCAAGTTCCGTCTGTTTTTTCGCAATCTGGATGTCTTGCTTTGTGGTGTCGTCGTGCGCCTTGCCGGCAAGCTCTTTTTCAAGGTGCTGGCGCCTATCCTGCTCGGTAGTGAAAACCGCGCCGCAAACATAGCACTGAAAGTCGGACGCTATCTTTTCCGCTTCATCCATACGCTTTTGCGCGCATGATAGGCTATACGGGTTGTAGAACAAAAGTGCCGTTATATTTTGGAAAAAGAAAAAGAAGAGAGGATGTGCCTAGACTTTCCTGTTCAGCTTTAGGTCGTATCCCGTTTTTATTGGTGTATCCAGGCTGCCGTCCGGCTTCTGAGGCTTGTACTCGAACTCGATCTTTGCAAAGTTCAAGCTAAAGCTGTCGACCGGAATACCGCCGTCACCGCTGCTGCCGCCAGTCTGGTACGAGCTGATAAGGACGTCGTTCAGAGTGATCTTCAGGTACTCCTGCTGATCCCCTCCTGCCTTCCTTGCAATCAGTACCGCTTCCTTGATGTGCTGACCTGCTGCACATGCTTCAAAGAGCTTTGGAGACGCCTTGCTCATCACGGCCGTAAAGTGAAAGTCCTGCATGTTGACTTTGCCTACTCCTCCACCTCCGCCACCCGCGCGAGACGCCACGCCCGCATTGGCCTCGCCCCAAGACCACGATAGTACCTCGATCTCGCCCATGTGCCGGGCGTCGGTTGATTCCCCTTCGATTCCGTCAATCTTCAGGTAGTAGTCTACGCTTGCTGCATCTGCTGCCAATATCGCAGCAAAGTCCAGCTCTTGCGGAGCCGGGCTTGCCTGCATCGAGACAGCTACTCCCATGGTGGCGACCAGCAGCGAAGCGGCTGCTATAGAAGCTATTTGCATTGTGTTGAGAGACTTCTTCATTCAGAGTTCGGCGATTTACCGTATCTTAAGAAGATTGTTATGTAATCCTCTATTGTAACAAGCTTTCATGCAAAAAATGGTCCCTTTCATGGGATCTACTTGGGCCGTTGTAACAATTTTCAAAGACTGGGTCATCGGCTTCGAAATGAGCCGAAAATTGCTCTGAAAAAGATGCAAATTTCTTATAGAACTTTAATCATAGAGAACATTCGTGGCGGATACACATCTGACATCGGGCACGCTTTTGCTCTGGTTGATTGTGTCGATGGTCGCTGCGAATTCGTTTATATTTTTCGCGGACTGGGAAATCAAGGGCATCTATGCCGAGCTAATAGTGACTGCCACAGTGACTATAACGATGGGGCTTGCAATTGTCCTTGCCCTCAGGCAGCTCAGACACAACCGGCCACATGCCAAGATGTACCTGAGCCTCGCCGCAGGATTGGTGCTCTGGTTCTGCGCGGACATTATCTGGGCAAGCTACGAGCTCGTATTTCACACTGCTGCCCCAATCCCATCGATGTCGGATGTCCTCTGGCTTGCAGGCTACCCGTTCTTTGCACACAACCTTTTTGCGACATACAAGGAATTCAGGAGCGCGTTCGACAGACGTGTCCTAGGTGCAAGCATAGCCGGAAATGCCGCGTTCCTTGCGTACCTGATCGTCCTCACGATCGGGCTGTCTGACTTTTCCACTCATGAAGGGGTCGCGATGTTTGCAGTCATGATCGCGTACCCAATCATGAACGCGATACTGATCATCCCGGCGCTGTCGATCCTTGTCGGGCTGTGGAAGGAAAACCCGTGGTCGATACCGTGGACCTTCAAGTCGCTTTCACTCTTTTGCATCGTGGTGACAGACAGCTGGTTTGCGTTCATCATAATTTCGGGACTGTACGAGCAAGTATGGGTGGCGTCCCTACTCTTTGGCGCAGAATACATCATTCTCGCTGGCGGGCTCTTGTGGTTCAACAAGTTCCTGACGGTATACAGGGGCCACATGCACGAAAAAAAGCAGGAGGCGCCCTTTCCAAAGAGAAACCCCGGCCGCGTCCGCTACATGCAGGCCACGGTCGCAGCCATGCTGGTTGGTGGCATAATCAGCTATGGCTTTGCAAGCTCGATGGCTACCGGCTCGGCCCAGTACATCATGCCAGCTGATGCTCAGCCCGGCGAGACCCTGACTGTCGGGGCGCTTCTGCCGCTCTCTGGCACGCTGGCGTCCTACGGTGAGGAGGCCGAGGCTGCATTAAAGATAGCGGTGGAGGATGCAAACAAAAAGCTGGCAGAGTCCGGGTCCTCAAAGAGGGTCGCGCTCGTAATCGAGGACACGAGGACGGACCCCGGGGTCGCGCTTGAAAAGCTGCAGGCGCTAGCGGCTGGCGGGATAAGGATAGTCATAGGCCCGGTGACAAGCGCAGAGGTGGCAGCTGTAAGGCAGTATGCTGACGAAAACGATGTGTTGATAGTTAGCATCGGGAGCACCGCGCCCGACTTGGCGATACCGGGCGACAATGTGATCCGGCTCGTGCCTGACGACATCCGGCAGGCAGAAGTCCTTGCAAGACAGATGTGGGAGGACGGAGTTCGGGTGGTGGTGCCGATGTGGAGGACTGACGTTTTCGGCAACAACCTTCAGCAGCTGCTCGAGGAGAACTTCAAGAGGCTGGGCGGCACGGTGGTTGACGGAGTCGGATACGAACCTCTGGTCGGCGACTTTTCTTCCAGCCTTCACAGGATCAACTTTATCGTGTGGGAGCAAGACCTGAGGTCCCTTTCGGAGAAGGTGGGCGAGGCCAGCGCTCAGCACGGCGCAGAGTGTGTTGGCGTTTACATCGTGGCGTTTGACGAGATAGTGCCGATACTCATCCAGGCTGACAGTCATCCGGAGCTAGGCGCCGTCAGGTGGTACGGGAGCGACGGGTCTGTGCAGGTTGAGGGCGTGGTGAGGAACGAAGAAGCCGCGGGGTTTGCGATAAGGACGAACTTTTTGAATCCAATCTACGGAGTGGATGAGACAGAGGAGTTCAGGAAGCTGGAAGAGAGGATAGCCGAAGAGATAGGCAGGGAGCCGAGGTCCTATGCGGAAGCGACATACGACGCGCTGCAGATAGCAGCACTTGCACTTGATGTTCACGAATCAGGCCAGCTCCGGGACAGTTTTGTCCAGACTGCCAACTCGTATGTCGGCATGACAGGCAGCACCGAGCTGAATGAAGCCGGCGACAGAAAGTCAGGCTCGTACAATTTCTGGGCTGTCAGAGAAAGCCATGGTGGCGGGCATGACTCGTTTGCGTGGGAAAGCGTGGCCACGCACGATATCCACTAGCTTCACCGCCAGTCGTCGATCAGGAACATGTCTTCCCGGTTGTAGCCCGGCTCGTTTGGCCGGTGCATCGCGATTCCCTGCATGTCGGTGCGGAACCCCCGCTCGATCATTCTCCTGTAGGCGTTGTGCCGGCCCGTGTTGACGCCACCCACAAGACGCGTGGCTTTCTCCAACCGGGCGTAGCGCTCGCACGAGTCCAGCAGGCTGTCAAAGACCCTAGCGGAATCTGCGGAAGCCCTGACAGCCGCGAACTTTATGTAGCATGTCCCGCTTCCGGCCTCAGTCCCCGGCCCGCAATGGCATATTGCCATTGCAGATATCATGTCGCCTACTATCAGAAGTATAGTATCGCCGAGCTTTTGTTTTTGGACAGATATTATCTCTTTTTTCAGATCAAGTCCTTCCATTATCGAGCCGGTCAACCGGGCGCATTCATGAATCATCTCTTTTTGCTTATCTGCGCCCAGCTCTGAATAGTTGATCGCTTCAAGGCCGGCGTTCTCAGCCTTGCCTACTTCCTTGGACATGATCGCAGTCAGGTACCTCGGCCAAAAGCCGTATTTCTGGTAAAGGTGGACGTGCTTGCTGCTCTGCGCAAACGTAAAGAGGCCGACGTGTTTCGTGCCCCACCCTTCAAAGATCTTCATGGTGCGGTCAAGCAAGGCGCGCGCCACGCCCTTGTCCCAGTAGTCTGGGTGGACAGTCAGTGGCCCAAATATCCCGACGCTTCCCCAGTCGAGCGCGAAATTGGATCCTACTATCTTGCCGTCGACTTCGGCGATCAAGGCTGACTGCGGGTCGGCCTTGTATCTGGTGCGGACGTGATCTGCGTCGCCCATGAACTGCATTGGGTCGGGCATGCCAAGGAATGTCCCAAACGCAAGCCTCACTATCCTGTCCGCTTCTTCCAAGTCGTCTTCCCGCATCGGCCTGACTTTAACATCCATTAACTGATCTCCACCTTTTGCCCAAGGAGCATTCCGGAATATGCAAATGCGTTCTTCATCAGCGCGTCCGCGTATTTCGGGAACATCGACCCGTCAAAGCAAGAGCCGTGCATAGGGTATACCATCGCCGGCCCTAGTTTTGCGAGCCTCTGCACTGTTTGCCTTACAGGCTGCTCGCTTGCAAATATGCCGGCACCGCGGTACACGTTGATCATGCTCTCCGACAGGTCGTCAGAGATGACGGGCTTGTTGTCTCCGGGCTGAAGGAACAGGTCAGAAGGAAATAACGACTTGGTAGTCTCTTCAAAGATCATCATGCTGTCCCAGTGGTGGACGTGCGGAGTCATTATGAACCTGAATTTGCGCCTGCCTGTGCTCAGAATCTCGTTGTCCCAGAATGAGACGTGATCTGCAGGCACGTTGTACCACCCCATGAGGTTTAGCTTGGAGCTCAGGTCGCTGCAGACAAGCCGGGCCTTTGGCGCCTTTAGGAATTCCATACCACCCCACTCGTCGCTCTCAAAGTGCAGGAATGCGACGTTGGTCAGCCTTTCCAACGGTATGACCTCCTTTACTTTTTGCTCTATCTGCTCGTACATCCCTATCGGGCCGGTGTGGATCAGAGTCGGCTGCTCGTCGTTGACGAGGAACTGATTGAAGGTTAACCCAAACTCTTTGATAAAACCAGATATCCTATAGATGCCGTCCTTGATCTCGTGCATTTCCACCTTGGTGTCCTTGGCCACATGGAACATCCTGCTGACTTCAGGCATCTGCAACTATAAGCAAGCTGGGGTATTTTTGTGCTACTCTCAGGACCGCAGCTACCAGTAGATTTGTACAGCACTCTGCACCATTTCAGTTACATAATACAGACTGGCTATGGTTGCAATGTCGGTTCCAAAGTGGAATGCCTCTGGCGACTGGTTTGACGTCTGCAAGTGCAGCATCCCATGCCCTTGCACGTTTGCACAATCTCCGACTTACGGCGACTGCGACGGTGTTCTTGCCTACCACATAAAGAAGGGGCGCTACGGCGACACGCCGCTTGAAGAGCTGAACGTCCTGATGGTAGGGTCATTCAAGGGCAACATCTGGGCTGGTGAGGCAAAGCTGACCGGCGGGTGGTTTTTCGATGAACGCGCAAACGAAAAGCAACGCAAAGCGCTTCAGATGATATTCACAGGCAGGGCGGGTGGTTTTATGGCAGAGATGGTCAAGCTTTTTGGAGAGATCCGTGGGATTGAATTTGCGCCCATAAAATTTGAGATCACCGACGACCTTGCCTACTGGAGCGCCGAGATACCCGAGAAAGTCGTCGCAAAGGCAGAGGCTCTGACCGGTCCCATGACGCCGTCGGGGAAAAGGGTGCAGACGTACAACGCGCCTGGGAGCGAGACAGGGCCGGGCACGGTCGCCACGTGGGGCAGGGCCGTTGCAGACGAGGTGGACGCGATGGGGTTCAAGTGGGACTGGAAGGGCAGGTCAAGCAAGCACATTCCGTTTGACTGGTCTGGGCCGTGATGCCGATCCATGTTTCATAACATTGCGCCAGAGTGCGTAAATATCATGCCGCGTCTAGGCCGGCATGACTCAGCAAGATACAGGAGGTGTGACATGCAGGATGTGCGGCGCGACTTTTAATTCGGTCGAAGAGCGCGACAGGCACAACGAACAACAGCACCCTGAAGAAATTGCGAGGACGAGGGAGCAGCAAAAGTCCTAGGCCGCGCCAGACACTGATGTTGCATACTTTTCATCTGCACTTGCTAGTAGAACAAGCTTGCACCAGATTGATAAGCAAGTGGAAATAGTTGTAGTGAAATGGTAAACTGCGTGATGTGTTTAGATGAATTTGACTCGTTAGATGTCACATTTGAACAGCGACTGATAGAGGACTGTTCGTTTTGTAAGAGATGTTGGACAGAAATAATGAAGGATGAATACGACAGCGACTTTGAGTTTGGTCTGATGGAGGTGGCCCAAAAAAGAAGGGAGGGCTAGTCTGTCTTTATCTGAAAAAGGAAAAACACGAGATTAGTAGTAGCTGATAATTCTGTAGGAGTTTATCTGCTTGTGCGCTTTTCAAATGCGGTTATTCAGTCCTAAGCCTCATCTTAGCTGCACCTCCATACTCAGAAATGAATAACGCCAATTTTCGTGTGGGGAAAAATGAATAATTTGAGCACGACGATGAATAATTTGGACTCTATTATTCATTTTTGAAACTGGAATGGCTTTATTCCAACCCAAACACGGCTGCTGGAATAGACAATTGGAATAATATTCCAGATTATTCCATTTTTGGAATATTTTGAGCACAGATTGGAATATTCCAGAGGAAAAATTATTCCATCCTGCTGTTGCTGCAAAGCTGACGTTGATGGGAATATGTGGATTTTTATAGTTCTTTAATAGCTTTTAGGCGGAGCAAGCTCAACCTAATCGATCTTTGGGTTCTTTATCACAATGCTCTCTCGGGTATACAAGGCCAGTAGAATTCCAAAGCCTGCAATGGCAAGGGCAATCATTGTAAAGACCGCATATGTCTGGCCCAAGTCTGACGCGTACATTTGCTTTGCTTCTGCGTCATGGAAAAGCGGGCTAGTTAATAACGAAATGGCGACGACTAATGCTATGGCTACTTTGCGATTCATGTAGTGGTTGATTTGTTATGGATACATAAGGTTCGCTATACAGAACCGGTGTTTTACAATTAGAACAACAAACCTCTATCTGATGATAATTACTGAAAGACCGAAGGCTCAAAAGTAGCTTTCCTTCATAAAAATGTGCGGGATATTATTCAACGCTTCTGATAGTCATTGTCGTATTTGGCGTCTTGTTCTCACTTCTATACGTAGCAAGTGATGTTCAGGACCGACCAAAAGTATTCATAGTAATAATTCCAGAAGGCTCGTCTTTGCCCACATCAGAACATAACAACTTTGAACCAGCAGTCATTAAAGTAGTCATAGAGGCGTAAACAATACCGTCAGATGGGTTAATGAAGGCATCACATCTAGTAAGGTAAGTGCAGATGACAAGAATGATCCAGAGTTTTGGAACATAACGGAAAATAGATCATTGTTAAAGCCGGGCGAGACATTCGAGTTCATATTTACAAAGCCGGGGAAATATGAGTATCACAGCGAACCACACCCGCATAAGCATGGCACTGTAATTGTATTAGAACCTGAAAAGTAGCCAAATGCTCAAAAGAATGTTCAGGTATTCGATGATTATACTTGCTGCATTATCATCTGTTGGTTCTTTCTCAATGTCACTTCTGACACGCCAGCGGCGTTTGCAATGGCGGCTTGGCTCTTTGGCTCGCCGCTGCTGGTGCAGGCGATATACAGCACGGACGCTGCAAGACCCATCGGGTCCTTGCCTGCAGCAAGCCCTTTCTTTATGACGTTGTAAATTATGTCCATCGCTTTTCGCTTTGTGCGTTCGCTGATGCTGGCCTTGCTCGCCACGAGGGAGATGCACTTTACTGGATCCAGCATCGGCACCTTCAGGTCAAGCTCGCGCAAGAGTATCCTGTAGGCCCTTGCAAGGTCTTTCTCCTTTGTGTTCGTTACGGCAATCACGTCGTGGAGCGTGCCAGAGATGCCCATCTCTCTCTGCACGATATAGATTGCCGCGCCCATGACAGCCCGCATAGTCCTTCCACGGACGAGCCCACGCTCCTGCGCGCGCCTGTAGATGTAGGCTGCCTTTTCCACTATGGCATCTGACAGCCCAAGCGAGCTCCGCAGCCTGTCAAGCTCGACAAACGCGCGCCGGAGGCTCCGCTCGTCCTGGCCTTTTATCCTGAAATCCCATGCCCGGAGTCGGTCAAAAGTGGACCGCATGGCCGCATTGAGGCCGCTGCCGGCGCTCCTGTCAGGCCTGCCTATGACTGTAGAGAGGCCTCTGCCGGAGCGGGCAAGTGAAGTGGGGCTTGTCCTCAACTTGCGGCCCGGCTCTCTGGCCAGGACGCTCCAGTCTTCGTCCTCGTTGCCGATGCGCTCCCGTATCACAAAGCCGCACTTTGTGCATATGAGCTCGCCCGTTTCAGTGTCGGTTATCTTTTGGCCGTCGCCGCAATTCGGGCAGACCACCCCCGCGTGCTTTATCATCATGATACGCTCTCATACTCTCTATTGGATATAACAGAACTAGGAGAATGAATTAGGATTCAATCAGCTTGCAAATTTCTGTAATGCGCATTCTGCGTTCAGTGGCCGTAAATGCTCAAGTGCCTGCTGTATGCGACAACGGCAATGACGCAGGCTATTGCAAGCGCCATCATGACTTGAGCCACCGGAAATTCTGGTACGATGTAGGTCCCTGAAACCTGCACTTCTTCTGCGCTGTTGGAGAATGGTATGACAAGCGTCCTGAAATCAGTGCCTGTCTCCGTTTCCTCAAAATCCGCCGACTCGCCGTCGACATAGACCCGATAGCTCGAATCAAACGCATCTACTACGCTCCTTGGCAGCTTTATCGTCAGCGCCCCGTCTTGCGTCGCCGAGATCGCGATGTCAAGGGACTTGCTCTCCTTGTCGACTGACATGCCTGTAATGTTGCCGCCTTCGATCTGGTAGGCGATTGGATAGGACGCTTCGGTTCCCTCCACATCCAGCCTGTAGATGCTGCTTCCAGGTTCCGGCTCTGTCACGGTAAAGCTGATGGTCGGGCTCTTTGAGTCAAGATAATGCCCTTCACCGTCGAATTGGGCAGTCACCTTCCATGTTCCTACGATCTGGGGCTCTAGGACGTGGGAAAACGAGCCGTCTCCTGCCACCACCAAGGGCACGGTCGTGACCTTTCCAGTAGGGTCGACATAGCGCAGCTCTACGACTTCGCCCCTGAACGCAGGTGTCAGCGAGCCAGTGACCGTTATCCTGTCTGGAAGCGGCGTCAGGGAAAGCGTCTGTGTGGAGGCGCTTATCTCCAGTGCGGTTTCGATCTGTGTCAGGCCGGCAAGAGCATGAACTCTTTTATCACGGTCTTCGACTATAACGTATGCCTGCCCGTCATGCAGCTCGATCGATAGGATGTCGCTTATCTGCTCGTTTATCGGGTACGACCATATGATGTTCGCACTCATTCCGTCAAGCAGGTACATTCTGGAACCAATGTCTCCAACTGCTATCTCGTCGTTGCTGGTTTCAGATATATCAGGAATTCTGATAACAGGGTAGTACTTTTCAATGTCGTTCCTGCTCCTTTCCTCGCCGAGGTCAAAACGCCAGACCTGCTCTCCGGTATCAATGTTAAGCACCGCAAGATGGAGGTCGTTTTCGACCCTTTGGGTTACCGCAATGTATGTCAAATCGTCAACCGGCAGCCATGTCGACGAATATACTGCGCCTCCGTAAAACAACCCGTCGCCGGCTTTTGCCTGCCAGATCACCTCTGCCTCTGCAAGGTCGATGGCGTCAACACTGGCATAATCGGGGCCGCCTCCGCCATCAATGAATTCCAGCGCGATGGCATCTTCAATTCCATCCCCTGAAATGTCCGGCACAGTCACAAGGTTCCAGATCACGCCAAACACTTCAAGCTCGGTCGTTTCAATGGCGTTCCCCGTCTGCCCGTCTATCATGTGCACAAGATTTTGCCTGTCGATTACAACGATATCCTGTGAGCCATCCTTGTCAAGGTCGACGGCCACAGCCGGGCTGCTGCCTCTGTTACCTTCCTTGAGGCCGTGATGCTCTATTTCGTACGAGTATTCCCATATCTTTGAGCCATCCACTGTGCTGAGCGCCATCACTGCAATCTTGTCGTTTTGTACGCATTGATCGCCTGATCCTGTTACTAGCGCAATGTCTTGTACTCCGTCCCCGTCGATGTCTGATAGTATGTGCACAGAGCGGGTTAATGCAGAGCACAGGTTGGAAGAGCTGGCATCGGTGCTGAAATTCCACATCTTTTCTCCGTCGGACCCGTCCAGCATGACAATTGCGTTGTCCGTGATAGCTAAGACGTCTGGCAGCCCATCTTCATTTGCATCAGGCGATTCCATTACCGCTGACCAGAGAAAAGTCTCGCTGGGAGTGTATGACCAGACCTGCTCTCCTGTTGCGCCGTCTACAAGGTAGATCGATTTGCTTTGTGATGCTACTACTAGATCATCTACATCGTCGCCTGAAAGATCCCCCACCGGAGACGTTGCAAGAATATTTCCAAGCGCGCTAAACTCCCATGCTTGGTAGGTGGTAAACGCTAGCCCACTTTGAGCAAAGGCTCCGGGTACGCCTGCAACCAGCAATCCTGCAATTACGGCAAGTAAGCGATAGCGCATCTGATGACCGTCTGCCTGCCTTTTATTCGACACTCTCGACTCGTATTATATTCTTCTGGAGTAAGGCTCTATTTCATACAAAAGCTTTGAAGCGTCCCGACTCGCAATCTAGTAAACCGTTCTGCTATCCTGTGTCAGGATTGTCTTTATTACTTTTCCTGCGAACGACGTAATAATTCAGGCAAAGAATGTTGGATATGAAAAGTGTTGTAGGCCAAAGCGCACCAACAATTCGGCCTTTCGGCAACCCGTTCAATCCATCAACAGGAGTGAGAGAACATGCGACCCAATAGCATAATAACAGGGCTTGCGGTCGTAGTCCTTGTCGTTAGCATCGGAACGACAGGGCTTGCCGCATACACCTTCCTTATAATATTACCGCCGGCACTGCACAGCCTGAACAATGTTGGATGGGAATTGATAAACTTCAACCCCGGCACAGAGCAAGAGTTCTATAGTGGCTCAAGCGGCCTGATAGACGTCGGTGCCAAGCT
>JBFLWZ010000046.1:0-13212 GCA_040757615.1 Thermoproteota archaeon | reverse complement strand
AATCAATAGTCATGTACCGTGGGGCTGAAGCAGCAGGACAAGGTGCAGACAATAATGTTAATAGAAGATGAAGAAGACATTCTGCTGGTCTACAGGGACTTTCTAGAGAAGAAGGGATACACGATCGAGGTAAGTGCACCCACTGCCAATGAGATACTGCGGGATTATGATACATATCGGCCTGATCTGGTAATCCTTGACTATCGGCTGCCAGGATCGATGAATGGTCTTCAGGCGGCGGAAAGAATTCTGAAGACAAATCCTTTGGCAAGGGTCCTTATAGTCACGGCATATGAAAATGTGAAAAAAGAAATTGCAGAGAACCAGTTTTTTGACGGCAAGAGAATTTCCGCCCTGATAAAACCTGTGCAACTATCAAGTCTTGCCCGAGTCATTGCAAACCTATAGCAATTCGAACTTTGTGCTGCCCTTTGCATCATGATATGGGGAAGGCAGTCCCATCTCTTCAAAGTTATAGTAATAGATGTGCCCATTTATCACTTTGTTTTCAGAAACGCGCCGACCATTCTCATTAGCCATATTCTCCCATGCATAGAATCCTCGGTCAAAATCCCTATCGAGGCAGTCCTCTTGCAAGTGCTCTTGCCATAGTCTTGTCCTTAGCTCAGACGCTAGTTTTGGAGACGTTATACCTAGGTTAAGTTCGCTTGAATCCTTGAAGCCATTCTTGTCAATGTTTGCAGAACCCACTGTGATCCACTTGTCGTCGACTATCATGACCTTTGAATGGACATAGATCTGCCTGCGCTTTGTTGCAACCGTAGGATGCTGAGAGATCAGCGAGTATGTCCTTACCCTTCCATCGCCAGCCCTGCGAAGAGCTGCAAGGTTGTCGTTAACATCATTTACACTCATCTTGGCAATCATACTACCTAAAAAGCCAGGAAGATTTGGTTCCATTGGGCAGACTATTATCACTTTTATCTGAGGTTCTTCCTTCAGCCTCTTTTCAAGAAGGTTAGTTGCAAACGAGTTCTGAAACGGAAATTGGTTTTCGATGTATATGCTCCTTTTTGCTTTCCGAAACATTGTAGCATACCATGCCTGAATGCCTCCCTGCTTATCAAGCTCGTTCCACGTGCGAAGCGCGACAGCTTGCACGCTTCCATGGTTGCCCTTGATTGAATAGTTTGATTTGATCCTCAGCCTCATTGCCTGCTTTACATTTTTTGTTTTCGAATAGATCCAGCGTTGATGAAAGTGATAGACAAGATCCCATACCACCGGCCCACTCACCATGGCATGCACATCGTGCCATGGTTCTGAATTTACATCACGTAGCGGATTATCGTAGTCATGACTACTTGTATCCCACTTGCCTCTTGAAAGGTCAAGTCCGCCACAAAACCCGACTTGGTTGTCCACTATTGTTATTTTCTCATGGTGAGCGGACGTAAGAGTTGGCGCGCTGCTGTCTATTCTCACCATCAGTTTTTCTGATATCCCATACCTCTCCGCGATTTCGTTAATGACATTCACTTCGTCTGCCCTGCCGTCAATTCCTCGCTCGTCGGCACCTGGAAGAAGCCTCAGAACAAGCCGCGGCTCCCACACGATTATCTTGACTTCAACACCTTCTCTTACCTTTTCGACCAAAAGATCCTGTAACGGGTACGCTTTGTGTTGATGGTCTGTGTAGCCGGTCAATCTATCAGAATTTCTTACAAACTTTAATGCAGGGTCAAGGTCATAGTTTGCGATGTAAACACAGATCTTTGCCTGGTGTATCTTTTCGTACATTTGTCTAAAGGTTTCTTGGCCGTCAATAGTAAACATAACACAGTTGCCATATGTATGCTCTCCAAATTTTGTGCGTGGCCTTGACTGAGCTATTCTGCTGGCTATGGCCTGTCGTTTAATCACATTTAATACTACCTTTTTTGCGATAAAACGGTTGTCGTATATGACTGTCCAAGTATTCATACAATTAAAAAATTGAGCACAATATACAAAAATATTAATAAATTTTGACAAATCACATTGTCTTCGCAATGATCTAGTCAAAATAGAAATAATCTGCGAGTATTTTGAAATTCGCATTGTTTAATAGTATGAATCGCGATAATAATGTTACCTCATTATAGAAACATGCAAACAGCAATAATGTGTAACGTATGCAAATCCGGTCAGACGGTCACAGATCCGGAATCTGGTGAAGTTATTTGCAGGAATTGCGGTCTTGTGCTCTTCGATAAAACTCTAGAAAGCCGCCCTGAATGGCGCGCTTTTACTACAGAAGAGGCAAATGACAGGAGCAGGACTGGGATTCCAAGCTCCTTGGCCCGCCACGACATGGGTCTGTCTACGGTAATCGGTAGAGCCGACAAGGACGCAAGCGGGCGGGCGCTGGATGTCGCAATGCGCTCGACTATGGGAAGGCTTCGGGCTTGGGACTTTCGCTCGCAAGCCCATTCGCCGACGGACAGGAACCTGCGCCAGGCGTTCTCCGAGCTTGACAGGCTAAAGGACAAGCTGGGCGTTTCAGACGCGGTGATTGAAAAGACCGCATATATTTACAGAAAAGCACAGGAGCGCGGTCTTGTCAGAGGAAGAACAATATCTGCAATGATCGGAGCGGCACTCTACATCGCGTGCAGGGAAACCGGCGCATCAAGAACGCTCAAGGACATCGCAGAAATCGGAAACATCAAGCGCAAGGACTTGGCAAGGATATACCGGCTTGTCGTCATGGAGCTTGACCTCAAGATTCCAATGATCGACCCGATGAAATGCATCGTCAGAGTGGCAAGCAGGGCCAATCTTGGCGAGCGCACAAAGCGTGTTGCCATGAGCATAATGAAAGACGTAACCAAGAGCGGCATATCCGCTGGCAAGGACCCGATGGGGCTTGCGGCATCAGTTCTGTATCTCGCTTGCCTTAACACTGGCGAAAGTAGGACTCAGACAGACATTGCAGAAGCAGCCGGCGTCACCGAAGTGACCGTCAGAAACAGATACAAGAATCTAAAAAGTCAGCTAGACTTGAATTAGATTCTCCCCCCCCCTTTTGATATTAGCTCGTTATAATTTTGATAGCTAGTGGAAACACAAATGCCTAAATAACAAAATTCGCATTATTTTGCTAACAGTGGCAGAGCGGTTAGCAACATGCGATGTTGGAACCATCAAGAGAAACGCGTTACGAATGTCGTTTGCTGCCATCTCTTCTGTCTTTGTCTTTGAGTTTGTAGCGGGCATTCTCACAAACAGCCTAGCCCTCACAACAGATGGAGCCCACGCGTTGCTGGATGCCGTAGTCACTGCAATCTTGATAATCGCAGTGACACTTGCCCTTAAGCCGCGCGACATAGACCACACCTATGGCCATGGCAAGATCGAAACAATCGGCGGCCTAATCGGAGGCATCGCGCTCTTTGTGGTCGCGATATTTTTCATCTACGAAGCTTCTACACGGATCGCCTTTGCCGGGCCTGCTCCTTTAGTGAATGCAGGTGTGATTGGCTTTACAGCAATCTTTTACACACTTGCTATTGACGGGTTCAGGATAATCGTGCTTCGGCGAGCGATGAACAAGACTGCAATGGCCGGGCCGTCCACTCTAAAGGCAGACTTTTACCACGCCTTCGCAGACTTAGCCTCGACCACTGTCGCCTTTGCCGGCCTATGGCTTGCTGCAGCCGGCTTTGGCTACGGTGACTCTGCGGCAGCCCTGATACTAGGAGGTTTTCTTGCATACTTGAGCAGCAGGTTTGCATACCAGAATGCGATGGAGCTTACAGACGTAATCTCGCCCAAACTAGTCGCAACAGTGCGGCAGGCAGCAAACTGCACAGAAGGAGTGCTTGAATGCAGTGATGTCAAGATGCGTCGGGTTGGGAGAGACACCTTTGTAGAAGCCACAATCGCAATGAGGTCTGACATAAGTTTTGAAAATGCACATGACATCAGCGCGCAGGTGGAGAGCAACATCGGCAAGAGCCTGTCTGGAGCAGGCTTGGATGTCCTGCCAAGAAACATAACGGTCCACTTTGAACCAAAAGCTGACGACAACGTGTCTCCAGAATCGCTGATTGAAAAGGTGGCTACCAGAATAAATGGCGTCAGAGGAGTGCACAATGTCCTTGTGTCAAAGATCGGAGGCACCAACTCTGTAGGCATATCGCTCCACATCCAGGTCAACAGATCGGCAACACTCAGCGAAGCGCACTCGATCGCTAATGCTGTTGAGGAAGCGATAAAAACACGGCTCAAAAGTGCAGACAACATTACAGTTCACCTTGAACCCTTGATGCCCGAGATCAGTGGTATCGAGCCAGTTGCGGACAGTGACATGCAGGACTCGATAAGGGGTATCGTCACTGGATCTAGCGACGTAAAAAGAGTCGGCAAGATTGCTATATACAAGGCAGCGAATGTACTGAAGATAGACGTAGACTGTGCCTTCAACAGTGAGATGACTATAGAGCAGATACATGAGCGCGTTTCTGAGATCGAGAAGCAGATACGGAAGCAGTATCCCAGTTCAATAGTGACAATACACGCAGAGCCCACCTAGGCAGCTGCAAGAATCACGTTCAGTCTATCCACCAGATCGGGAATCCTTATTGGTTTTTTTATGAAATCTCTGACCTTTATGGACGGCATCACTTTGGAAAATTCGTCTTCGTTTATTTCAAAGGCAGTAATGAATGCGATCGGTATCGAGGCATTCCTTTCTCTTATTCTGCGGTAAAGCTCAAAGCCGTTCACTTTTGGCATCCTGATGTCAGTCAAGATGAGGTCGTAGCGGTCAGAAGGGCCGCTTGCAAATGCCTGCAATGCTGCCTCCCCGCTGCTGAATGTGTCTACTGCAAACCCGCCTTTCGACTCGAGCCCTGACTTTAGAATTGAAAGGATGTCCTTTTCATCGTCTACGATCATGATTCGCGGCGGTGAATTTTGATGGCGTCCGCCGCTTGTCATGCCAACGGTAGAATGTGCCGGGCAACTATTTAACAGGATCGTAATAATACTATATTTCTTCCAGTGCAAGTCCCAAGAAAAAAGAGTGTAGGATAGTGATACTATTCCTTAATCTGCCCAATCTGCCTGATCTGCTATATTGGGCGCAACGTTCATCCAGTCAGGCGCGCCGTAGGCGTAGTTGACCTCATCGGTTATGTCCTTGAACTCGCCTTCGCTTGGCGTCCCGCTATGCGATAGCACTCCGAGATGGCTTTCACTTATTCCATTAGAATTAATGCTTGACGGCAGGCCTGCGTTTTCGTTGACGATGATAATGTCGCCAAAATCCTCGTAGGATCCAGGAACAGGCGCGCCAGGATTCAGGATCGTCAGGCCCGCGCCGTCGGTCACGTCGTCATAGTAGCCTTCATTCGAAGGGCTAACTTCGTCAAAGAATATCCCATTAACGTCATACCAGTCATGGTAAGCATCGACTTCATCCTTTACGGCTCCGGCGCTTTTGCCTGCATAGCCAGTCGCAACATAGCCGACTACCTTTATGTCTGCGTCCTGCAGATCGTCGGTAACATCTGCCCAATGCGAATCCCTGCCCCCTCCGGGGCCATTTGACGGGTTGATGATTGCAATAATCTCTGTCCCTTTGTTCTCCTCCTTTGCGTCAATCAACCTGCTCCATCCTGCGTCCCATCCATACATCGGCACTACTAGGCCATTGCCGTCGTCTGCGGATGCATTGCCTGCAGATGCCAGAACTGTTGTTAAAAGCGCAGCCGCGGCAATCGCTGCAGCTGCTATTGTTCTATTATTCGATTGCATCAAAGCGAGCAACTATTGAGCTGATTTATCATTATTGGAATGGTTTTCAGACCTCGTCTTAGAAAAGAATCTTGCACTACCTTAAAATGAAATGAATTCAATCTCTATATTTCGCAGCGGTCCAGATCTGCCTCGTGAGTCATAGGCAAAGTTTATTCGTCCATAAACAATATCCATGTTTCGTATTTGCCTTCAATAATCGCGGTCACGGACAGGACGATAAGGCAGCTGATGCCTCCGCGCTCGCTCAAGTCGCGGAAAGGCGACAGCGGGATAGTGCTAGTAGCTGGCGGCAGCAGGTTCTACCACGGCGCGCCGGTGCTTGCATCGATGGCAGCGCTCCGGTCAGGATCCGATCTGGTCTATACTGCTGTCCCCCGGTCCATAATCACCGCAGTCAGGTCGTTTTCACCTGCGATAATAGCCCTTCCGCTACCCGACGACAAGCTGACAGTCGGGTCAGCAAACAGGCTGGTTGCGATGCTGCCAAAGCGCGCAAACGCCGCTGCGATAGGCATGGGGATGACGCTAGAGCCCGAAGCGATATCTGCGCTCATTGGCAAACTAAAACAGGCCGGCACAGGGATGCTGCTTGATGCCTCTGCCCTCATCCCGCAGGTGCTTAGCGACATCTCTGGCACAGGGAGCATTGTAACTCCGCACGCCGGCGAATACAGGAGGCTTTTTGGCAGCGACCCGGGAACAAC
Source organism: Thermoproteota archaeon (assembly GCA_040757615.1). Classification (GTDB taxonomy): domain Archaea; phylum Thermoproteota; class Nitrososphaeria; order Nitrososphaerales; family Nitrososphaeraceae; genus Nitrososphaera. Next base: position 6,742 of record JBFLWZ010000046.1, on the reverse strand, counting down.
AAAGGAAGAGATGGTGTCAGTCGTGCAGAAGGCTGCAAAGGAGCATGGCATAACGATAGCACTGAAAGGATGGATGAACGTGGTTTCAGACGGCGAGCAAACTGCCGCGATAAAGAGGTCCACTCCTGCAATGACCGTGGGCGGAACGGGCGACGTGCTGTCGGGGCTCGCCGCAGGGCTGCTGGCCCGTATGAAGCCGTTTGACGCTGCAATTACAGCGGTGTATCTCAACGGGATAGCAGGCAGCATTGCGTTCAAGCGCACCGGCTTCCACATGATAGCCACTGACCTGATTGATAGCTTGCCTGACGCAATGAAGCCGTTTGACAGGATCAAATAGACATTTGCACGTTCCCTACACCTGATTCTTGTACAGCGTTGCCTAATTTCATGCTCGAAAAATTATGCATTTTTTGAACGCAAAACCCGGGGCCGGATGGGGTGTTCTACTCACAAGTGGCTAAGATGCTGACGTAACCAATTTTAATGGCTCGCCTGACACCTTGGCTATGAGCGAGCAGGCTCCAGAGCAGCTGATCACGTTTGACGAGTTTTCAAAGGTGCACCTGAGGATAGGCAAGGTGATCCACGCGGAGGCGATGTCTGGAATGAAGAAGGTGTTCAAGGTGACTGTAGACCTTGGCAGTGAGCAGAGGGACCTTGCCGTTGGAGGTGCGCCGCACTACAAGCCGGAAGAGTTTGTGGGTCGGACTGTGGTTGTATGCACCAACCTCGAGCCGAAAAAGATCGGGAGCATTATCTCAAGGGGTATGCTATTGGCCGCTGACGGACCAGAGGGCAAGCCTGTGTTCCTGACGATAACAGAGGACGCACCGGTTGGCGCGCCGATACACTGAGCATATACGCGTTTTCCATGCAACTATGTGGTCATAGGCCCTACCTTGACCGCCCCTACACTCAATTTTGCATAACGACTTTTTTGTGCTGGGAAAAATGCATAATTTGAGCGTGTACATGCATAATTTGGCTGCAATTATGCATTTTCATATTTTGCAGGGAAGGCCAGCTGATCATTGCTACCACTAACATTCTTTCAAAGGATGCATACGTATAACGCAAGCGATGACAGACTAGAAGCGATTGGATAAAAGTTCAAGAATATCATGATGATTTGTAAGGCAAAGTATCCATTACTTCACCTGTTCCCTGTCAGCCACGCAAACTCGCAACATGGGACGGAAAGGCCGCCGATCTGGACACGGAATGGATTCTATCGCGAGCGGACCACACCCTTGCCCGACTGGCGCAGATGAGTGAAGTGACAGTAGGTGTCCTTAAGGTCGAGGGCGATGGCGGTCATCGTCTTCGTAGTACCACTGCCGATCTCCGCGAGGTCGAACTCGATCCCATTCGGGAGACTGATGCGGACGCGATGCTCAGCCCCTGTCGCAGGGCTTCGGATCGGACGGGCCGTGGACTCTAGCAACCCGGGCATCACGATACGCGCTCTTCGCCACTCGATGTTCACGTCGAATTCGATGGGCTTGAAGAGCGGAGGATGGACAGTGCTCGACATCGTCCGATAGACCCACCAGTGGGTCGCCCCTTCGTTGGTCTCGCCACCGTATAGGATGGTAGCCAGAGTGTCCCGTTGTCTGCCGTCAGCGCGCTCATCGATGACGGCCTGACACTCGCCGTTGCCCTCGTAGATCGGTCCCGGAAAAGCGTAGAGGAGGGCTGCGCCGAGGCCATCGAGTGCCACGTCTCCAAAATGGCCCTTGTCGATGAAAACGGCCGCGAAGCCACGGCAGTGTCCGTACGTGGGACGGCGTGATTCGAACTGGCAAGGACAGGCGTAGTCGCAGTTGCAATTGCTGAACTCGACTCCTTCGATGTACCAGTCAACTTGTGTCATGGTGTCCTCGGTCAGAAATACCGAATAGTCGCCGAACTATTTATGGATTAGACCGGTCACACGCCTCGCGTCCATACGCGACTGTCTGACCGGTGTACTCCGATCATATGTCCTTTTGCGCCCGGATGTTGATACGAATTTGGCGGCCGCAATGTTCAGCGTGGTTGGCCGCGAACCGCCGCATTGAAAAGACAATCCCCATCTTTGTGCTCAGACTTGTGCCGTTTTTTGACACACCTACACTAGATGGCACGTTATGAGCATGTGGCAATGTGGCCTCGAACAGAATCGAAATATGCAGAACGTTCAAAAATGTCTTCTAGTAGATTGTCCCAATGGTCTATGGTAGCTTGCTTCCTGTAATCGCAGGCTTGGCTATCGGAATCACATTCGTCGTAGTATTCTCGATCTTTGCAGGCTCTGCATTTGGCGGTTCTGCGTCTGAAAAAATAAGGCGCATTGCCGTAGAAATTAGTTATCTGAAAGATGCGCATCAGGTGGGCGAGCCGGTATCATTTATAGAAAAGACGGCAGAAGACCACACCAGTTTTAACTGGTGGATGAGATGAATATGCCGCTCTTTTACATCCAACAATCCCCTCTCTCTCCCTCTCTCCCAGAGAGGTACATCAGACGTTAAATACAAGAAGTACTGAAACGCTTCTTGAGTGTCAGAGCTAGGCAAAGTGGTTCCAAAAACAAATGGATGGAACGTACGTCTTGGCACATGTAATACAAACCTGTACCATCACAACGTGCCATGTAGAGCCGACGACAGTGGACTGGGTTTGGACACATTATCACCTGTGGAACGCGGGGAATGCACGCCTCTGTGGAGATCAAAAGCTCGGTCGCTGAAGCAGGAAGCCACCGAATTTATTCGGTGCTGGTTCACAGTAAATGCTAACTGCATTTCAAATAACCTATGCAACCATCCCAAGCCGCATATACCGATTGTCAACGCAGATGACGGAGAGACAGCTTGGGCAAGCCCATCAACTTTTTCAACAGCGATGGGATGCATCAATCCTCCGCGTTTTGAACTAAAATGGCGGTTTGGATATTCTGGGGAGAGGTTGCCCTATCCAAATGCCATTGACTACCAGTCATATGGCAACCATATTGTAATGAAAAAAGCTGGTTTGTACAAAATGATGGTGGAATTTGAGAATTTTGTGGTCGAAAGAGAGTTTCATGTAACAGGATCTGCAATTGAACCTGGTCTCAGCAATGAGGTAATCTTGCTTCACAAAGGATGTGGTTTGTCTCCAGTATGTTATGCCCATTCTATTCTCATCTATGGAAACGGCACAGCACTCCACAGAGAATATGATATGGAAAACAACAGAATCTACATATTCCAAATACCGCAGAACGATACCACAAAACTGTTCCGCCAGTTCCATGAAGCGGATCTGTCTATGCTAAAAACTGATACCTTCTTTGGAACTGACATAGTTTATTACGAGATGTCGTTTACTGCCAATGACAAAACAACCAAGGTATTCTATCTCGGCGGGCGACACACACCACAAACTATACCGGATTTGGATTCGCAAATAGAACAGTTAATAACAGCACAGTATGATGACAGGATAATTGATTGCATCGAGCATTCTCTAGAAGACTGTCACGTTCATGAACCTGTTGATCAAACGCAGTCTAATGGAGATGACGAAACAGGGCTACTTAACCTGAAACAGATGTTGGAGAGCCAATTCCCGTTGATGTTGAAATTCTTGTGGACAATGAGACTAGCATAGAAATTGAATATGAGGAAGACTAGGAACGTCTACCAATTGCATATTCGCGCCTGCCTATCAATACTTGGAATTCTGCTTATTCTAAATAACACCATAATTGCCCCGGCGAGGGCCCAAGATTCTTTTGATTTGCAAAAGGCCAAGTCCTACATAGGATTACAGTACAACGCCTCGCTTGGTCTGGTGAGGGAGAACGAGCAAATCGAAAGGTACTGGTTATGGTCAGACAATGAACTGGCAGCCCGAGTTCTGGCGGATTATGACACAGATCTGTCTGCAAACATTACCAATTCTATTTCAGTTTATCGAGAAAAATATCTGGTGGAATTCAGGACGGCCTATGGCATCTTGTTGGACAAAGATGCGTCGTTCTTGTCGCCCCTGAATAAGAACATTTTTGGCAACGTCTGGTACACAGATTTCGCCGGAACCGATGAACTCCAGTGCTCTGACTATGCCGACATTGCATTTCTAAAAGCCATCTATTACCAGAAGATTGGCAATTATACAGCAAGCCTCCAGTGCCAAGTGGCCGGAGAGATGATGTTTGACGGGGTGGGCTTTAGGGACAAGGCCTTTCATTCAGATGGCAATCGGTACAGCACATACAAAATTGCATTGTGGAAGATAGCTCATGATTTTGTAAGAGCTGGTGACGAAGATATCGATGTCATATTGTACAGAATACTGAAAAAGATGCAAGACAGCGACACTGGTGGTGTCTACACTCATTATACACAAGATTTGATCCCTGACAGCCAGACCAATGTCGAGACCACGGCGCTGGCAATAATGGCGGCAACCAGCCAGCCGTCATCTCATCCAAATCCAGCGCAGGGCATAAGAGAACGAGGCTTTACCGGACAGACTCGGCCAGTATTGAAGGACATGAGCGGGAACGAGCTATCGGCCGCAAGAGTAGGCCAGCTGACCATGATATCAACCACTGCCGTCAATTCGCACATCTATGACCTGCCGTTTGTTGCAATCATTGAAGTAAGGGATGAAGACGGTGTAACCGTTTACTTGGAGTGGCAGAAAGGCACGCTTGACCCAAACAGCAGGGCCGAAATCGGAATATCGTGGATTCCGGAAAGAGCGGGCGAGTACGAGATACGCACTTTTCTAGTCTCTCACCTTGCTGAACCGCAGATATTGACAATGGTTTCAACAACAGAAATTCAGGCTAGTCTGCAAGATCACTAAGAACCAGAGTAAGCGACACATGGTATAGCCAAAGGCACAAACTACCAGCAACTGTAATGAATAGTTAAGAACGTCTGATCTCTTGGCAGAGCCTGCGGCAAGCCTCAAAGATGTCCGTCTGAGTTGCCTCAAGTCCGGCATGCATATCAAGCATATTATTGACATACTCTTCGTTTTGAGGGTCTAGCGTGGCAGCATAGGCGACCCTTGATATCAGATCGTCAAGATATGCCTGCATGAGCGCAAAATCTGTTCTTGCGGTTGAGTAGATCCATACGGGATTTCCGCTCTGCGGCAGTTCCCTTTTTGCCATATCATGACATAGTCTACCAATTCCTCTGGAGTCTGCGAGCTTTCTGCTCTTGCCAAATAGCCCATGGCGTTAGCAAGAGGACTTGTATTACTTTGGTGATAGGCAATTACAAGGCCATAGAGAGCAAGAAATCCAATCAATGCAGGAATAGTCCACCTATAGGACAATAACTTCATCCTGATGATTAACGAGGCACATTCTTGAACTTTGTAGGTGTTGTTGATTATCAAAAGGCTCAAAAGCATCCGCTTACAAGTAATCTACGTTGTGGGCACCTATTCCATCTGTACGCACTTTGATATGCAGAATATGTGGCATTAAGAAGGAAAATTTTGATCCCACTTATGATAATCTGACTTTTGACTTTTTTGAAAATGTAAGAGGAAGCTGGTTTTGCGAGAATGGTCATCTAAACATCGAAGGAAGTCTTGACTAATCAGAGAGATGGACAAAACAAACACAATGCTCCATTAGTAGTTCGAGGTTCTATCGGCTCATGTGGGTGATGGTCTGGCAGCTCCGGCAATAGCTGGTTTGGCAGCCGGGATCGCGTTTGTTGCCATCTTTTCAATCTTGGCAAGCTCCTCGTCTACTGTTGTCAGTTATTACTCCGCCCGGTCACGCTATCAGTGTTACAAAATTCAATAATCCTTGTGGAGCGCAAATTGAAAATGTGAAAGAGATCTCTTCATTCGCAATACTGCTGCCAAAGACGATGCTTGATGGCTATTCTCTGCAGTCGGTAGACTATACTCCGCCCAACGCCGTATACATGCAGTATTTTCCAAGGTCCGTCTGCGATCCAAGCAACCCTGCATCTCCTGAAGAAGCATTTATCGAAACCGTCGAATCGCCTTTAAGTGCAGTAAACACTGCAAGAACTGACGAAGAGTATGTGTAGAGATCTATGGCAAGCTTTGCAGAAAGTGGGCTTGAGGCAAAAGCCTATGTCTTTCAAAATGGAAGGATGCATGCCGCCAGGTACGACAGGGGCTTTTCTGATTCGATAGCGATAGATGAAAATGGCGACATAGTCCACAGGTCTGAATATGAGCATGCTGCCACAATATATGGGTGGTTGACAACAAGACAGGAACTATTGTAAAGATACAAGCGCGGTCAACGTGCATTCCGCTGGGGCAACTTGTGGCGATTGTAGAATCTCTGGAGGAATAGCCGCATGCTGTTCTACACTTAGAACACCCCAATGCTCAAAAGCATGATCCAAGCAACTTTTGCCTGTTGCCAATAATGCGCTTGTCTGCAATTGATTGCCGCCTGTTTGGCAAATTATTTGTCCTGCTTATTTTTCCTATGCTATCATTGCAACTCGTTTGCAATAGCGCCTTTGCCGATGGCGGAGATCGCAAGGAGATTAATGCTTCCCTAAAGGGAAGGGATGTAAAGCTCCTAGTCCAAATAAGTCCGTCCATTTTGACAAGCGGAAACATCCAAGACGCTTCGATAATGTTCAGGCTGTATGACGCAAACACTAACGAAACTGTCAAGTTCACGTCGTTGTTTCTCTCAGTTTTAAAAGACGGTGAGCAGCTGCTTGCTCCTGATCTGTTTCATTCACAGGCC